>JBIOTO010000001.1:0-3740 GCA_044865945.1 Solirubrobacterales bacterium
GCGCTCTTCGACTACGCGCTCGAGCGCAACGTCCTCCTCGTCAGCCCGACCTCGCTGATCGGGCTGCTGCGGACGATGGAGCTGGGCTGGCGGCAGGAGCGGATGGTCGCCGAGGCGGCCGAGGTCGCCGAGGCGGCGAAGACGCTGCACGCCCGCTTCGGCAAATTCCTCGGCGACTTCGACAAGATCGGCCGCGGCTTGCGCACCGCCACCGGCGCCTACGACACCGCCGTCGGCTCGATGGAACGGCGGCTGCTGCCGCAGCTGCGCAAGGTCGAGGGGCTCGGCGTCGCCCCGGGCAAGGAGATCGAGCCGCCGAAGCCGGTCGAGGCAACGGTTCGTGAGATCACGGCACCCGAGTTACGCGACATCGAAGGTCCCAAGGCCGCCTGAAACGCGAGCCGATGATTTGCCACCTCAGCGGTGGTAAACCGCAGGTTCGATCCGTGCTCCGCGCCGCTGAACTAGGATTCGCGGTCCGAACTTAACGACCCGCGGAGGAGCCGAGTCTTGGCCGTTGACACGAGTGCAGTTGCGAAGTTGGACGTCGAGCCCGGCACCCTGCCGGAGACGATGGCGGCGTGGGTGATCCGCCAGGAGCGCGAGGGCGAACCCAAGGACGCGTTCCAGCTCGAGCAGATCGAGGTTCCCGAGCCCGGCGCCTTCGAGGTGATCGTGCGGGTGATGGCCGCCGGCGTCAACTTCAACAACGTCTGGGCCTCGCTGGGCGAGCCGGTCTCGATTTTCGGCTACGGCGACCACCCCGAGTTCGGCCACCACATCGGCGGCTCCGACGCTTCCGGCGTCGTCTGGAAAGTCGGCGAGGGTGTCACCCGCTGGAAAGTCGGCGACGAGGTCGTGATCCACTGCAACCAGGCCTCCTACGAGGACGTCGAGGTCCACGGCCTCGACCCGATGGCGGCGCCGAGCCAGCGCATCTGGGGCTACGAGACGACCTGGGGCTCCTTCGCCCAGTTCACCAAAGTCCAGGCGCAGCAGCTGCTGCCGAAGCCGCGCAACCTCTCCTGGGTCGACTCCTCCTCCTACGGGCTGACCTACTTCACCGCCTACCGGATGCTGATGGACCAGTGCAAGCTGCAGGCCGGCCACAACGTCCTCATCTGGGGCGCTGCCGGCGGCCTCGGCGTCTTCGCCGTCCAGCTCTGCAAAGCGGCCGGCGCCAACGCGGTCGGCGTCGTCTCCTCCGACGAGAAGGGCGAGCTGATCAAGAAGCTCGGCGCCGTCGACTACGTCAACCGCAACGAGTTCGGCGAGATGATGCGGACCGACGAGAACCTCGCCGACCCGACCGCCGACAAGGAGCGCTTCAAGGCCTCGCGCGCGTTCGCCAAAAAGGTGAAAGGGATCCTCGGCGACGCTCCCGACATCGTCTTCGAGCACGTCGGCCGCGCCACCTTCCCGACCTCGGTCTTCACCGTCAAACCGTTCGGCAAAGTCGTGATCTGCGGCGCCACCTCGGGCTACCAGCTCGACTTCGACGTCCGCTACCTGTGGATGAAGCAGAAGCAGATCATCGGCTCCCACTTCGCCAACGCCTACGAGTGCATGAAGGCGAACCAGCTGATGGCCGAGGGCAAGGTGCGGCCGGTCCTCTCGGAAACGATGGGCTTCGACGGCGTCCCCGGCGCCCACCAGCTGATGCACGAAAACAAGCACCTCGGCAAGATCTCGATCCTCGTCGGCGCCGAGTCCGAGGACGAGGGACAGCACGAGGACGGCCCCGGCGCGATCCGGGCTGAGGTCGGCGCATGAGCGCCCCAGGCAACCGACTCGAAAGGCGAATCTGATGGCAGAGGTCTGCACCCTCGACTGGCACATCGTCCCCTTCCGGTCCGACCGCTTCCTCGACCTCTGGGAACCGGTGGCGGCCAAGGCGCCCGCCTACGGCGCCAAGAGCTGGTCGCTGATCCGCTCGATCGACGATCCGCAGGCCTTCCGCCAGACGATGGTCTGGGAGAGCCGCGCCGACTTCGAACGCTATTGGTTCTCCGACGAGATCGAGCAGGCCCGCGCCTCGATCATCGACGTCTACGACATCCCGCTGCTGCCGGCCTGGCACACCCTCGTCGCCGCCGAGTAGCGCCTAATCCCGCTGGTCAGCCTCGAGGCTGCGGGCCCAGCCCAGCAGCGCCTCGACGTGCACCTCCTGCATGCCGAGGTCGGGTTCGGCCTCGACCAGCAGCGTCGGCTCGGCGCGTTCCCGCGCCCAGGCGTAACAGGGCTCGTCGAGGCTGTCGTCGATCCAGGCCAGCGGCCGCCCGGCCGCGAAGCGATCGAGCGGCTCCAGCTTCCAGTCGGCGGAGCCGAAGCGCGCCGCCCCCTTGAAGCTCAGCGCCGGCCAGGCCGGCAAACCGAGGAGTTGTGAGACCCGCTCGCCGCCGTGCTCCCAGCCGGTCGCCCAGACCGGGTCGAAGTGATCGGCCAGGCGGCGCAGCCGGTCGCCGGCGGGCAGGGAGATGCAGTGCAGGGCGCCGTCGATCAGCTCCATCTCGGCCCCCTCGACCCGCGGCGCGCCCTCGAACCCGAAGAGGGAGATGACGCCGTCGATGTCGACCGCGAGCACCGGCCGCGAGCCATCCGCGGGTCGCGGCTCGCGCCGCCGCGACCGTCCCAGGCCGAAGGGGGTCATGCGCGCTCCAGCGGCGCCATCGTCAGGCCCGCCCCGTCGAGCTGCTCCCAGTAGTGCTCGGCCGGCTCCCGCGGGCCGGTCCAGACGATCGCCTGGCCGCCGTTGTGGATCGTGTCGGCGATCCGGTAGCCCTGGTCGAGCGAGACCCCCGGCAGCACCTGCGCGAGCGTCTGGGCAACGTGGTCGAAGGTGTTGTGGTTGTCGTTGCGGACGATCACGCGCCAGTTACCGCCAAGCCCGGAGCCGGGGCCAGCCGTGCGCGGCCGCTCGATCGTGCTCGTCGACATCGCCTCGAATTATGCCCCGAGGGCTAAAAGGGGCTGGGAACACGGACGACGACGTCGTCGACGCTGGCCACGACGCCGTTGCCGTTCTTGATCGTGCCGACGATGACGGTCGAGTTGCGCCCGGTCAGCTCGCCGGCGCCGGGATCGACGGCTTCGCCGACCAGTTTGCCGCCGACGTAGGCGAGGAGCTGTGCCTGGCCCTTTTCCGGGCCGTCCTTGATGTTGACCGCGCGCAGCTGCAGCACGTTCGCTTCGTTGACGCCCATCACGGCTTTCTCGTTCTTGGCGATCGCCAGGTATTTGGAGCCTTCGCCGGTGACCTTCACCAGCTGCGCCTTTTTCTGCCGCGGGAAGACGAGCAGCTGGTACTTGGCCCCGGCTCCGGCCCGCAGCTCCAGCCCGAGGAAGGCCTTGCGCTGGAGGTTCTCCGGGGTGCCGCTGAGCAGGCGCTCGGTGGCGGCGATCTCCAGATCGCGGCCGAGCACCGGCGTGCGGAACGAGCAGGAGGCGGTTTTTTTGCCCAGCGTGACCCGCATCGCGCCATTGGCGCCGGCCCGGGCGCAGTTGGCGCCGGAGAGCTTGACCAGCTGGCTGCGCTGGGCCAGCGTCTCCATGCTGTTGCGGTAGATGCCGATCATCGCGGCCCCGGCGACGGCGCAGACAAGCACGCCGACAGCAAGCGCGGCGAGGAATGCGGCTGAGAATCGACGCCCCATTGAGTTGCCAGCCTAAACACCGCATAGGTCGAAAGATGCGGCTCGCGCCACCCTGAAAGGCGGCGTTCGTCCTTTCCCCGACATAGA
>JBIOTO010000002.1:0-16808 GCA_044865945.1 Solirubrobacterales bacterium
ACCCCCGGCGGCCAGGTAGGCGCCGACGAGGACCAGCGAGGCGACGATCGCGCCGACGATGAGAACGGTGCCGCTGAGCCGCCCCTGCCCGCTCACAGGTCGACCCTCCGCGAGAGCGCGATCGGGAAGAGGGCGATCAGGCCCAGCAGGGCGGCGAGGATGAACGAGGTGCTGAAGGCGTGGGTGGCGCCGCGGTCGAGCTGGTCCTGCAGTTCGCCCTGCAGCTGCTCGACTTCGGCCCGCTCGACGGAATCGGCCGGCTTCGGCTCGAAGGCGGGCCCGATCGTCGGCACTTTGCCGCGCTCCTCGTCCAGCCGTTCGCTCACCTTTTCCGCCAAGTCGAGCTTCAACAGCGGGTTGACCGAAGAGTCGAGGATGACCGCGGTGCCCGCGTCGATCGCGTCGTGGCGCTGCTCTTCGATGTCGGCGGTGAAGATCGGCGTCAGCACCAGCAGGCCGATGACGACGCCGGCGTGGCGGGAGGAGATCGTCCAGCCGCCGTGGATCGCCTGCGGCGCCCTCCCCCCCAGCGCCGTCTCGGTCAGCGCCGAGAGCACCAGCGCCAGCCCGATCCCGACAAGGATCTGCGGCGGCACCGTCAGCGCGATCGTCGCCTTCGGCAGGAAGGCGAGGCCGGCGAGCCCGCCGGAGACGAGGATCGCCCCCGCGGCCGCCCGCGAGCGCGCGTCGGGAACAAGGTCGGCGAGCTTGCCGCTGAGGACCGCCGCCAGCGGCATCACCGAGACGACGAGCGCCGCTTCGATCGGGCTCAGGCGCCAGCCTTCGATCAGCAGCAGGACGAGGAGGAAGAGCGCCGCCGCGATCGAGGCCGAGACCATCGCCAGGGCGAGGTTCGCCCAGAGGTGCGGGCGGCCGGTTTCGCGCAGCTCGGGTTCGATGATCCCGGTCGCCGCCTCGTGCTTGGCGACGGCGAAGATCGGCACCGCCGCGGCAAGCGAGACCGGCACCTGGATGAGGAAGATCGACTGCCAGGAGACGAGCTCGGTCAGCAGCCCGCCGACCGCCGGCCCCAGCGCCGCGCCGGTCGCCCCGGCGGCGGCCCAGACGGTTGCCGCCCGCCGCTCGGAGCCGACCGTCGCCGGCAGCAGCTCCAGCGCCGCGGTCACCGCCAGGGCACCGCCGACCGCCTGCACGCAGCGGGCGGCGATCAAGGTCGAGAGCTCGTCGGCGAGTCCGCAGGCGAGCCCGGCGCCGGCGAAGACCGCCAGCCCGAGCGAGGCTGCCCGACCCGGGCCGACCCGCCGCGCCAGGAGCGCCGCCGGCACCGCCGCCAGGGCCATCACCAGGTTGAAGGAGATCAGCACCCAGGTGACGCCGGCGACGCTGGTGTCGAGTTCGCGGTAGATCTCCGGCAGCGCCAAAACGACGATCGAGGAGTCGGCGAGGACGACGCCGACGGCCAGCGCCAGGGCGGCGACGCGCGGTCTAACGGAGGTTTCCATAGCCCAGCTCCAAGGCGTACTCCTGGCGGTACTCGTCGCGCTTCTCCAGCACCTCTTCGACGTAGGCGCGGGTTTCCGGGAAGGGGATCTCCTCGACCGTCAGGCTCGACCCGCCCCACTTGTCGGCGTTGCCGGGCCCGGCGTTGTAGGCGGCCAGCGCCGCCGCCTCGTCGCCGTCGTAGCGTTCGAGCAGTTCGGACAGCAGGAAGGTGCCGTAGCGGATGTTGATTTCCGGATCGCCGAGATCCTTCAGTTCGAAGGTGGTCGCCTCGCTGTTCTGAGCGATCGTGTCGGCCGCTTCCGGCGTGATCTGCATGAGTCCCCGCGCTCCCGCGCTCGAAGTCTGGTCCCGGAACTTCGACTCGGAGTAGATCACGGCGGCGATCAGGGCGGCGTCGACCTCCTTTTCGTCGGCCTGCTGGCGGATCACGTCCTCGTGGCGCAGCGGCAGGGTCAGCTCCTGCAGGGCGTGGTCGAAGGCGCCGCTGGCGACCAGGGCGCCGACCAGCACCCCGAGCAGCGCCGCGGTGGTCCCGAGGGCGACAAATCGGCGTCGGCGGATCGCCTTCCGCTTCATCGCCGCAGCTTTTCGAGCAGAGCGGACAGGGCCCGCTCCAGGTCCTCCACCGAGCCGTCGTTCTCGACCACGTGGTCGGCTCGCCCGGCCTTCTCCCCCTGGGTCAGCTGCCGCGCCTCGCGCTCGTCGACCAGCGCGTGCCCGCGCGCCGCGGCCCGCTCGCGCCGCACCTCGTCGGCGGTGACGACGGCGACGGTGGTGTCGAAAGGCCGCTCGCCGCCGACCTCGAACAGCAGCGGCACCTCGACCACCGCGACCTCGGTCCCCTCCGGCAGCGAGAGCAGCCACTCCGCGGTGCGCGCCTGCACCAGCGGGTGGATCTGCCGCTCCAGCCAGGTCAGCTCCTCGGGGTCGGCGAAGACGACCTCGCCGATCTTCGCCCGGTTGACCGCCCCGTCAACGACCACCTCCGGCCCCCAGCGCTCCTCCAGCCTGCCGCGCAGCGGTTCGCCTTCGAGCAGTTCGTGGACGACCGCGTCGCTCGACAGGGTCGACGCGCCCAGCCGGCCGAAAGCCTTCAGCGCCTCCGACTTCCCGGCGGCGATGCCACCGGTGAGGCCGATCTTCAGCGGCGCCATCGAGAGGCGCCGATCAGGCTTGCTCGGACTCGCCCGTCTCGGCGTCGTCGCTCGACGAGTCGTCGCCCGCGGCCTCGTCGACGTCGTCAGGAGAATCCGGGCGCTCCTGCACCGATTCCCCCTCCTGATGCTCCTCTTCCCCGTTCTCCGTCGTGCCGTTCTCCTCGGCAACCGGAGCGGGCTCAGCATCCTCGGAAGCCTCGACCTCGGCGGCGGCATCGGCGGCCGCGCTCGCGTCCGCGAACGCGTCGGCCATTGAACCCGAGGGCGGATCCGCCTGAACCTCGGCCTCCTCGCCCTGACTGCCTTCGGCCTGCGCGATCTGCTCGCCAAGCCCGGCCATCGCCATGTTCTGCCCCTCGACCCGCTTGATGCTGAGCGAGAGACGGCGGCGCTCTTCGTCGATCTCGAGGATCTTGACGTTCAGCTTCGAGCCCGGCTCGACGACTTCGCTCGGGTTCTCGACGTGGTGGTCGGCGAGCTCGGAGATGTGGACCAGGCCCTCGACCCCGGGGAGGATTTCGACGAAAGCGCCGAAGGCGACGACCTTGGTCACGGTCCCCTCCAGCACGTCGCCGTCGCGGTGGGTGTTGATCACCCGCTGCCACGGGTCCTCCTGGGTCTGCTTCAGGCCGAGGGAGATGCGCTGGCGGTCGCGGTCGATGTCGAGCACTTTGATCCGCACCGTGTCGCCGATCTGGACGACTTCGGAGGGATGGTTGACGTGGCTCCAGGAAAGCTCGGAAATGTGGATCAGGCCGTCGATCCCGTCGAGGTCGACGAAAGCGCCGAAGTCGACGATGTTGGAGATCTTGCCCTCGACGACCTGGCCCGGCTCCAGGCGCCCCAGAATCTGCTCGCGGACCTCCTTGCGCTCCTCCTCCAGCACCGCGCGGCGCGAGAGGACGACGTTGTTGCGGCTGCGGTTGAGCTCGATCACTTTGCACTCGAGCGTCTGGCCCATGAACTCGTCGAGGTTGTGGACGCGGCGGATGTCGACCAGCGAGGCGGGCAGGAAGCCGCGCACCCCGAGGTCGAGGATGAGACCGCCCTTGACGACCTCGATGACGCTGCCTTCGACCGGTTCGCCGGAATCGGCGGCGACCTCGATTTTGCGCCAGGCCTTCTCGAAGCGGGCGCGCTTCTTGGAGAGGATCAGGCGACCCTCAGCGTCCTCCTTGGTGAGGACCAGGGCGTCGATCTCCTCGCCCAGCTCGACCTCTTCAGACGGATCGACCGACTTGCGAATCGAAAGCTCGTTGGAGGGGATGACCCCCTCGGCCTTGTAGCCGATGTCGACCAGAACCTCGTCCTTGTCGATCCGGACGACCTTGCCCTTGACGACGTCGCCCTCCTCGAAGGAGACCATCGTCGCCGCGTAATTGGGGACGATCTTGCCGTCGATGTTGAGGAGGAGGCCCCCAGAACCCTCGACAGGGGTGGCGCTGGGCGCAGGCGTCATGGTCTCGGTCGCGGACACGGCGGCGAATGATGGCAGAATCCGCCGCGATGCCGGTCCGAGCCACCAAGCGCGGCGACGAACGCACGCCCCTGGGCGGCGAGCGCGACGTTCTCATCTGCGGCGCCAGCTTCGCCGGGCTCGCGGTCGCGCGTGAGTTGGCCGGCTCCGGGGCTGACGTCTTGATCGTCGATCGCTACGAGATCGGCGAGCGCCAGACCTCCGCCTGCGGGATCCCGACCGAGTGGCTGCAGCGCCTCGGCCTGATGGGCGCCGAGCGCCAGCGCTTCGACACCCTGGTCATGCACACCCCCCACGGGACCAGCCGCTACCGGCTGCCCTGGACCTTCTCGACCTTCGACTACCGCGAGCTCTGCCAGCTGCTCTGGCGCGACTGCGACGCGACCTTCGAGACCGCCAAGGTCAACGGCCGCGCCGGCGCCGCCAGCGGCGACGGCCAGATCGCGGTCGAGACCGACCGCGGCACGATCAGCGCGCCGCTGGTCGTCGACGCGCTCGGCTGGCGGCGGATGCTGGCTTCCGGCGATGGCTACCAGCCGCCCGACGCGCCGCTCTCGCGCGGCCTCGAGGTCCACCCCGGCGGCACCTCCGAGGACCTGGCGATCTGGATCGACCGCAAATACGTCCCCGCCGGCTACGGCTGGTCGTTCCCGGCCCGCGACGAGCTGCGGATCGGGATCGGCTCCTTCGACCCCCGCTTCCACGTCAAGGACACGACCGTCGAGCTGACCCACGACCTCGGCAAGGAGCCGAACGAGTACCAGGGCAACTGGATCCCCCACAAGCTGCGCCGGGCGACCGAGGGCGGCGTCTTCTTCACCGGCGACTCCGCCGGCCACTGCCTGCCGCTCAGCGCCGAGGGGATCCGAACCGCGCTCTACTTCGGGATGGCGCTGGGGCAGGAGCTGCGCGGCGTCGTCGAGGGCCGCCAGAGCCGCGCCGAGGCGGAAGCCAGCTACGCCTCCTTCCACGACACCCACGAGTGGAAGTTCAAGTGGATGCTGCGGGTGCAGAAGCTGATCCCGCGGGTGCCGCCGCGGATCCTGGCGCCGCTGATCCGGCTGATGGGCAACAAGCGCTTCATCGACTGGTCCTTCAACCACTACCTGCGGATCGCGCCGCCCGAGTACGCCGGCAGCAAGTGGGCCGGCTCAGCGCACGACGAGGATCGTCCCGGCCAGCAGCAGGGCGACTCCGAGGATGCGCTCGGGCGAAAGCGGGACCTCGTCGAGGCCGAACAGGCCTAACCGGTCGATCGCCACCGAGGCGGTCAGCTGGCCGAAGACGGTTGCCGCGGCGACGCCACCGGCGCCGATCGCGCTGACGGCGATCAGCGCGTTGAGCACGTAGATCGCGCCGAGGAAGCCGCCCAGCAGGTAGTACCAGCTGACGTCGAAGGTCGAGCCGAGGCCGCCCGCCTTGCCGCTGAGGATCACGACGGCTGCCAGCGCCAGGGTCCCGATCGAGAAGGAGACGAGCGCCGCCGGCAGGCTGCCGGTCGCCTTGCCGAGGTTGGCGTTGATCGGCGCCTGGGCGGCGATCAGGCCGCCGGCGCAGGCGGTGAGGACGACGGCGAGTCCCCTATCCACGATTTCCCCTGCCGCCGCGCGTGATCTTTACCGTGGACATGTGTTGCTCGAATAGTGCGGAGATTGAACCTCCCCGCTGTCTTATCAGTAACGCGGTAGAGACAACCGGTCGATTCCAGTCAGCAGGACCCCGATGTCACCACCACCAGCCGAGAACTTCGCCGCCCGGATCTTCATGGGGCCGGCGCTGCGGGCCCAGCCCGACCGCCGCCTCGTCGACCTCGTCCGCGACGGCTACGACGCCGCCTTCGAGGAGATCGTGCGGCGCTACCGGCGGCCGCTGGACCGCTTCGCCGCGGCGATCGTCGGCGGCCACTCCGAGGACGTCACCCAGGACGCCTTCTCGAAGGCGCTGCTGGCGCTGCGCGGCACCGAGGCTGAGATCGAACTGCGCCCCTGGCTCTACCGGATCGTCCGCAACACGGCGCTGAACGACCTGCGCGACCGGGCGCCGGAGGCGGCCGAGCTGAGCGAGATGCTGCCGGGTGGCCGCAGCGCCGCCGCCGAGGCCGAGGCGCGGGAGGAGCTGACCGAGCTGATGGAGCGCCTGCGCGCCCTGCCGGAGCCGCAGCGGGCGGCGCTGGTGATGCGCGAGCTGGAAGGACTGAGCCACGAGGAGATCGCGGCGGCGCTGGGGGTCAGCGGCGGCGCCGCTCGGCAGGCGATCTACCGCGCCCGGGCGGCCCTGCGCGAGGGGTTCGGCCTGCTGGTGCCGATGCCGGTGGCGCGGGCCCTGGCCGAACACGGCGACGCAGCGACCGGCGGGGCGATCGCCGCCGGGGCCGGCGCCTCGACCGCGGGCGGGGCGGCGCTCGGCGGCCTCGGCGGCGGCGCGGTCAAAGCCGGAGTCGCGACCCTGCTGGTCGCCGGCGCGGTCGGCGCCGGGGTCGCGGTCGACCACCGACACGGGGATCGGCCGGGACCGGAACCGGCGCAGGCGGCACCGCTGGTCGAGAGACCGACGGCGAGCGCCGGCTCCGCGGCCGGGGGCGGTTCCGGCCCGGGCGGGTCCGGGGAAGATTCCAGCGGCCGCGGAAGCGGCGGGGAGCACGGCGACGACGATCGCCGGGGTGAGAGCGGCGACGATGACCGCGACCTCGCCGGCGAGGACCGCGGCGGCTCCAGCCATGGCTCCAGCGGCGGGCGCTCGGGCCATAGCGGCTCGGGCAGCGGGGGTGGCGGACGCGGCGAGAACTCCGGCCCCGGATCGATATCGAGCGGGCACGGCAGCGGCGACGACGACGGTGGGGACGACCACAGCGGCCACGGCTCTGGCGGGGACGACGACGATCACAGCGGCAGCGGTTCCGGTTCCTCGGGCAGCGGCGACGATGGCGGCAGCTCGGGCTCGGGCAGTGGATCGGGCGACAGCGGCAGCGGATCGAGCGGCGGCGATGACGGCAGCAGTTCGGGTCCCGGCAGCGGCGAGGTCGAGCCGGAAGCCGAGGAGCCCGTCGTCGAAGCGGAGCCGGTCGAGGACAACTCGGGCTCCGGCAGCGAGAGCTCGGGCAGCGGCAGCGGCGAGCTCGACGGCCACGACTGAGCGCCAGGACGAACGAACGTCCAGAGCGGCGTGATCTTCGTCGCGCCCCGGGGTTTCAGCGCCACCAGTTGACCCCGAACCTCAGGAGGAAGGCATGACCCCGACGAAAGCACGGCGACCCCAAAGCGCCATGACCTGGCTCGCGCTGGCGCTGGGGGCGCTGGCGCTCCTCGCCATGCCCAGCCTGGCCGCCGCCAAGGACCGCAACCACGACCGCATCCCGGACCGCTGGGAGAAGCGCCACAAGCTCTCCCTGAAGGCCAACCAGGCGCGGCTCGACCAGGACCGCGACCAGCTGCGCAACCGCGCCGAGTTCCTCTCCGGCGACGACCCGCGGGACAGCGACAGCGACGACGACGGGGTGATGGACGGCGACGAGCAGGCCGGCACGATCGCCTCCTTCGACGCCGAGACCGGCCGCCTGGTGATCGACCTGTTCGGCACCGACACGATCGCCGGCTTCGTCACCGGCAGCACCGAGATCAAGTGCGACGACGACTCCTCATCGGCGAGCGCCAGCGCCAGCGACTCCGGCTCCGGTAGCGGCGAGGACGAGTCCGGCGACGACAACGGCGGCCACGGCGAGGAAGAGCCAGGCGACGACAACGGCGGCGACAACTCCGGCCCGGGCAGCGGCGACGAGTCGGACGACGACAACTCCGGCCCGAGCGACAACTCAGGTCCCGGCAGCGAGAACTCCGGGCCCGGTCACGACGGCGACGAGGACGGCGAGCACGGTGACGACGATCGCCTCTGCACCACCGCCGAGCTGGTTCCCGGCGCCGTGGTCGAGGAGGCCGAGCTGAAGCTGGAGAACGGCAAAGCCGTCTTCAGGGAGGTCGAGCTCTCGGGCAAGGTCGCGTAGCTACTTGGCGTCGAGCCAGTCCTGGCCGACGCCGACGTCGACCTCGAGCGGCGGATCGAGCTGGTAGGCGGCGCACATCTCGCGCTCCACCAGCTCGGTCGCCGCCTTCATCTCCGCAGGCGGGCCCTCGAAGAGGAGCTCGTCGTGGATCTGGAGGATCAGCCGGGTCTCTCCCCCCGCCTCCTCCAACGCCCGCTGGCAGCGCACCATCGCCACCTTGATGATGTCGGCGGCGGTGCCCTGGATCACGGTGTTGACCGCGAGGCGCTCGCCGAGGCGGCGGGTGTTGGGGTTGCCCGAGCGCAGCTCCGGGATCGCCCGGCGCCGACCCATCAGGGTGGTCACGAAACCCTCCTCCTGCGCCCGCTCGATCACCCGCTCGCGGAAGGCGCGCACGGCGGGGAAGCGTTCGAGGTAGCGGGAGACGAATTCCTCGCCCTCCTTGCGGGGGATGTTCAGCCGATCCGCCAAACCGAACCCGGTCAGCCCGTAGACGATCCCGAAGTTGACCATCTTCGCCTTCGAGCGCTGGCCGACGTCGACCTCGTCGCGCTCGATCTCGAAGACCTCGGCAGCGGTCGCGGCGTGGACGTCTTCGCCCTCGCGGAAGACCTCTTTCAGCACCTCCTCGTCGGCGACGTGGGCGAGGACGCGGAGCTCGACCTGGCTGTAGTCGGCGGAGAGGAGCTGCCAGCCCTCCTCGGCGACGAAGCAGGCCCGTACCGGGCGGCCGATCTCGGTCCGGATCGGGATGTTCTGCAGGTTGGGGTTGGTGCTGGAGAGGCGGCCGGTGGTGGTCGCGGTCTGGTTGAAGGTGGTGTGGACGCGGCCGGTCTCGGTGTCGATCAGCTCCGGCAGCGAGTCGAGGTAGGTGTTCTTCAGCTTGGTCAGCTCGCGCCAGGACTCGATCTTCTCGACGATTGGGTGCTCGTCGCGGATCTGGGCGAGGACGCGGGCGTCGGTCGAGAAGCCGGTTTTGCCGCGCCGCTTTTTCGTCAGGCCGAGCTTTTCGAAGAGGACGCGGCCGACCTGCTGCGGCGAGCCGATCGTGAACTCCTCCTCGGCCAGCTCGAAGATCTCCCTTTCGAGCACGTCGATCCGCTCGCCGAAGCCGGCGCCGACCTCGGCCAGCCGCTTGGCGTCGAGCTTGATCCCGATCCGCTCCATCGCCGCCAATACCGCGACCAGCGGCAGCTCGACCTCGCGAAGGAGTTGCTCCAGCCCCAGCTCCTCGATCCGCGGCCCCTGCACGGCGGCGAGGGCGGCGACCAGGCGCGCTTCCTCGGCCGGGTCGAGGCCGGCCTCCAGCTCCTCGCCCAGCGCCAGCTGGCCGTCGTCCTCGGCCTTCTCCGCCGCGGCCCCCTCGGCGAGGCCGATGCCGGCGTCGGCAGCAAGCTCGACCAGGTCGTAGGTGCGGCGCTGCGGCTCCAGCAGGTAGGCCGCGACCAGGGTGTCGTGGTCGAGGTTCAGCTCGATCCCCTCGCGCGCGGCGGCGGCGAGCAGACCGTGGGGACCGCCACCGAGGGACTTGGCGTCGTGGGCGGCGAAGGGCTTGGCGCCAAGCGCGACGGCGAGCTCGTCGAGGCTGCCGTGGCCGGCGAGCAGGCGATCGGCTTCGGCGGCGGCCCAGCGATCGCCGGCGATCGCCAGCGCCAGCGGCCCCTCCCCCAGGTCTCCGGGCTTGCCCTCGGTCACCTCGACCTCGAGCTCGGTCTCGACCCTGCGGCCGGGGACGGCGTCGCCCTCGGGCAGCGCTTCTTCCAGCCGCTCCAGCACCGCCCGCAGCTCGAACTCGCGCATGAACTCGCGCAGGGCGCCGCGGTCGGGTTCGCTCGCCATCGCCGCCTCCAGGTCCACCCCGGTCTCGATCTCGTATTGCAGCGTCGCCAGCTCCTTCGAGAGCCGGGCGTCGTCGGCGTGCTCGGTCAGGTTCTGTTTGCGTTTGGCGCCGGAGATCTCATCGACGCTTTCCAGCACCGCTTCCAGCGAGCCGAACCGCTGCAGCAGCTGGGTCGCGGTTTTCTCGCCGATCCCGGGGACGCCGGGGATGTTGTCGGAGGTGTCGCCGCGCAGCCCCATCAGGTCGGTGATCAGCTCCGGCGGCACCCCGTAGCGCTCCTCGACCGCGGCCCGGTCGTAGATCTTCGTCTCGGTGATCCCGCGCGAGGTGCTCATCACCCGCACCCCCTCGTCCACCAGCTGGTAGGCGTCGCGGTCGCCGGTCACGACCATCACCTCGATCCCCGCTTCGCGCGCCTGCTTGACCAGCGAGGCGATCACGTCGTCGGCCTCGTAGCCGTCGACCTTGACATTGGTGTAGCCGAAGGCCTCGACCAGCGGCATCAGGTGCGGCCACTGCTCGCGCAGCAGGTCGGGGCGCGGTTTGCGCTGGGCCTTGTAGAGGTCGTAGGTCTTCTCGCGGCCGCTCCAGCCGGCGTCCCAGGCGACGACCACGCCCTGGGGATGATGCTCGTCGATGATTTTCACCAGCATCGAGGCGAGCCCGTAGATCGCGTTCGTCGGCCGCCCGTCGCTGGTCCCGATCGACTCCGGCAGGGCGAAGAAGGCGCGGTAGGCGAGGCTGTTGCCGTCGATCAGGAAGAGCTGGGGCGGGTCAGCGGCCACGCCGCAACTCTAGGGCGCGGGTTGGCGGAGGCGTTCAGCCGCGTTTGGGAGCGGTGAGGGCGCGGGTGCGGAAGGTCGCTTTGCCGTCCCCTTCGGGAGCGAAGCCGACCCGGACGCGCAGCTTCAGCGGCCCGTCGGCGCGTGCCGCCTGCGCCGCTTTCGAGAGGCGGCAGCGGATCTTCACCACGGCGGCGCCGGGCCTGGACTCGGTGTCGGCGCAGGCCTGGACGCGGCGACCATCGAGCTTGGTCGTCACCTTCTGCGAGATCGTGCCGGCAGCCGGCGTCCCGACCCAGGTGAAGACGATCCGGCCCCTCAGCTTCGAAGCGCCGAATTCGAGGGCTGGAGCCGGCGGCACGGGCCCCGGCGGCGGCGTCACCTCCGGATTTTTCGGCTCTTCCGGTTCCCCGCAGGGATCGGGCCCGTCGCCGAGGACCCCCTCGGCGACGAGGAAGTCCTCGAGCTGCCCAGGCCGCACCGTGGCGAACTCTTCGACCGCTTCCAGTTCGTCGGCGATTTCCTCCGGGCTGGACTCGCGCCGCGCTTCATCTTCGTCGTCCTGGAAGGGCGCGAGCAGCGCCGCCAGTTTGGCCGCGCGCGCCGCGTCGTCGGAGTCGAGGGCAACGCAGCGGACCTCGCTCAGGTTTTCGAGGTACAGCTGCTGGCAGCTGGCGTCGGCGACGCACTCGTTGAACATCAGCCCGCCGGCGGGTTCGTCGAATTCGACCTCTCTGCTCGGTTCCCAGGTCTGGTCGGTGCCCCAGGGCATCGTCGCGAAGACACCCGCTTCGTCGCTGTGCAGGTAGTAGTTGTTGGGCCGGAAGGGCGCGTCGGTCCCCGCGTAGCCGTCCCAGTGGGCGACGTAGCGTTCGACCGCCCAGGCGCTGGTCATCTCCGCGAGGTCGGCAAACGGGCTGACGTTGTCGGACCAGTCGCCACCGTCTTTGTTGACGGCTCCGATCAGCGCTTCCAGGTCGCTGAGGTCTACCTCGTCGCCTTCGTCGACCTCGAAGGTGCCCGCCTCGCCGGTGCGGACGTCGACCCCGGCGGCGTCGGCCTCGTAGAGGTGCTGGGTGGTGGCGAAGTACCGCGGCAACATGGTGTCGTCGTAGGTCTCGACGTTGAGGTAGGTCCCGTAGAGGGTGCCGTTGATCCGGACCGACGCGTAGCCGGTGCGCGGCGCCGGCAGCCCCATCGCGCGGAAGAGCTCGTAGGTGAGCGTCTCGTGGGTCATCGAGGGGTCCTGGACCATGTTGTTGAGGGTCAGCTTCTTGAGGCCGAGGAGCTTCTGTTTTTTGACGAACTCGGCGAACTTGACCTTGAAGGCAGCCTTTCCGCTCAGTTCGCGGAAGGAGCCGTGCCCACCCTTGAGCCGGAAGCCGACGTCGGCCAGGGTGTGCGTGACCCCGGCGACTTTGGCCGTGATTTCGGCGTGCTGGTATTCGTCGGTTTTCGGTTCTTCTTCCAGTTTCTGCAGCGAGGCCGGCGGCAGCGTGAAGTCGATTTCGGACACGGCGGAGGGGTCGAAGAACGGTTCGGCTTCGTCGGCGGCGGCGACGGCCGGGAGGGCGAGGAAACCCGCGAGGCAGGCAAGCGCGATGGCGATGCGGCGACCCATGGACGCCGCAGGCTAGAGGGGGCGCGAGCGCTCGTGGGATCGGGAGTTACTTGAAATTCGAACTTCTAGAGACGCGGCAGGCGGGCCTGGCGAGAGCGGAAAAGGCCATCGTCGAGAAAACGAACGCTGACGCTGAGCCGCAGGGCGCCCTTTTCGAGCTTCTCGATCGCGGCGCGGGATAGGCGGCAGGAAATGGTTGCCTCACCGGCTTCGACGGTGGTGCGGCTGCCACAGACACGAACGCCGCGGCGACCCGCCGTCCTCGCGGTCAGCTTCAGGGGCCCACTGCTGGGCGAAACAACCTCCACCCGCAGGCGCATGCCCTTGCGCGAGATCGAACCGAGCTTCGCCGCCGGGCCCTGTTCCGTCGGGGGCGGCCCCTGGCCAAGAATCTGCACGAAGGGCTGTTCGGGCTCGCCCGCCGGGCACGAGTCGACCGGGGCCGGTTCGTCCGGCGCGCTGTTGCCGAGGTGGTCGGCCAGCTCATCGGGCCGGCTGGCGATGAACTCGCGCGTCTCGGCGACGGCGTCGGCGATCTCACCAGCGTCGTACTCGAAGCGGTCGCTCTCCTCTTCTTCCAGCCGCTGCCAGGGGGCAAGCATCTCGGCGGCGCAGACGGCGAGGTCGTCGAGCCGCAGCGAGGGGACCGTCGCCTGCACCGCTTCCAGCGCTCCTTCATAGGTCGTCTCGCAGCCGCTGTCGTCGAGGCAGTTCTCGAACATCACCCCGGCCTCGCCGTCGAAGGGCAGGTGGTTGTCGGCCTTCCAGGTTTCGTCCTGGCCCCAGGGGAGCATGCGGAAGAGGCCGTCGGGGCCGGTGGCGAGGTAGTAGTTGTTGGGATGGTCGGGACCGGGGCCGCCGGCGTAGCCGTCGAGCTGGCCGCTGTATTTCTCCGCCGCCCACATCCGCGTCATCTCTTTCAGGTCGGCGTGCGCGCCGACCACGGTCGACCACGGCTGCGAGCTTTCGTCGCCGACCGCCTCGGCGAGTTCTTCCAGGTCGGAGACGTCGTCCGGGCCCTCGTCGACCTCGAAGCCATCGACCAGCTCCGGTTTCACGTCGACGCCGTTCTCGCCCTCGTAGACGTGCTGGACGTCGTCGTCGAAGCTGCCCAACTTCTTCGCCATCGCGACGTTGTCGTAGTTCTCGACGTTCATGTAGACGCCGAAGTCATCGCCGTTCAACCGCAGATAGGCGAAGCCGGTGCGCGCGGCGGGCACGCCGAGGGCGCGGTGCAGCGTGTAAGCGAGGGTCTCGTGGGTCATCGAGGGGTCCTCGACCATGTTGTTGAGGGTCATCTTGCGCAGGCCCATGAACGGCCCGGCTTTGGGGAATTTGATTTTGAAGGCGGCCTTTTCGGAGAGGTCCCGGAACGAGGCGCTGCCCTTGAGCCTGATTTCCATCGCCCGCGGCGCGGAGGAGGGGCCGACCCCGTCGGGGGTGCCGTCACTCGCGGCGATCGAGAAGGTGCCGGGCTGGTAGGCGCCCTCGGGGGCGGCTTCCAGCGCTTCGACCGAAGTCTGCGGCAGCTGCAGGTCGATCACCCAAACCGTGCCGGGGTCATACAGCGCCTCGGCTTCGTCGGCGGCGGCGCTGGACGGGAGCAGCGCGAGGGTCCCCAGGCAGGCAACGAGCACGGCGAAGATTCGCCGCGCGCGAGCGCGGTCGATCCCTTGACTGGTCATACCCGCCGCAGGCTAGCCAAAGGCGGCGCCCGCGGAGGAGCACGCGCCTCCTCGATTTTTGAACTTCTAGACCTGCCCGGTTTCGACCAGATCGACCAGGACGGCGACCACCTCGGGGTCGAACTGGGTGCCGGCGCAGCGGCGCAGCTCGACGACCGCGGCCTCGGTACTCATCGCCTTGCGGTAGGAACGGGTCGTGGTCATCGCGCTGAAGGCGTCGCAGCAGGTGACGATCCGGGCCTCGATCGGGATCCCCTCACCGGCGAGGCCGTCGGGGTAGCCGGTGCCGTCGAAGTCCTCGTGCGAGGCGCGGACGATCCTGCCGACCTCGGCGAGGACGCCGCCGACCCGGTTCAGCATCCGCTCCCCCTCGATCGTGTGCTGGCGCATCACCTCCCACTCGGCGTCGTCGAGCGGGCCTTCCTTGTTGATGATCTCGTCGGGGACGGCGATCTTGCCGACGTCGTGGAGGAGAGCGGCGAACTCGACGTTGCGGCGCTGGGCGAAGCCGAGCCCGAAGCGGTCGGCGACCGCGAGCGAGATCTCGACCACGCCGCGGCTGTGGCTGCCGGTGTACTCGTCGTCGGCCTCGACCACGTCGCCGAGCAGCATCGCGGTGCCCTGGTAGGCCTCGCTCAGCTCCAGCGCCTGGTCGATCCGGGTCTGGCGCTCACGCGAGAGGACCGAGAGCACCAGGGCCAGCGGGGTGACCGCGAGGCAGACCCACGGGCCGGCCTGCAGCGCCGCCGCCGTGGCAAGCAGGCCGATCGGGGCGAGCGCGGCGTCGAGTCCATATACGGGGGCGATCATCCGGGCGACCTCTGCCGGGCGGGCGCCGTCGATCAGCCGCGCCCGCAGCGCCGTGGCGGCGAAGTCGAAGCCGAACTGGGCGGCGAGAGCCAGCGCGTAGACCGGCCACTCGGTCCAGGAGAAGACCTGGGCGCCGCAGAGGACCAGCACCAGCGCCGGCCCGACCGCGTGCCAGCAGTCGCCGAAAACGTGGAAAGCGCGGTGGACGGTGGTGCGACCGCTGGCGTAGTCGATCAGGCGGCCGAGGGCCCAGCTGCCGCTGACGACGAGCGGCACGACCGGAGTCGGCAGCAGGAAGAGCATCGGCACCAGCACCAGCTCGGTGGGCACCGTGTAGCCATCGGCGATGTCGAACTGGGCCTGGCAGGCGATCACGTAGGCGATGACGAGCGCGACCAGCGGGGCCGCCTCCAGGTCACGGGGCGAATCGAGAAACACCGCCATCGCCGTAGCGGCGAGCAGGAAGCCGACCGCGGCGAGCAGCTCGACCAGGAGCTCACGGCCGTTGGCCCTGATCAGAGCACGGGTTCGGCCGCGGGCGAAGAGGTGCTCGGCGTGGTTGGCTGGCGACAGGGTTTCCATAGGACGACGCGCGGTTTCCGAACCGCGCCCCTCCCTACATCGGCTCCTTTTCCCTTGTAAATGAGCGGGTTTTCCACTTTTTTCGCGGGCCGCGGCCTGAAAATTAACTAGACAGTAGGTCTAACACCGTTAAGTGCAGGGGTTCGGGGGCCGATCTTCGCCGCACATAAGTGCAGAAGTCAGCTGAATAAGGGCAAACCTGTCGCGAGGCAGGGACGCAAAGTCAGAGGTCTCGCCCCCGGGCGAGATGGCTCGACCGCCAGCTTGGTGCAAACCAGGCTTTTTCGCCTGCGACCAGGAGGTTTACCCGAGTGAAGTTCATTTCCAAGCTAACCCTCGCCATGACGGCCGTTCTCATCGCCGTGGCGGTCATCGCGGCAAGCGCCCACGCCTGTCCGTACAAGGACGCCAAGCGGGTCTTCAGCCCCTGGGGCGACACCAGCTCATACGTGCTCGCCCCCGACGGCGGCTTCGAGGCCGGCGCCGCGGGCTGGTCGCTCAGCGGCGGTGCCGCGGTTATCAGCGGCAACGAGTCCTTCTTCCTCAACAGCTCCGCGGACTCGAAGTCCTTGTCGCTGCCGAATGGAAGCGCCGCCGTCAGCCCGCCGATCTGCATGTCGATCGACACGCCGCACTTCCGGCTGCTGGCGCGGAACACCGGCAATCCCAGCGCCACCCTGAAGGTGGAAGCGACCTACTCGCTGCTCGGCCTCGTGCGCACCAGGACGCTGAGCACCGCCACCGGCAGCGGCAACTGGGCGCCCGCGCAGCCGATGTCGACCGTCCTCACCCTCTCGACGGTGGTCGGCACCCTGATCCCGAGCGTGATCCAGATCCGGATCACGCCCGTGGGCAGCGGCGGCAACTGGCAGGTCGACGACCTCTACATCGACCCCTTCGCCCGCCGCTAACCAGCAAGCGAAGAAACCTCCTCGGCCAGGGCCCGGGCGACGTCGGCAACGACCCGCCCGGGCTCTTCTTCCAGCTGCCGGTCGGTGAACCGCAGCGCCACGTAACCGGCGGCACGCAGGTCGAGGTCACGCGCGTGGTCGTCCTCGAAGGCGACCGAGCCGCGGTGGTAGGTCCAGTAGTCGGTTTCGACCACGACGCGCCGGGAGCGCCAGAGGAAGTCGACCTCCCAGTTGTCGAGCTTGACGTTGACCTCGGGACGAGGGAGGCGGTATCGGGCGCAGAGTTCGAGGAAGAGCGCCTCGAGGTCCGAGCGCGTGCGGTCGGAGGCGATGCCGTCGAGGCGGTGACCAGCGAGCTCGGCTTGGCGCTTGGCGCGGCGGATGAGACGTGGGGGCAGCGAGGTGCTTTGGAGGTCTTCGATGGTCCTAGGGACGGTGGTGACGGGGATTCGGTCGCGGTGGGTGGTCAGGAGCCGTCTCCC
>JBIOTO010000003.1:0-4947 GCA_044865945.1 Solirubrobacterales bacterium
AAGCGACAGGGGGCTATTTCGAGACGACCTTTTCGAAGCTCATCCAGGTGTCGTAGCCGCCGAGCGCGACCGATAGCTCGGAGCCGCTGACGGTGGTGGTTCCGCCGGTGCCGACGAGCTTGGCGCTGATGATCCGCGGCGAGACGCCGGTTTTGGTGATCACCACCTGTTTCAGCTTGCCCTGCAGGTAGCCGCCTAGCCGGGAGCTGATTTCCGGGCCGCTGAAGTCCAGCGTCCACTTATGCAGCGGGCAGTAGTAGTCGTAGGGGTCGGGGACGCCGACCAGGTAGGGGACGGGGGAGCCGAAGACGTTGACCGCGCTCTCGGTGTGGCCGCCGGAGCAGGCCGAGTAGAGGGTCTGGGCGACGTCGCTGCCGTACATCACGACCTGGCCGCGGGTCGCGTCGACCGCCTGGTTGGTGCGGTCGTACTCGCTTTCCAGCCCCTCGTAGACCTGGCTGCGGGTATCGGAGTAGAGGTCGAAGCCGTTGCCGCCGACGTCGCCGGTGAGGGCGATCGAGCGGACCGCCAGCGCTTGGGCTTTCAGCTCCTCCGTCGGCCAGGAGGGCGGCACCTCGTTCGGCATCACCCCTTTGACGTACTGCTCCAGCGCCAGGGCGTTGACGATGTTGAGCGAGCCGGCGTCGCTTTCGGTCGGCACGGTCTCCAGGGCGCCGCGGTAGGTGCCGTGGTCGGCGATCGCGATCTTGCCGCGTCCCGCCGCGCGCAGTTTCCGCCCGCAGTTGGCGAGCGGTTTGCCGCCCGAGCTGCGCAGCTTGACCGTCTTGCCGACCCGGTGCGCCTCGTAGTCGCGGGCCGGGTCGAGGGTTTTGCCGCAGGCGCTGGTCGCGCCGCTGAATTCGACGTCGCCGGGTTCGATGTCGAGCAGCACCCGCACAACCCGGGGCTTTTCCAGCGTGCCGATCGTCGTCCCCCGGTAGTAGTGGCCGAGGATGAAGCGGTAGTTCTTGCCGGCCTTGGCGTAGCCGTAGGCGCCGTAGGCGCTCATCCCGACCCCATGGCCGAAGCCGCGGCCGTGGACGACCCAGCTGACGCTGGCCTGGGCGGCCGCCGGGTAGATGGATAGGAGCGCGACCAGCGCAACGAGGAGCTTGATGATCCGGTTGATGGTCTTGGACATCACTGAGCCAACAGATTCAACAAACAGGAGTAGCGGCCTGCCTATCCGGGGACGTAGGCTGGGCACATGACCGCAACTGACCACAAGCTCCTCGCCGCTGGCGAGTGGATCGAGACCGGCGAGTGGAGCGAGGTGAAGAGCCCCTACGACGGCAGCCTCGTCGGCCGCGTCGCCCAGGGCGACGAAGCGCTGGTCGAGCGGGCGATCGAGGCCGCGCACGAGGCCTTCGAGACCGCCGACTTCCCCCAGCACAAGCGGGCGTCGGTGCTGGAGCGGGCGGCCGAGCTGGTCGCCGAGCGCCGCGACGAGCTGGCAGCGGCGATCGCCGCCGAGGCCGGCAAGCCGATCAAGACGGCCACGGTCGAGGCCGAACGCTGCGTCTCCACGCTCGAGTTCTCCGCGGTCGAGGCGCGCAAGCTGACCGGCGGCACTGTGCCGATGGACGCCGCCGCGGCCGGGGCCGGCAAGCTCGGAGTGATGCTGCGCGTGCCCTACGGCGTGGTCGGCGCGATCAGCCCCTTCAACTTCCCGCTCAACCTCGTCGCCCACAAGCTCGGCCCGGCGATCGCCGCCGGCAACGCGGTGGTCCTCAAGCCGGCCGGGCAGACGCCGATCTCGGCCCTGAAGCTGGCCGGGATCCTGGTCGAGGCGGGGCTGCCGGAGAACTGGCTCTCGGTCATCCCGGGCCCCGGCTCCAAGGTCGGCAACAGGATCGTCGAGCACCCGCTGACCAAGGCGATCACCTTCACCGGCTCGGCGCCGGTCGGCTGGGACATCCGCTCGAAGGTGCCGCACAAGAAGGTGAACCTGGAGCTCGGCTCCAACGCGCCGCTGATCGTCAACGACGACGGCGACTGGCAGGCGGCCGCCGACAAAGCCCAGATCCACGCCTTCTCCCACGCCGGCCAGAGCTGCATCTCGATCCAGCGGATCCTCGTCCACGAGGCGGTTGCCGACGAGTTCATCGCCCGCCTCGTCGCCAACGTCAAGAAGCTGACGGTCGGCGATCCGCTCGACGCGGGCACCGACGTCGGGCCGCTGATCACCCCCGACGACCGCGACCGGGTCAAGCAGTGGGTCGACGAGGCGGTCGCCGGCGGGGCGGAGCTTCTGACCGGAGGAGAGCTGGTCGACGAGGGCCGCTGCCTGGCGCCGACCCTGCTGAAGGGGCCGCCGAAAGAGGCGAAGGTCTGGTGCGAGGAGATCTTCGGCCCGGTGGCGACGATCGACACCTTCGCCGACTTCGACGAGGCGCTCCGACTCGCCAACGACTCCAAGTTCGGCCTCCAGGCGGGCGTCTTCACCCGCGACATCGGCCGCGGCCTCCAGGCCGGCCGCACCCTCGAGTTCGGCGGCGTCCTGATCAACGAGGTCCCGACCTTCCGCACCGACCAGCAGCCCTACGGCGGCGTCAAGGACTCCGGCAACACCCGCGAGGGTCCAGCCTATGCCGTCTACGAGCTGACCGAGGAGCGCTTCGTCACCCTGCAGGGGTAGCGCCGGAGGCGTCCTCGCGAGGGGCTAGGTTCTCCCGCGCAAATCTCGTCGAGGAGGTAGCGGTGTCGGAGCAGGCTGAAGGCGACGGCGACCTCTACCGCCGCCAGCACGGTGACGCTGAAGCCGACCGGAGCGGGCAAGAAAACGCTGAAGAGCAAGGGCAAACTCCAGTTCAAGGCGCTGCTCTCCTTCACTCCCACCGGCGGCACCGCCGGCACCGCCACGTTCAAAGGAAAACTGAAGCTGACGCCGCCGTCCTGACCGACCTCGATTACCGCAAAGCATTTCTCACTTAAAAATGGGTAGGGTTTAGAAGTCCAGTCCTTTCCAGTCAGAGGTGGGAAATGAAGCTTCGGGGAGCGGTTGTTCGGTTCGTTGTCGTGGTTGTCGCCCTGGCGACGTTGGCGGTCGGCGCGACCGCGGCTGTCGCGGCGGTCTCCGACACGGAAGGGAAAACGACGCTGGAACAGCGCGTGGTCCCGGCGACGAACGGCGCCTTCGACTTCCTCAAACTTGGCGCCGGTGAGCCCTACTCGGTCCGCCAGGACCTCGGCGCGGCGCAGGCTGGGCGCGACTCCCGCCGCACCTCGCTCGTCTACTTCGGCCAGCTCTCCGACTTCCAGCTCGCCGACGAGGAGTCGCCCGCCCGGGTCGAGGTGATCGACCCGCTCTCGACCCCGCTCAACCTTCCCTTCGGCGCCGCCTGGCGCCCGTGGGAGGCGCTGGAGCCGCAGATCGACGAGGCGATGATTCGCCAGGTCAACAAATTCAGCGGCGCCAGCCCGGTCGCCGACGGCAGCGGCGTCCGCCGCCCGATGGACTTCACGATCGACACCGGCGACTCGGCCGACAGCCAGCAGCTGAACGAGACGCTCTGGGTGCGGACCCTGCTGGAGGGCGGCAACCTCAACCCCAACAGCGGCGTCAACAAAGCGACGTACTCGCACCCGCTCTGCCCCAACCTCTTCGTCCCCGGCGCCGCCGAGGCCGCGCGCTACACCGGCGTCCAGGACTACGACGACTACATCGAGGGGACCTTCCCCGAGTTCTACGACCCCGACGTGCCGAAAGGCGTCCATGCCGCCTGGCCCAAATACCCGGGCCTGATGGACCGCGCCCAGCAGGCCTTCACCGCCTCGGGCCTGAAAGTTCCCTCCTACGTCGCCTTCGGCAACCACGACGCGCTGGTCCAGGGCAACGCCGCCGCCAACGCCGCCTTCGAGCAGGTCGCGACCGGCTGCCTGAAGCCGATGGGCCCGGTCTCCAACCCCGAAAACGCGAGCGCCCTGCTGTCCTCGCTGCTCAACCCGGCGAACCTGCTCGCCTCGTTCCTGACCAGCCCGCAGAACACGATCCTCGTGCCGGGCGACCCGAACCGGCGCTTCGTCTCCAAGAAGCAGTACAAGGACATCTTCAAGGCCGGCTCGCAGGCCGACGGCCACGGCTTCAAATTGATCGACGCCGCCCAGGAGAGCGCCTCGAAAGGCGCCGCCGGCTACTACGCCTGGAGCCCGACCCCGGGGATGCGGTTCATCGCCCTAGACACCGTCGCCGAGGCGGGGACGATCCTCACCCCGAGCGGCGCCTCGACCTCCGACGGCAACATCGACGACCCGCAGTTCAAATGGCTGCGCGCTCAGCTGCAGGCAGCGACCGCTGCCGACCAGCTGGTGGTGCTCTTCAGCCACCACGCGCCGGAGAGCCTGGTCGCCGACCTCCCCGACGAGGTGGCGCCGCCCTGCACGGTCAACGACTCGCACGGCCACGACATCAACCCCGGCTGCGACCTCGACCCGCGGCTCTCGTTCCCGATCCACCTCGAGGCCGACATGGTGGGGCTGCTGCACGAATTCCCCAACGCGATCGCCTGGGTGGCGGGCCACTCGCACGACAACGTCGTCAACGCCTTCCCCGACCCGGGCGGCAACGGCGGCTTCTGGAGCATCCGGGTCGCGGCCGAGGCCGACTGGCCCCAGCAGAGCCGCCTGCTGGAGGTCTTCGACAACCACGACGGCACCCTCTCGATCTTCGGCACGATCCTCGACCACACCGGCCAGGCGGTCGCGCCGGCCCCCGGCACGCCGGCCTCGTCGATGGACTTCAACGACCTCACCTCGGCCGCCCGGACGATGTCCTTCAACGACCTCCAGTCCGGCGCCCCGATCGGCGAAGGCCAGCCAAAAGACCGCAACGTAGAGCTCCTCATAGACGACCCGCGCTAGGCCGTCTTCAGCAAACGATGGCGGAGGGGACGGTAGGGGTCCCCGGGGCACTCAACATCGAGCCATAGCGAGATGTGCCCAGGGGAC
>JBIOTO010000004.1:0-37496 GCA_044865945.1 Solirubrobacterales bacterium
AGTTGCACAGCGGCGGCACGTCGACGATGTTGACCAGCATCGCCCGGCGCTCGGCGTCGTCGAAGACGGCGATGTTGACGTCGGTGTCGTCGGTGCAGGCGATGACCATGAAGACGCCCTCGAGGTCCTCGGCACCGGCGTAGGCGCGCTTCTCCCACTCGATCGAGCCCTCGGCCGCGAGGCTCTCCAGCTCGGGGTGGGCGACGGGGGCGATCAGGGTGACGTCGGCGTCGCAGGCGAGCAGGCCCTCGACCTTCTCAAGCCCGATGTCGCCGCCGCCGACGACCACGCAGCGCCGCCCTTTCAGTTTCAGGCAGGCGATGTAGAAGGGCGTCTCCAGCATGTCGCGCACGCACGACTGGTCGCAGATCCCTTTACGGAACTGGCAGACGCACTCCTTGCCGGCATAGGCCTGGGCTGGCATCGAGACGAAGGCTAGCGATCAGAGGGAGTCGAGAGTGAGGCGCAGGCCCTGGTCGAGGCCGGTCTCGGCCCGCCAGCCCAGCTCGCCTTCGGCGCGGGAGGCGTCGAGGGCGATCCGCTGCACCTCGCCGGGCCGGGCCGGCGCCAGTTGGGCCTCGAAGTCCTCGCGGCCGCCGAGCTCGCGCAGCGCGTCGACCAGCTCGATCACGCTGGTCTCGCGGCCGGTCCCGATGTTGATCGGGCCGGTGACGTCGGAGGCGGCGGCGGCGAGCGCGGCGGCGACCACGTCGCCCACATATATGTAGTCACGGGTCTGGCTGCCGTCGCCGAAGACCGTCGGCTGCCCGCCCTCGCGCAGCGCCCCGCAGAAGATCGCGATCACCCCGGCCTCGCCGAGCGGGTCCTGGCGCGGGCCGTAGACGTTGCCGAGCCGCAGCGAGATCCCCGAGAGCCCGTAGAGCCGCTCGTAGAGGGCGAGGTAGCCCTCGGCCGCGTACTTGCTCTGGCCGTAGGCGGCGAGCGGCGCGATCGGCGCGTCCTCGGCGAGCGGCAGCCGCTGCCCCTCTCCCTCGCCGTAGATCGCCCCGCCGGTGGAGACGAAGACGACCCGGCCGCACTCGCAGCCGCGGGCGGCGTCGAGCACGTTGGCGGTGCCGCCGACGTTGATCGCGGCGTCGAGGAAGGGGTCGGCGAGGGACTTGCGGACGTCGATCTGGGCGGCGAGGTGGAAGATCCGCTCGGGCCGCTTCTCGGCCGCCAGCCGGCCCAGCGCCTCGCCGTCGCGGACGTCCAGCTCGACCAGCTCGGCCCCGGCCGCCAAGGCGCCGTCGAGGTTGCCGCGACGCCCCGTGGAGAGGTCGTCCACGACCGTCACCTCGTCGCCGCCCGCGAGCAGGGCGTCGACCAGGTTCGAGCCGATGAAGCCGGCGCCGCCGGTGACGAGGGACCGCATCAGGTGGCCGATCCTACTCAGGGGAGATTCCAGGGCAGCCGCAGACCCCTGCTACCCTCGCCGCCCCATGCGACTGATCGTCACCGAGAAGAACAACAGCGCCAAGAAGATCGCCGAGGCCCTCAGCAACGGCTCCAACAGCGAGGACAAAACCTTCAAAGTCCCGTTCTACACCTGGACGGACTCCGAAGGCGACGAGCACATGACGGTCGGCCTCAAGGGCCACGTGCTCGGCCCGGCCTTCCCCGAGGGCTACTCGAACTGGCAGAAGACGGACCTGCACGACCTGATCGACGCCGACCTGATCAAGCAGCCGACCGACAAAAACGTCGTCAAAGCGATCAAAAAACTGGCCAAAGGCGCGGACGAGCTGGTGATCGCCACCGACTTCGACCGCGAGGGCGAGCTGATCGGGCTCGAGGCCCTGGAGGAGATGCTCGACGCCAACCCGGCGCTCGGCAGCCGCGAGGGGACCGCCGACGGCACCCTGCGGATCCAGCGCGCCCGCTACTCCGCGCTGACCAAAGAGGAGATCGACCGCGCCTTCGGAGAGCTCGACGAGCTCTCCTACCCGCTGGCCAACGCCGGCGCCGCCCGCCAGGACATCGACCTGCTCTGGGGCGCGACCCTGACCCGCGCCGTCTCCCTCGCCAGCCGCCGCTTCGGCTCCAACTTCCTCTCGGTCGGCCGCGTCCAGAGCCCGACCCTGGGCCTGATCGTCGAGCGCGAGATGGAACGCCGCGCCCACGTCGCGAAACCGTTCTGGGAATTGTTCGCCAAGTTCGAGCACCCCGACGGCAGCTTCGAGGCCCACCACACGACCGACAAGTTCTGGGAGCGCCCCGAGGTCGACGCCGCCCTCGCCGGCACCTCCAGCCCCGGCACGGTGAAGGCCGTGACGGCGCGCAAGAACACCCGCAAGCCGCCGACCCCCTACAACACCACCGCCTTCAGCACCGACGCCTCCAGTCGCCTCGGCATCACCCCCGCCAGCGCGATGCGGATCGCCGAGGACCTCTACATGGACGGCTTCATCTCCTACCCGCGCACCGACAACACGGTCTACCCGTCCTCGCTGCCGGTGCGCGAGCTGGTCACCTCGCTGGTGCGGATCAAGGAGTTCTCCGCCGCCTCCGGCCTGCTCGACGGCGAGCTGACCCCGACCCGGGGCAAAAAAGAGACCACCGACCACCCGCCGATCTACCCGACCCAGGCGGTCCACCCGGGCGCCCTCGAGGGCCCGAAGAAACGCGTCTACGAACTTGTCGTCCGCCGCTTCCTCGCTACCTTCAGCCCGCCGATGATCACCGAGTCGACCCGGGCCGACATCGAGGCCGGCGACCAGACCTACTTCGTCCGCGGCTCGGTTGTCGTCGACCCTGGCTACGCCGGCATCTACACCTACGCCCGCTCGGCCGACGAGGAGATCCCGAAACTGGAAGAGGGCCAGTCGCTGCCGCTCGACGGCGAGCCCTGGATCGTCGACAAGGAGACCCAGCCGCCCGGCCGGATCTCGCAGGCGAAACTGATCGAGATGATGGAGGAGCGCGGCCTCGGCACCAAAGCCACCCGCGCCGACATCATCCAGAAGCTCTTCGACCGCGGCTACGTCTACAGCAACCCGCCGGTCCCGACCGAGACCGGGATCGCCCTCTACGAGGGCTTCAAGAACTACGTGCCGGCGATGGCGACGCCGGAGATGACCGCGACGCTGGAGGCGGAGATGGACCGGATCGCCGCCGGCGAGATGACCAAGGGCTCGGTCGTCGGCGAGAGCCGCGAGCTGCTGCACAAGACCTGGGACGAAATCGACAAGAGCCGCGAAGACCTGGCGAAAGTGATCTGGAAGGGGATGGACGAGGACCGCATCCTCGGCCCCTGCAAGGTCTGCGAAGAAGCCGGCCGCACCAAGGAGGACGGCTCACCCAACATGCTGCGAATCATCCGGGCGAAAAAATCCGGCAAACGGTTTGTCGGCTGTTCCGGCTGGACCGCCGACGACCCGGACTCGTGCGACCAGACCTTCCCGCTGCCCCAGCGCGGCGACGTCTTCCGGCTCGAGGAACGCTGCTCGATCTGCGACCGCACCCCGCGGCTCAAAGTCCAGCCCTTCCGCGGCCGGCCCTGGAACCTCTGCCTCAACGACGACTGCGAGTCGATGCAGGAGATGAAGAAACGCCGGGCCGAGCGCGAAGCCGCCAAAGCCGCCAAAGCGGCGATGGAGAAGAAGGCGCCCCCGAAGGGCGACGAGGACGCGGCTCCGGCGAAGACCAAAAAAGCGAAAGTCAAAGCCTCGAAAGCGGACACCGCGACGCGCGGGCGCAAACGCGCCAAAGCCGGCGCCAAAGGCTGAGGCCCTAGACGTTGTTCATCTCCCTCGAGGGAGTCGACGGCTCGGGCAAGAGCACCCAGGCCCGGCTGCTGGTCGAGGCGCTGGGGGAGGGGACGGTCGCGATCCGGGAGCCGGGCGGGACCGACGCGGCGGAGCGGATCCGCGAGCTGCTGGCCGACCCAGGCGTCGAGCTGGACCCGCTGGCCGAGCTGATGCTCTTCCTCGCCGCCCGGGCGGAGGTGACGGAGCGGGTGATCCGGCCGGCGCTGGAGGCGGGCAAGGTCGTGGTCGCCGACCGCTTCTCCGACTCCAGCGTCGCCTATCAGGGGGCCGCCCGCGGCCTCGGGGTCGGCGAGGTGATCGGCCTCTGCGAGGCCGCCACCGACGGGCTCTGGCCCGACCTGACCGTTCTGCTGCGGATCGACCCCGAGACCGGCCTCGGTCGCGCCGGCGGCGAGGACCGCTTCGAGCAGGAGGGGCTGGGGCTGCAGCGGGAGGTCGCCACCGCCTACGACGAGATCGCCCAGATTGCCAGTGACCGTGTCGTCGTGATCGACGCGACCGGGAGCGTCGAGGAGGTCCACGAGCGGGTGCTGGAGGCAGTGCGTGAGCGCAGCCGAGATTGACCACACCCCGGTGGGGTCAAAGTCGGAAGCGCTGGCGGCGGCGACCGAGCATCAGGGTCGCGCGCGGTTTGCGCTGAGCGCCGCGCTGGCGGCTGAGCCCTCCCACGCCTACCTCTTCAGCGGTCCACGCGGCTCCGGCAAGCGGGCGGCGGCGCGCGCCTTCGCCGCCGAGCTGATCGCCTCCGCCTCGGCGGACCCCGAGGACGCCCGGCGGCGGGCGCTGCTCGACCCCTCGCCGCACCCGGACCTCGTCTGGCTTGCCCCGACCGGTGCCCAGCACATGGTCGAGGAAGTGCGCGAGCGGGTAATCCGCGCCGCCGTCTACCGGCCCTTCGAAGGCGGCAAGCGGGTCTTCGTGATCGAGGCGGCGGAGGCGATGCGCGACGAGAGCCAGAACGCGCTGCTGAAGACGCTCGAGGAGCCGCCCGAGTTCGTCCACCTGATCCTGCTCAGCTCCGAGGGGGAGGGCCTGCTGGAGACCGTCGCCTCGCGCTGCCAGGTAATCGACTTCGCCCCGCTGCCGGCAGAGGTCCTGGAGGCCCAACTTGCCGGCGGGACTGAAACGGTCCTATCCGGACCGGAATCGGCCCGTCGCGACGAGATTGCCGCCGCGGCGCGCCTCGCCGCCGGCGACCTGGAGCGGGCGCGGCTGCTGCTCGGCGAGCGCGGTCGCCAGCTGCGGGCCGAGGCGGAGCGCTGCGTCGGCGCCGCCCTGGAGGGAGAGACCGCCGGCGCGCCCTGGAAAGCCCTGCTCGGAGACGCCCAGGGCGCCGGCGAGGACGCCGAAGAAGCGGCGCGCGAGGCGCTCGAAGAGGAATCGAAGGCGGGGGTCAAACGCAGCGCCAAAGAGATCGGCGACGGAGCCAAACGGGCCGGTCGCCGCCGCCGCACCGAGATCCTCGAGCTCGGCTTCGAGCTCTGCGCTACCTGGCTGCGCGATCTTGCCGCGGTCGCCGCCGGTGCCGAGGAGGTCGTCTTCAACCGCGACCGACTCGATCGCTTGCGGGAGCAAGCCGAGGGCCTCGATCCGGCCCAGGCCCGCCGCGGGGCCGAGCTGGTCCAGGAGACCCGCCGTGGCCTCGACCTCAACGTCAGCGAGGAGCTAGCTCTCGAAGCCCTGTTCTTCCGGCTTGAGACCCTGCTCGCCGGCTGAGCCGCCGTTCCGCCCCTCCGCCGCCTGCTTTTCCGCCAGCGCCTTTTCGATCGCCCGCTCCTGCGCCAAGCGGGTGATCTGCGCCGCCTGGCGGGACATGATCACGCTGAAGTTGAGCGCCAGCCCGAGCAGCAGCAGGAGGACGATCGAGAAGAGGGCGACGTTGGTGTTGCGGACCCCCATCGCGTCGGCGACCAGCTCCAGCAGGCCGGGGAAGGCGGCGCCGGCGAGCATCCCCAATCCGGCGACGAACCAGATCACGCTGTAGCGCTCCTGCAGCCGGTCGCGGCGGATCAGGTCGAGGATCAGCAGCATGAAGAAGAGGGCGATCACCGCGGCGACGATCCGCGTCTGCGAGGTGAGGTGGACCTGGGCTTCGCCGGCCGCCGCCAGCACCAGCGCCCTCATCGCTCCGCCTCCGCTTGGCGCGGCCGGAACTGGCCGACGAGGAGGACTACGAGGCCCTTGAAGATGAAGAAGGCCGAGCGCACCGGGGTCAGGAAGGAGCTGCCGCCGGCCCGCTCCAGCATCCGCACCGGCAGCTCCTCGACCCGCAGCCCCTGGCGCACCGCCAGCTGCAGCGACTCGATCTCGGCGAAGTCGGGCGAGTAGTGCTGGCTGAACAGCGCCATCACCCGGCGGTTGGCGGCGCGCATGCCGCTGGTCGTGTCGGTGAAGCGCTGGCGGGTGGCGAGGGTGAGGAAGAAGCGGAAGACGCCGATCCCGATCCGCCGCGAGAAGGTCGGGCGGTAGTCGCCGCTCTCGGCGACGGCGCCGGCGTGGTAGCGGGAGCCGATCACCAGGTCGGCGCGGTCGCCGGTCACCTCGGCCAGCAAGCGGGCGACCTCCTCGGCCGGGTGCTGGCCGTCGGCGTCGAGGTGGGCGCAGGCGTCGTAGCCGTTGCGCAGCGCGTAGAGGTAGCCGGTCTGCAGCGCCGCCCCCAGGCCCTGGTTGAAGGGCAGGGAGGCGACCAGGGCGCCGGCCTCGCGGGCCCGCTCGGCGGTGGCGTCGCCGGAGCCGTCGTCGACGACGAGGACGTCGGCCCCCGGGATCGCCTCGCGCACGTCGGCGATCACCTCGGCGACCGAGGCCTCCTCGTTCCAGGCGGGAATGAAGACGAGAGTCCGCACCCCTCCGATTCTCCCATGTGGGCACGGACAGGCCCTTTTGCCACGGCGAGAACAGGATTGTGTTAGTAAATCTTCATGCGCCGGCACAACGAGAATCCAGCCGGGGCGCCCCCCGGCTCGCTGCGCGTCGGCATGCGCCTCTGGCTGACCGGCGCCTTCGCCGCGGTCAGCCTGATCACCGCCGCCGCCGTTTACACCTTCGGCGACAACCCGCAGGCGCTGGTCGCCGCGGTCGTGATCGGCGTCCTCGCCGGCTTCCTGATCGCGGTGGCGATCTCCCACCGCGTCGTCGGCCTCGCCCGCGCCGCCGGCGAAATGGCCGGTGGGTCCTTCGACGCGCCGCTGAAAGCCTCGGGGCCGGACGAGATCGGCGACCTGGCGCGGGCGCTCGACTCGATGCGCGCCTCGCTGAAAGAGAGCTTCGGCGTGCTGACCGCCGACCGCAACAAGCTGACCGCGATTTTCGACGGCCTCACCGACGCGGTGATGGTGGTCGACTTCGAAGGGCCGGTGCGCTTCTCCAACAGCGCCGCCTCACGCCTGCTCGACGCCAACGGGCAGCCGCCCGAGCTGGCGCTGCCGCTGCTGCACCGCGCCGCCGAGGTCGGCTTCTCCTCGCACCCGGCGCTGCGGATCGGCGACCGTGCCTACGCGATCAGCGCCCGCTCGCTGCCCGACGAGCGCGCCGTCCTCGCCGTCCTGCGCGACCGCACTGACGAGCTGCGGCGCGAGCTGGCCGAAGCCGACTTCGTCTCCAACGCCGCGCATGAGCTGCGCAACCCGCTGGCCGGGATCTCCGGCGCGATCGAGGTCCTGCAGAGCGGCGCCAAGGACGATCCCGAGGCCCGCGACCACTTCCTCAAACGGCTGGGCGAAGACGCCGAGCGGATGAACCGCCTGACCCAGTCGCTGCTGACCCTGGCCCGGGTCGAGTCGAAGGGAGCGCCGGAAAGCGAACTGGTCGACGTGCCGCTGGCGGTTCGCGACGTGGTCGCCGCCTGCGAGGCGCCGCCGCACGTCGACCTCGTCGTCGACGTCGAGTCCCAGCTCGCCGCCACCGGCGACCCGACCCTGCTGCGGCAGGTGATGATCGGCCTGCTGACCAACGCGTTCAAGAACACGCCACCGCCCGGCACCGTTACCGTTCGCGGCCGCCATGACACCGAGGGGGAAGTCATCTTGGAGGTAATCGACACCGGCACCGGGATTCCGGCGGCCGAGCTGGAGCGCGTCTTCGAGCGGTTCTACCGCCGCACCGAGTCGCGCAAGCAGGAGGGCTTCGGCCTCGGCCTGGCGATCGCGCGGCGGATGGTCGACGTGATGGGCGGCCGGATCGGCGCCGAGTCGGTCGAGGGAGAGGGGAGCACCTTCTGGGTCCGCCTCCCGGTCGCGAAACCGAGCCCCACCCCGGTGGCATGAGCAGCGGCCGGATCCTGATCGCCGACGACGAGCCGTCGGTGCGCGACTCGGTCGGCTACGCGCTGGCCCAGGAGGGCTTTGAAGTCACTCCCGCCGCCGACGGCGACGAGGCGGCGGCGCTGCTCGGCAACGGCGTCCCCTTCGACCTGCTGATCCTCGACATCATGATGCCGGGGCCGAGCGGCCTCGACATCTGCCGCGACGTGCGCTCGCGCAGCGCCGTCCCGATCATCGTCCTGACCGCCAAAGACGCCGAGGTCGACAAGGTCGTCGGCCTCGAGGTCGGCGCCGACGACTACGTCACCAAGCCGTTCTCGGTGCGCGAGCTGCTCGGCCGGGTGCGGGCGCAGCTGCGCCGCCGCGAACTCGACCGGGCGCCGCTCTCCCAGGCGGTGAAGATCGAGTCCGGCCCGGTCTCGATCGACCTCGTCCGCCACGTCGCCACCGTCCGCGGCGTGCCGGTCAATCTGACCCGCTCGGAGTTCCAGCTGCTGCGGCTGCTGGTCGCCCGCCCCGGCGAGGTCTTCTCCCGCGCCCAGATCATGGAGGAGCTGTGGCAGACCGAGTTCGACGGCGACGAGCGCGCCTGCGACGTCCACATCTCGAACCTGCGCCAGAAGGTCGAGCGCGACCCGCAGAAGCCGGAGCTGGTCCTGACCGTGCGCGGCGTTGGCTATAAGTACAACCCAGACTCGAACTAGGAAGAGAGGCCCTATGCCACTGGTACCGATGGTCGTCGAGCAAACCGCTCGCGGCGAGCGTTCTTTCGACATCTACAGCCGCCTGCTCGCGCAGCGGATCATCTTCCTCGGAGAACAGGTCACCGAGGACCTCGCCAACCTGATCATCGCCCAGTTGCTGCACCTCGAGGCCGAGGATCCCGACAAGGACGTCAGCCTCTACATCAACTCCCCCGGCGGCTCCGCCTACGCCGGCCTGGCGATCTACGACACGATGCAGTTCGTCAAGCCCGACGTGCAGACGATCTGTTACGGGATCGCGATGTCGGCCGGCTCGCTGATCCTCACCGGCGGCGCCCCCGGCAAACGGATGGCGCTGCCCAACAGCCGCATCCTCATCCACCAGCCGAGCGGCGGCTTCGAAGGCCAGTCGAGCGACATCGAGATCCACGCCAAAGAGATCCTCGCCCTGCGCGAGCGGCTCGACCAGATCTACGTCAAACACACCGGCCAGCCCGAGGAACAGATCCACGCCGATATGGAACGCGACAAATTCTTCCAGCCCGAGCAGGCGGTCGAGTACGGCCTGATCGACCGGGTGATCGAGTCGCACGAGTTCAAAGCCGGCGAGCCGGCCGTCGTCGCTTAGGAGAGCCGGCGCCAGATCCAGAGGCAGGCGGCGGCCGCGCCGCTGCCTGCCAGGATGCCGCCAATTCCTGCCTGCCGGGTCTCGGGATGGCCGGCGGAGAGACCGAGGGAGACGGCGTCGGCGGCGTCGCAGGCGCCCGATACGAGGATCACGGTTCGTAGGGCCTGACGGTCGTCGCGGGCGGCCAGGGTCATTGCCGCCAGGGCGAGGTCACGGCCGCCACCGAGTTTCGCCAGCGCTTCGCCGGAAGCGTCGGTCTTGCCGAAGCCCATCTTTCGCAATGCCGGCCGGGTGGCGAAGAGAATGCTGGCGCCGATCGCCATCCGGGTGGCGCCTATCGCAAGTGCCAGCTGCCGCGCTTTCGGGTCCATCTTGGCTTGCCGCCGCATGGCTCCCAAACTACCCACCTGGGCGAATCTGCATCATGGGGGAGTGGCAGAGGGCGACACGATCCTGCGGCTGGCGCGCCGCTTCGAAGCGACCCTGCTGGGGGAGGAGGTCGCCGCCTCGGCCCCCAACCCGCGCGGCAAGGCGGCCCGGATCGAACAGCTCGACGGCCGCACCCTGGAGACGGTGGACGCGCACGGCAAGCACCTGCTGCTCGGCTTCGGCGATGTCTCCCTGCACAGCCACCTGGGGATGAGCGGCGGCTGGCACTTCTACCGGCCCGGCTCCCGCTGGCGCCGCCCCCGCTCCTCGGCCTGGGCGCTCCTCACCGGCGGCGGCTGGGACGCGGTCCAGTTCGGCGGGCCGACCCTGCAAGTGGGTCCCACCGCGCGGGTGCGCCGCAATCCCCAGCTGACCCGGCTCGGCCCCGACGTCCTCGCCGCGGACTTCGACCCGGACGCGGTTCTCGCGGCGCTGCGCGCCGATCCGCGCCGCGGCCTCGGCGACGTCCTGCTGGACCAGCACCTGGTTGCCGGCATCGGCAACATCTTCAAGAGCGAGGCTTGCTTCGCCGCCAGGGTCGATCCCTGGCGCCCGGTCGGCGAGGTCTCCGACGAGGAGCTCGCCGCCGTCATCGCCGCCGCCCGCGAGCAGATGCTGGCCGCGGTCGAGAGCGGCGGCCGCCACAGCTTCCGGGTCTACAAACGCCGCCAGGGCGCCTGCCCAGTCTGCCGCGGCCCGATCTCCTCGCGCGGTCAGGGCGACGCCAACCGGACCACCTACTGGTGCCCCAAGTGCCAGCGCTGAGGCGCCCACCGGCCTACTTCCTCGTCGCCGGTGTCCCGCTCGACGCGGAGATGGAGCGGCTGCGGGCGCTGCCGGCGTTCGCCGCCGGGCCGCTGGCCGAGCGGCGGCCGGAGCTGAAGGTCCGTCGCGCCCGCCGCCGTCCCAACCGGCTTGGCTTCGCGGTTCCGAGCCAGTACCGGCTCTCGGTCACCGCCTACCCGGGGATCCGGCCGGGCGACGTGCTGGAGACGCTGCTGCACGAGCTGGTCCACCTCCACGTCGGCCGCGCCGCCGAAGCCCACGCCTGGCACGGCCCGACCTTCAAGCGCGTCCTCGGCCAAGCCATGCGAGAGGCCTACGGGGTCGAGATCCCGACCCCGCGCGCCACCCTCCACGGCCCCTATGCCGAAGCCATCGAGGCGCTCCGGCGCGCTGCCTAAGCCCCGTTCTCCTCGTCCCAGCGCCGCCGCTCGCGCATGTAGTGGACCGCGATGACGAGGATGACGACGAGCGCCGGGGCGAAGACCGGCAGGGCGACGACGAGGCTGTGGTGGGCGAGCGGCAGGGTCACCTGCCGCCGCCCTGCTGGAAGCCAAAGACCCAGCGGAAGCGCGGCCGGCGCTTGCGGCGCGGCCGCGCCGGTCCGGCAGCCAGCCGGTGCAGCGCCCAGGCCAGCAGCGCCAGCAGCGAGAGGGCGATCGCGGCCACCGTCGAGTAGGCGATCGCGGTCAGGGCGGCGGGGCCGCCTTTCGACTCGCGCTGCAGCAGCTGGTGCTCGTCACTGAAGGAGCGGGTGAACTGGGCTGGCGCCGGCACTTCGCCGACCGGGATCGCTTCGTCCTTGGGCAGGAAGATCGGCAGCGCGGTCAGCGAGTTGCCGTCGTGGAGGCGGATCATCGCCTTCCAGTTGCCGTGGACGGGGACCGGTTCGGTCGTCTTGTAGACGCCGGGCGCGGTCCGCTCCAGCGGCGCGACGACGAGGCCGCCGCCCTGCCAGGCGGTGACGTCGAACCACTCCGCGTCGGCGGCCGCGTCGGGCGGGTTCATCCGCACCGTCGCTTCGACTTCGCGGCCATTGGCACCGCCGACCTCGTGCAGGGCGACCCGGGCGCTGACGCCCTCCTGGGTCGGCGTGTAGAGGCCGTAGGCGACCAGCGCCGCCAGCACCGCGGCGCCGCAGAGCGCGGCTCGCCGCAGCTGTGGCGAGCGCTGGAGCGGCACCGGGGAGAGGTGGCTGCCGATCCAGGCGCCGATCGTGGCGCCGGCGACCGCGGCGGCGAAGCCGACGATCGCCGCTTCGGGGAAGGCGGCCCCGGGCCAGGGGAGCGGCATCCAGAGGTGGGACCAGCCCCACTCGGCGGCGAGGCCGACGGTTCCGATCCCGACCCCGGCGGCGAGCCCGAAGCGCAGCGGCCGCTGGGTGGAGACGAAGAGCGCGATCGCCTCGACCACCACCGCCTCGGCGACGTAGAGCGGGAAGTGGGGCATCGTCTGGCCGAGCACGGGGCCGACCAGGACGGCCAGGCCGCCGCGCAGGAGGATGAAGAAGCCGGCCGCGCCGAGCGCCGCCCCAGGGCCGGCGTAGACGCGCGCCAGGACCAGGCCGACGCCGGCGGCGACCATCAGCATCAGCGGCTGGAAGATCAGCTGGAACTGGGGGACGCCGAAGTCGAACTCGGCCTGGAAGGTGGAGAGGCCGAGCATCAGGCCGCCGGTCAGGGCGACGGCGCGCAGCATCTTGGTGTGGGCGGGCTCCTCGGCCGGAGCCCCGTCGGTCCCGGCGGCGCGCATTCCCTCGACCGAGAGCACGGCGATCCCGACCAGGGTCATCGCCGCGCCGCCGATCAGCATCAGGTGGGTCGGCCCCCAGAGCGTTACGTCCTGGCCGAAGAGCCGGTGCCAGACGTCGTCAAGCGGAAAGCCGATCAGGGAGAAGGCGCCGCAGGCGCAGATCAGGACGCCGCCGAGCGGTGCCCACCAGTCCTGGCCGAGCCGGATCGCCACCGTGCTGGGTTTCTCCTTCGGCAGAACCATCGCGAAGAAGCCGGCGCTGAAGATGCCGAAGAGGCCGATGAGGATGAAGTAGTGGGCGGGGTTCGCCAGCGGCCCGGCGTCGCGGCCGTTGTCGATGTGCAGGGAGATGTCCCAGTACATCCCGAACAGCGCGGTCAGCAATGAGACCGTGGCGACCGCCGAGGGGAAGGCGACCCAGCCGGGCATGCCGCTGACCCGCTCGCCGTGGTCGGCGAGGCGCTGGAGGATCTGGGTGCGGCCGGAGCGGTGGCCGAAGCCGAGGTAGAGGAGGCCGAAGGTGACGATGGTGGCGGCGACCGTGGCGATCACGATCTGGCCGATCTCGGCGCCAGCGGCGGGGGGCGAGGCGGCTGCGAGAAGAAGTCCGAAGGGGTTCATGTGGGGGTCCTTGTGAAGGGTCCTTGGTGGATTGCCAAAAGCGTGTTCCCTGATAAACGTTACCTCAAACGAGGTTACATTCAAGAAGGTACAATCGTCACATGGCGAAAAAGGCCAGCCCCGCCGCCGAATCCGCCGCACCTGAGGCAAATCTCACCGTCGAGCAGCTCGCCTACGAGACCGGGATGTCGGTGCGGAACATCCGCAACCACCAGTCGCGCGGCCTGCTGCCACCCCCCGAGGTGCGCGCCCGGGTCGGCTACTACGGCCCCGAGCACGTCGCCCGCCTGCGGCTGATCCAGGAGATGCAGGCCGAGGGGTTCAAGCTCAGCGCGATCTCCCGCCTGATCGGCGAGCACGGGGCCGACGCCGACCGCTTCGTCGGCCTGCGCCAGGCCGTCACCGCCCCCTTCGCGACCGAGGCCCCCGAGGTCTACAGCCGCGACGAGCTGATCGAGAAGTTCGGCATCGACGACGACCGCCTGCTGGAGAAAGCGCAGAAGCTGGGCCTCCTCGTCGCCCTCGGCGAAGACCGCTTCGAGGCGCCGAGCCCGGCCCTGATCCGCGCCGCCGAGGAAGTCACCGGGATGGGGATCGATCTCCCCGCCGCCCTCGCCGTGATCGAGAAGCTGGAGCGCAACGCCCAGTCCTCGGCCCGCACCTTCGTCAACCTCTTCGTCGACGAACTCTGGAAGCCCTTCGACGACGCCGGCCGCCCGGAGGAGGGCTGGGAGGAGCTGATCGCCGCCATCGGCCGCCTCCGCCCCCTCGCCTTCGACGCCCTCAACGCCACCTTCCGCCTAACCCTCACCACCGAAATCGAAAAAGCCTTCGGCGAAGTCCTCGAACGGCGCCAGAAGAAGAAGTAGGGCGCCCGAGGCGCGCGAATAGAGCCGACGACCGGACTTGAACCGGTGACCCCTTCATTACGAATGAAGTGCTCTACCAACTGAGCTACGCCGGCCTGCCGGGCTCATTCTAGGAGGATCGGATCTCGGTTCCGTCGCGGCCGCTGGAGATGATCCGGCGATGGCACACGGCAGGACTTTGAAAAGGCGGGCGGAGAACGAGGTCGAGTTCGGCCGCATCGTCGCCTTCAGCGACGGGGTCTTCTCGATCGCGATCACGCTCCTGGTCCTCAACCTGGGAATCGACAAGGGGCTGACCGAGGGGCAGATCGACAACGCCCTCTGGGACCAGCGGGAAATGTTCTTCGCCTACGCGATCAGCTTCGCCGTGATCGGGCGCTTCTGGCTCGTCCACCACCGCTTCTTCTCCGAAGTCCAGGCCTTCGACGGGCGGATGATCGGCCTCAACCTCCTCTACCTCGGCTGGATCGTCCTCATCCCCTTCAGCAGCGAGGTGCTGGGGGAGTACGGCGGCAAGACGACGGCGGTGGTCCTCTACTCGGTCAACCTCGCGGTCGTCGTCTTGCTCGGGCTGCTGATGAGCGCCGACGCCCGCCGCCGCGGGCTGACCAAGATCGACGACCGCACCCACCGCGAAAACCAGATCCGCGCCACCTACATCGCCGGCATCTTCGGGCTCTCGATCCCGATTGCGCTGATCGCGCCGAACGTCGCGCCCTGGCTCTGGCTGGTGCTGTTCGTCGATCCGTCCTCGCGCCTGGCCCGGCGGACCGTCAGCTCGGCCGGACCCTGAAGGCGATCGAGCGGCCCGGCTTCGCGCAGGAGACCGACCAGCCGCGATCGGTGACGACTCCCTGGCAGCGGTAGGAGCCGACCGAGCAGCCCCAGCGCGACGCGCCTCCGGGCGGCTCGCAATCCGGGTTCGCGAGGAAGGCACTACGCACCTCCTGCTCGGTGCTCTGGACCGGGGCGGTGGTCGCATCCTCGGAGGAATCGCCGCAGCCGGCAAGGAGCGCCAGCACGGCGACTATTAGGAGTGGGGCGAGGCGCCGCATGCGCGAAACCTACCCGGCCGCCGGGACCTCCTCGTGGTCCATCTCGCCGCAGATCGGGCACTCGGGCTCCGGCACCACCGGCTCGGGTTTCAGCTCCATCGTCCGCAGGTCGTAGATGTGGGAGACGCCCTGGGTCGCGGGCCTCGCCAGCCCGGTCAGCAGGTGCAGCACCTCCATCCCGACCTGGCCGCCGATCAGGCCGCAGGCCGGCCCCAGCGTTGCCGCCGGGCTCGGTTTCGCCCGCCGCTGCTCGATCGCGATGTCGAACAGCGGGTAGTCGCGCCGGTAGCCGATCTCCTGGCAGATGAAGCAGCCGGTCTTGCCGGGGACGTAGAGCGGCCCGACCCTGGCGATCGGCGGGAAGTGGCTCATCGTGATGTACGGGATGCCGGCCTCGAAGCAGGCGGCGTTGCACCAGCGCTCTATCTCGTGCGCCGGCCAGTCGGCCGCGTCGATGACCACGTCGGAGCCGGCGACGAACTCGGCGATGTCGGCCTCGCTCTCCAGGCGGCGGGCCTCGGTGGTGATCGTCATCGCCGAGTTGAAGGCATTGAGACGGGCCGCGGCGCGCTCGACCTTGAACTCGCCGACGTCGGACTCGGTGTAGAGGATCTGGCGGTTGAGGTTGGTGATCTCGACCCGGTCGCCGTCGATCAGCCACATCTCGCCGACGCCGGTGCAGGCGAGCGCCCAGGCGGCCCAGCCACCGAGCCCGCCGACGCCGAGCACCGCCACCTTCGCCTCCCGCAGCCGTTCCTGGCATTCGGACGGCGTGACCCCGCCGTCGCCGACGTCGCTGAAGTAGCGCAGCTGGCGATCGAACCGTTCCAGTTCCGCCGCCGGGATCCGCTCGTCGTCCTCCGCGTCCTCGACCACCCCCAGCTCCCCGAGCTGGTCGATCGCGTCGTCGACCGCTTTGGCGCCGAACTCCTCGCGCAGCTCCTCCAGCGTGCTCTCTCCGTTCAGCGCCGCCAACAGTCGTCGCTCGTCCGGAGCGGGCTGCTCGATCCGGATGTCGTTGTCGGCGCTGGGCCGCATCAGGAAGATGTCGCCGTCCGGCGTCTCCATCTGTTCGGTCGTTCGCTTGATCCGTGGCCTGCGCAAGTCGTCCCCTCCCCTAGTAACAGTCAGCCCAAAGATGACCGCGCCAATGCTGGAAGCGTTCCGATTGGTAGACCGGCCGCTCAGACGAGCAGGGCGCGAGCGCGCGCGAACACCGCGTCGGTCATCTCGACCGTCAGCCTGCCGGTGAAGGTGTTCTGCTGGCTTGGGTGGTAGCAGCCGAGCAGGTGCCAGCCGCCGATTCGCGCCTCGGCCCCGTGGCCGAACTTCGGCCGTGGCCGCGGCACCTCGACGCCCAGCGCCCGCGCCGCGCGCAGGACCCCGTCCCAGCCGAAGGAGCCGAGGGCGACGAGGACCTGGAGGTCGCCGAGCAGCTCCAGCTCGCGCTGTAGGTAGGGGAGGCAGGTGTCCCGCTCCTCGGGCGTTGGCTTGTTGGCCGGCGGGGCGCAGCGCACGGTGGCGGTGACGTAGGCGTCGCGCAGCTCGAGGCCGTCGTCGCGCCAATCGGAATTCGGTTGGTTGGCGAAGCCGGTCCGGTGCAGAGAGGCGTAGAGCCAGTCGCCCGAGCGGTCGCCGGTGAAGACCCGGCCGGTGCGGTTGGCGCCGTGCGCGGCGGGGGCGAGGCCGACGATCCCGACCCGCGCCTCCGGATCGCCGAAGCCGGCGATCGGCCGCGCCCAGTAGTCCTGGCCGCGGTAGCGGCGCGGTGGATTGGCCGCCTGCGCCTCACGCCACTCGACCAGCCGCGGGCAGAGGCGGCAGCGGTGGATCTCCTCGGCCAGCGCCGCCAGGGCGCGGCGATCCGCTGAGCTCATAGGCTTGGCCCCGTCGTCATGCCACCGAACCGAATCACGCGCGGCCGCCGGACGCGCCGCGCCCTCGTCCTGGCGGTCGCCGCCGCCGGGCTCGCCGCGAGCCTCGTCGCCTGCGGCGGCGATGACAGCGGCTCCGCGGTCGACCCCGAAGCCGACGCCGCGGTCCTCAACGAGATCCTCGGCCGCCAGCAGGCGGCGGTCGCGGCCTACGGCGAAGCGCTGCCGGCGCTGCGCGGCGCCGACCTGGCGATGGCCCGCCGCTTCCGGGTCCAGGAACAGGAACACGTCGACGCGACGACGAAGACGCTGCGCGGGCTCGAAGAACCGGCTGACCCGGCCTCCGAAACGATCGAGACCGGTGACCTCCAGACCGGCGAGGACGCCCTCGACTTCCTCTACCGGCTGGAAAGCGCGACGATCGACGCCGAGCTCAACGCGGTCAGCCGGCTGACGGTCGCCTGGACCCGGCCGCTGGTCGCCGCGATGGCCGCCAACCAGGCGCAGCGGCTGGTCCTGATCCGCCGCGCGCTCGGGGCCGCGCCGCTGGAAACCATCCCTGAAGCCTTCGAGACTGGCGAAACCGCCGCCCCAGAGGAGATGATTGGGAAATGACGGGCCCCCTCTACGCGATCGGCCGCTTCTGCTCGCGCCATCACTGGCTCGTGATCGCCGTCTGGATCGTGGCGGCGATCGCGCTCCTCGCGATCAGCCAGGCCGCCGGCAGCAAGACCAGCGAAAACCTGACCCTGCCGGGCACCGACTCGACCACGGCGACCGAACTGCTGGAAGACAACCTGCCCGAACAGGCCTATGGCAGCAACCCGCTGGTCTTCGAAGCCCCGCGGGGAACCAAGCTCTCGGAGGCGAAGTACGCCACCGCGATCGACGAAACGGTCAAGCGCCTGAACAAACTCGGCGAGGTCAACTCGGCGGTCAGCCCGCTCAGCCCGCAGGGCGCCCGCTTCCTCAGCGAAAACGGCTCGATCGGCTACATCCCCGTCGTCCTCAACGTCGGCCCCGGCGAAATCGACGAAGAACAGGCGGAACGGATCCTCAACGCTGGCGAGCCCGCGGAGAAGGCCGGCCTCGAGGTCGCGGTCGGCAGCTACGTCGGCCAGCAGCTCTCCAAACCGGAGACCGAGACCAGCGAGGCGATCGGCCTCGCGGCGGCGGTGATCATCCTCCTCCTCGCCTTCGGCACCGCGACGGCGATGATGCTGCCGATCGTCTCCGCCGTGCTCGGCCTCGCCTGCGCGCTCTCGATCATCCGCCTGCTTGAGCACGTGCTTGAGGTGCCGGGGGTTGCCTCGACCCTGGCGACGATGATCGGGCTCGGCGTCGGCATCGACTACGCGCTCTTCATCGTCACCCGCCACAAACTGCAGCTCGGCGAAGGGATGGAGCTGCGCGAGTCGATCGCCCGCGCGACCGCGACCGCCGGCGGCGCCGTCGTCTTCGCCGGCTTCACCGTGGTCATCGCGCTCTGTTCGCTGGCCTTCGCCGGCATCCCGCTGGTCTCCACGCTCGGCTTCACGGCGGCGGTCGCCGTCCTCGTCGCGGTCACGGCCGCGACCACCCTGCTGCCGGCGATGCTCGGCGCGCTCGGCCCGCGCATCAACTCGCTGCGGGTCAAGCTCGGCAAGACCCACCCGGACGACAAGGAGCCGCACGGCTGGCGTCGCTGGGCCGAACGGGTCTCGGCCCGGCCGGGAGCCGCGACCGCGGTCTCGATGCTGATCCTGGTCGTGCTGGCGCTGCCGGTGCTCCAGCTCGACCTCGGCCAGAACGACATCAGCGCTCTGCCGAAGGAAACGACCTCGCGCCAGGCCTACGACTCACTCAACAAGGGCTTCGGCCCGGGTGTGAACGGGCCGCTTCTGATCGCCTCCGAATTCACCACGCCGGCCGAAGCCAAACAGGTGCTGCCGGGCTTGCAGAAAGCGGTCGATGGCGCCGGGGACGTCGAAGCCGTCGGCGAACCGACGCTCGACAAGAAGAGCACGGTGGCGGTCTTCACCGTTCTCTCGAAATCCGAGCCGTGGGCGGACGAGACCGTCGACCTGGTCGAAGACCTGCGGGAAACCGTGATCCCGCGGGCGCTGAAGGGGACCGAAGCGAGCGCCTACGTCGGCGGCCAGACCGCCGGCTACATCGACCTCGCGACCCAGATCGCCGACAAGCTGCCGCTGATGATCGCGATCGTCGTCGCGCTCAGCTTCTTCGTCCTCCTCGTCGCCTTCCGCTCGCTGCTGGTGCCAATTAAGGCGGCGGCGATGAACCTGATCTCGGTCGCGGCGGCCTACGGGATCGTCACCGCGGTCTTCCAGCTCGGCTGGGGCGTCTCGCTGGTCGGCCTCGACCACGCGATCCCGATCGTCAGCTTCGTGCCGCTGCTGATGTTCGCGATCCTCTTCGGCCTCTCGATGGACTACGAGGTTTTCCTGCTGACCCAGATGAAGGAACACTTCAAGGAGACCGGCGACGCGAAACGGGCGGTGGTCGAAGGGCTCGCCAACACCGGGCGGGTGATCACCTCGGCGGCGGCGATCATGGTCTGCGTCTTCACCAGCTTCGTCCTCAACGGCGACCCGGTCGTCAAGGAGTTCGGTGTCGGCCTGGCGGTGGCGATCGCGATCGATTCGACCCTGGTCCGTTGCCTACTGGTGCCGGCGGTGATGGTGCTGCTCGGCAAGCGCGCCTGGTGGCTGCCGCGCTGGATGGACCGGGTGATCCCACACGTCAGCATCGAGGGGGAGGAGTACTTCGCTAAGAAGGACGCCGAAGCCAAAGCTGATGTTCCCGCTCAACCTGCCTAACGCCCTAACCCTGCTGCGCATCCTCGCGGTGCCGGTCGTCGTCGTCGCCCTGCTCGGCGAGACGCCGAACGGGGACGCCCTGGCCGCCGCCGTCTTTGCCCTGGCCGCGGCGACCGACGGCCTCGACGGCTACTTTGCCCGCTCGCGCGACGCGGTGACGACCTTCGGCAAGCTGATGGACCCTCTCGCCGACAAGCTGCTGATCATCGGCGCCCTCGTCTCGCTGGTCTCCCTCGACCGGCTCGAAGCCTGGGTGGCGATGGTGATCATCGCCCGCGAGATCGCCGTCACCATCCTCCGCACGATCGCCGCCGAGCGCGGCCTCATCATCGCCGCCAGCTGGCTGGGCAAGCTGAAGACGGTCCTCCAGATCGCCGCCATCTTCGCCCTGATCGCAACCAACCCAGCACCCCTGGGCGTAGACATCCTCGTCTACATCGCCCTCGCCGTCACCGTGATCAGCGGCGTCGACTACTTCTTCGGCCTCCGCCGCCGGATTGAGGAACAGCAGAAAGAGCGTGCGGCAGCGAAGCTGAACTCAGCGGCGTAGGCGTGTGAGAGGGACGGGTGCCCCTCTCCCAGAGACCGTCGCGCAGCTGGGCGTGTTGCTGGGCGCCACCGTGGTCTCAGGAGCCTCTGTGAGAGGGGCACCCGTCCCACCTCACGACAGCGACCGAACTACGGAGAAGCACGGAAGCGTTTCGAAGGAGGGTGCCGGTGTCCCTCGGAGGAATGTTCGGCGATATGCAATCTGAGGTCTGCGCGCGGAGCGCGCAGCATGTTCTCCCCGGAGCGAAGCGGAGGGGAGGTCAATTCCGGAGAGGGATACCGGCACCCTCCCCCTCAGAGCCCGATCTCTAAGCCTTCGGTGCCTCGAGCCACTCGCGCATCGTCAGGTGATGCGCTTGGCGCTCGCCATTTTGCAGCTCCGCCCGCAGGTCGCCGAGGGTGCCGTAGCGCTCGGCGACGACGTTGTGGCGGTGGATCGTCTCCAGGTTCTCCTGGCGGGCCATGACGAAGGTCTGCTCGGGCAGGTCGGGATAGCCCTCGACCACCTGGCGCATCATCTCGCGGACGCAGTCCTCGACGAATCGCGGGTGCTCGTGGGCTTTGACGACGACCGACATCTCGTCGCTGCGCTTCATCAGCTCGTAGATCTCCGAGCTCATCGAGGTCTCGACGATCCGCAGCAACTCCGGCGCCTCGATCCAGGCCGGCCCGCCCTCCGGGCAGCCGACGTAGAGGGTGCCGACGCCGCGCTGGTTGTGGGTGGCGATCGGGACCAGGTCGACGATCCGCTCGATCTGCTCGCCGTCGAAGCCGTCCTCGGCGAGGCGTTCGCGCGCCAGCCCGGCGACCATCTCCTGGGCGCAGGGGCAGGCGGTCATGCCCTGCGCCTCGACCCCGGTCAGGGTGCGGGTGCCGCGCGCCGAGGCGACGGCGGTGCCGTAGAGGACGTAGATCTCCTGCGTCTTCTTGCCGGTCTCCGGCGTCTCCACCGTCTCCGGGTAGCGGGCGGTGATCGAGACCTCGGCCCGCTCGCCCCCCTGCCGCTCGCGCACCTTCTCGGCGACGTGGGCGGCCAGCACCTCGGCTTTGAACGCCTCGCCGAGCACGACCTCGTCGATCGCCTCGCCGACGATCTCCTCGAAGCGGGACATGTGTACGCCAGCCTGCTGCGGGTTGAGGTCGACGAAGCACTCGAAGCCGGCGTAGAAGAGATTCTCGACGCCGTCGGTCTTGACCCGGATCACCTTCTCGACGCCGGTGACGCCGACGCGGGAGAGGCTGACCTGGGTGGCGGGGAGCGAAGCCTGGACGTCCGGCGCGGCTGGGGTGGCGGTCGGCTGGCTGGCCATCTGCTTATGAATAGTAAGCAACTGGGCCTCCCGGACGTTGGTCTGGTTTTTCTCCCTATAATCCGGCGCGGTCGGAGCGTCAGGGCCGGCCGCCAGGAATTGGGGAGAGGGAGCGCGACGGAGCAGTGAGTATCGAACCGTTGGATTCCACGGCTGAGGTCATCGAGCGCGACGAGGAGACGAGTCCGATCGGTGAGCTCGAGGAGCTTCAGGGACTGATCACCCTCGGTCGCGAGCGCGGCTACCTGACCTTCGAGCAGATCTCGACCACACTCGAGGAGGTGGAGATCACCAAGGAGCAGGTCTCCCAGCTCCACGCCCATCTGGTCGAGCACGGCGTCGACGTGATCGCCGAGGACGGCGTCAGCGCTTACAAAGCGCAGCGCAACGGCGAGCCCGCCGGCGCGGCGAAAAAAGAAGAGCTGGACCTGACGGTTGAGCCGAGCCTCGACTCGCTGCGCCTCTACCTGCGGGCGATCGGCCAGGTCGACCTGCTGACCGCGCAGCAGGAGGTCGAACTGGCGAAACGGATCGAGCGCGGCGACATGCTGGCCAAGCGGCAGATGGTCGAGGCCAACCTGCGCCTGGTCGTCTCGATCGCGAAAGGCTATTTGGGCCGCGGGCTGAGCTTCCTCGATTTGATCCAGGAGGGCTCGCTGGGCTTGATCCGCGCGGTGGAGAAGTTCGACTACCGCCGCGGCTACAAGTTCTCCACCTACGCCACCTGGTGGATTCGGCAGGCGGTGACGCGGGCGATCGCCGACAAGGCGCGGACGATCCGCATCCCCGTCCACATGGTCGAGAAGCTGAACCGGGTCGCCCACGTCGAACGGCAGCTGGTCCAGAAACTCGGCCGCGAGCCAGAGCCGGCGGAGATCGCCGAGGAGCTGCGCTGGCCGGTCTCCGACGTCCGCGACATCCTTCGCGTCGCCCAGCTGCCGGTCTCGCTGGAGAAACCGGTCGGCGACGAGGACGAATCCGAGCTTGGCGACTTCGTCGCCGACGAAGGCGTGCTGGAGCCGTTCGAGGAAGCGAGCGAGCACCTGCAGAAGGAGGGCGTGAAGCGGGCCCTGGAAGCGCTGCCCGAGCGCGAGCGCCAGGTGATCGAACTTCGCTACGGCCTTGCCGGCGCCGAGCCGCTGACCCTGGAGGAAGTCGGTCGCACCTTCGGCGTCACCCGCGAGCGGATCCGCCAGATCGAGAACAACACGCTGAAGAAGCTGAAGCGCCTCCCCGAGGCGCAGATGCTCCGCGAAGCCTCTTAGCCGCTAGCGCGGCTCCAAGACGAAGACGCCGATCGCGCGGTCCAGCTTCGACTCGTAGTAGTCCCAGCCGGAGTACTGCTCGTTGTGGCGGCGCCAGAGGTCGGCCCGCTCCTCGCCCTCGGCCAGCCTCGCCCGCACCTTGGTCCGGCTGCCCTTGACCTCGACCTCCGCCTCGGGATTGGCCCGCAGGTTGAGCGACCAGGCCGGGACCTTGGCGTTGCCGGCGTTGGTGTTGATGACGACGAAGCTCTCGCCGTCGGCGAGGTAGAGGACCGGCGCGGTGCGCGGCTCACCCGACTTGCGGCCGGTGGTCGTGAGCAGCAGCACGGGACCTTTCCCGACCTTGCCGCCGACGCGCCCGCGGGTCAGCCGGTAGACCGGGACGTTCAGCTTGCCGACCGCTCGCAGCCCTTTGGCTCCCAGGGAGTGGGAGAGGCGGGAGTAGAAACGGTCGCTCGGCACGGCGTGAGTATTCCACCCGGGGGAGCTACAGTGGGCGCATGGCCGCGCCCCACCCGTTCCGCACCGCCGCCGAGAGCAAGGACCTCGACCTGCTCACCCAGACCCTTCGCGAGGACGTCGTCCTCCACAGCCCGGTCCTCTTCCGCGGCTTCGAAGGCCGCGACACGGTCGCCACGGTCCTCACCCACGTGGCGGCGACCCTGGAGAACTTCTCCTACACCGACGAGCTGGCGGAGGGGGACACCGTCGTTCTCCGCTTCAAAGCCACGGTCGGCGACCGCGAGCTGGAGGGCATCGACTTCCTCGAGCTCGACGACCAGGGCAACGTCCGCGAGCTCACCGTCTTCATGCGCCCCTTCTCCGCCCTCACCGCCTTCAACGAGCAGATGAAAGCGCGGCTCGAAGCGTTCGAGGGCTAGACCGGCGGATCGTCGCCGATCTTTTCGAACACGATCCGGCCTGGGCCGTCGGCCATCGCTCTGAGCCGATCCCCAGCGGCGATTCCAGCCTCCTCGCAGGGTGCCTTGGGGAAGGTCGCTTGTCGTTTGGGTCGCAGCAGAATCTGTCTGCTGGCCCGAGTCGATGGGGGAGGCAGGATTCGAACCTGCGTAGGCATAGCCGTGTGATTTACAGTCACATCCATTTGACCGCTCTGGCACTCCCCCGCGGTGGGACCGAAGATTCTATTGGGGTTGTCGTTCGAGTAGATCAGTGATTCGAATGGCGTTCCTGGTTCGATCTCGAACTCGGAATACTTGCGCCCTCCTAGACTGATCTCTCGCGCGGCCTCTATGAAAGTGGCCGGGATGAACCAGCGCCTTCCGTTGCCGACGAGCACGAATAGGTAGTCGACACGGGCAGGGTCGAATTTCTTCGTCAGGCCGGTCCAACTTCTGTTTCCCCCATTCGTTGCGATGGCTACTTTCCAGCGCTCATCGCCCGATGACAGTGACGCTTGGAACGTCGACGTTTTCACTTGCACTTTGATCAGCGCGTCGTCCCATTCCGCCATCAGATCGACGTGCGGGCTGTGGTTGAACGGAACCCAGACAGTTGCGCCCTTGCTCCCAAGCCACTCCATCGCCGACATCTCGCCGATGTCGCCCTGGACCCGCCGATTCACGGCGCGCTCGCGGCGATGGGGTGAAGTCTTGACCTCGATCTCCATGTCGGACATCCTCGCAACTACCTCGGACAGAACATTTCCTCGGACGGAACGACCACCCGAGCCTGAAAAGATCCCCGCATGCTCGATGACCGCGTGATCGCGATCGCCGGGGTGGGCGGTGGGCTCGGCCCACTGGTTGCCCGGGCGCTGGCCGATTCCGGGGCGACCGTCGCCGGAACCGATCGCAGCCAGGAGACCCTCGACGCGCTTGCCGCCGATCTCGGCCTCCCGCCTGAGCGCTGGGACGGCCGCACGGTCGACCTTCTCGACGAGGACGCCACCCGCGCCTGGCGCGACGGGCTGGTCGAGCGCTTCGGTCGCGTCGACGGGCTGGTCCACCTGGTCGGCGGCTGGCGTGGGGGAGAGCCGCTGCACGAGGCGCCACTCGACGACTGGGACTTCCTCCACGACCTGCTGGTCCGCACCGTCCAGCACACGACCCGCGCCTTCCACGACCAGATCGCCGACAGCTCGCACGGCCGCTTCGTCCTCGTCTCCGCCAAGCAGGCGCAGGCGCCGACCAACACCAACGCCGCCTACGCGACCGCCAAGGCCGCCGCCGAGGCCTGGACCCTCGCCTTCGCCGACGGCTTCGAGCCCGGGGGCCCGACCGCCAACATCATCGTCGTCGACGCGATCCTCACCCCGAGGATGCGGGAGGAGAACCCCGACGAGGACCACCCGACCTTCACCCCGGCGGAGGACATCGCCGCGGCGATCGCATTCCTCTGCTCGGACGCCGCCGAGAAGATGAACGGCCAGCGTTTCCCGCTTACGATGGGCCGATGAGCAGCCGCAAGTCGCAGAACGGCCCCGACGGCAAGATGACCATCGGCGAGCTGGCACGGCGGACCGGGATGACGATCCGCAACATCCGTGCCCACCAGACCCGCGGCCTGCTGCCCCCGCCCGAGGTCCACGGCCGCACCGGCTACTACAACGAGAACCACGTCGCGCGGATCGAGCTGACCCGCGAAATGCAGGCCGAGGGCCTCAACCTCGAGGCGATCCGCCGAGTGCTGGAGAGCAGCGAGGGCTCCTCCCGCGAGATGGTCGACTTCGCCCGCGCCGTCCGCGCCCCGTTCGAGGACGAGACGCCGGAAATCTTCAACGCCGACGAGCTCGCCGCCGCCTGGGGCGTCAAGACCTTCGACCCGAAGCTGCTCGCCAGGGTGGAAAAGATGGGTGTCGTCCGCGAACTGCCCGACGGCAAGTTCGAGGTGATCAGCCCGCGCCTGCAACGCGCCGGCACCGCCCTGATCGAACTCGGCGTCTCACCGCGGGCGGCGATCGAAACCGCGGAGGAGCTGCGCGACCGCTCCGAAGCCATCGCCCGCACCTTCGTCGAGCTCTTCGTGCGCGAGATCTGGGAGCCCTTCGACAAGGCCGGCCGCCCCGAGGACGATTGGCCGAAGGTCCGCGAGGCGCTCGACCGGATGCGCCCGCTGGCCTCCGACGCGCTGCTGGCGATGTTCCAGATCACGATGGGCGAGTCGACCGAGAAGGCGGGCGAACGCACCCTCCGCCAGGCCGGTGAACCGACCCCCAAACGCCGCCGCAAACGCGGCTCCTCGAAGCGGCGTTAGTAGCGGCAACTGAACGATTTGGGAAAAACCCCGGCGGAGAATGTTCAAAAAGGTGAACGACCGCCAAATTCCCCGGGCCTATGATTGAAGCTCGGGAAAGGAACTAGGGAGGGACCTATGTCAGGCAGGAAGCTGGTCATGTCGTTCGTTGCCGCTGTCGCCCTGTTGGGAGCGGTGCCGGCGATCGCCGCCGAAGCGACCCCCGAAACCTTCAAGGAATCGGCCGAACCGATCTGCAAGACGAACCGGGACGCCAACGAGAAGGTTCTCGACGGCGCCCGCCAGAACGTGCAGGCGGGGAAGCTGAAGAAGGCCTCGGGCCAGCTCTTCGCCGCCGCCAAGGCGCTCAAGCGCGCCCGCGCCCAGCTTCTCGCCATCCCGAAGCCAGCGGAAGACGCCGCCCGCTTGACCAAGTGGCTGAAGGGCATCAAGACCGAGATCGAACTGCTCGAAGCGACGGGCCGGAAGCTCGCCAACGGCGACAAGAACGGCGCGATGAAGATGATCATCCGCCTGAAGAGCAACGCCAACCAGACGAACAACCTGGTCCTCGACTACGAATTCCGCTACTGCCGCATCAACCCCTCCGAATTCCTCTAGGACGATGACGCCGGCCGTTGCCAAAGACGTGGATGCTCCGGGGGAGAGCATTCGCGCCTTCGCCGACTTCATCAGCCGGGGCGACCTCGACGCCGCCGCCTCCTGCTTTGCCAAAGACGCCTGCCTCCTGACCCCGGACTCGACCGTGATCAGGGGCAGGCAAGAGATCCGCCCGATCCTGCGCCAGCTGATCGCGATCGGTTCCCGCATCGAGGTGCAGGAGAGCTCGGTGGTCCTCGCCGGAGAGGTGGCGCTCGGAACCGACCGCTGGGTGGTGACCTCGGCCGGCTCGGAGGGAGAGCCGTTCAGCCGGACACTGACGCCGACCACGGTGCTGCGGCAGGTCGAGGGCGTTTGGAAGCTCGCGGTGGCGATGCCGTGGGGCCGGCGCTGAGCCGCGACCACCGTCTAGAATCATCCTGAGCGCGCGGCTCCCCAGGGAGGCCGACCCGCCCGGATAGCTCAGTTGGTAGAGCACTTCCATGGTAAGGAAGGGGTCACGAGTTCGAGTCTCGTTCCGGGCTTCTCTGAACGGTCGCAACGACACGGCGCAGTCCGAGACCCTTGGCACCGAGTTGGAAGGGCGGATGGCGCGAGGGTGGCGGCTGACGAAGTCGGCTTGGGCCGTGATCCGCCGCGACCCGACGATGATCGCGATCGCGCTGATGGGCGCGGGCTGCGGGTTGCTGGGGGCAGCCGCGATCTTCTACTTCTCCGGCTATTTCGACTCGCCCGGCGACGCGGGTGGGAGCGTGGCGCTGGTCGCGGCCATCGCCCTTTACCCACTGACGTTTCTCAGCGTCTTCTTCAACGTCGCCCTCGCGGGCGCCGCCGTTGCAAGGTTCGAAGGTCGGCCGATCGACCTCCGTGAAGCTCTTGGGCTCTCCTTCAAGCGGGTTGGCCGGATCGCCCAGTGGGCGTTGCTGGCGGCGGGGGTGGGCCTCGTGCTGGATCAGATCGCTTCGCGGATCCCCGGTGCCGGACGCCTCGCGTCCTGGCTGCTCGGAGCCGCCTGGAGCCTGGCGACGATCTTCGCCGTGCCGCTGCTGGTGCTGAAGGGCCCCGGACCGTTCGACACCGCCAAGGAGTCGGTCCACCTGATCAAGGACAGATGGGGTGAGGGGATCACCGGTCTCGTCGGCATCAGCGCCTGGACCGCGATCGTCATGGTCCCGGCGGGAATCCTGTTCGCGGTCGGGATCCTCGTCAGCGACGCGGCCCTCGGGGCGGTGTTGATCGCGGTCGCCGTGGCGACGATCCTTCTGGTCACCGCCCTCTCGCTCGCCACCCAGCAGGTCTTCTCCGTCGCCCTCTACCGCTACGCCACCGGGGCGCCGGGTACGGACGATTTCGACGCTGCCGACCTCGCGGAACCCTTCCGCCGTCGCGGCGGCCATTGACGGGTCTGGCCAGCCGGCCAAAATCGCCGCGACCGCTGTAGGGTGGCGCCGTGGACTTCGCCCTGACCGACGAGCAGAACGACTTCGTCGACGCGATTCGGGACTTCTGCGACCGCGAGTGCGGCACTCAGGACCAGCGTGAGCGGCTGACCGACGGTTACAAGGAGCACCACAACTTCGACATCTACAAACAGATGGCGGACCTCGGTTGGCTGGGGGTGACGATCCCCGAGGAGTACGGCGGATCCGGCGGGACGATGCTGGAGGCCTGCCTCTTCATGGAGGAGACGACCCGCGGCCTCGCCCCGATCGGCGGCTACGCGACGACGCTGATCGTCGCCGGCGCCACCCAGCGCTTCGGCACCGAGGAGCAGAAGCAGGAAATCCTCGGCGGGATCGCCTCCGGGTCGGTCGAGGCAATCGCGATGACCGAGCCCGAGGCCGGCTCCGACGTCGGCTCCCTGACCACCAAGGCCGAGCGGGTCGACGGCGGCTTCGTGATCAACGGCCAGAAGGTCTTCATCTCCAACGCCCACATCTCCGACCACGTGCTCGTCGTCTGCCGCACCACCAAGGGGGCGAGCAAGCACGAGGGTCTGACGATGATCTGGGTGCCGCGCGACGTCGAGGGGATGGAGATCGTCCCGATCGAGACGATGGGCGGGCGCGAGACCAACACCCTCTACTTCACTGACTGTGTCGCCCCGGAGAGCGCCGTGTTGGGCGAGGTCGACCAGGGCTGGACCCAGCTGATGGCCGGCCTCAACGTCGAGCGCCTGATCCTCGCCGCGACGATGCTGGGCATCGCCCAGCGCGCCTTCGACGACCTCCTGCTCTACGTCAAGGAGCGGCGCCAGTTCGACCGCCCGATCGGCTCCTTCCAGGCGCTGCAGCACCGCATCTCCGACCTCGCCACCGACCTGCAGGCCGCCCGCCTGATGACCCACTGGGTCGCCACCCTGACCGACGAGGACCCCGACCGGATGCTGCCGAAAGAGGCCTCGATGGTGAAGCTCTTCGTCACCGAGGTCGCCAAGCGCACCACCCTCGAGGGGATGCAGATGATGGGCGGCTACGGCTACTCCTCCGAGTACGACATGGAGCGCCTCGTCCGCAGCTCGCTGGTCTCGACGATCTACGGCGGCACCTCAGAGATCCAGCGCACGATCATCGCCAAAACGCTCGGGCTTTAGCCTCCGAGGGACACCGGCACCCTCCCCGACACGTCCTGGTTTGACCGCCTTTTCGCGAGACCGTGAAAAGGTGCGCTATACGCCCTTTTTCACGGTCTCGGTAGGAATCTCGAAGGCTGTCGAGAGGAGGGACGGGTGCCCGTCCCTCTCAGCCACCGGACTCAGCTGGCGGCGGCTACTTCGCCCGCGACCAGGGCCGGTTCGCCGATGTGGAAGCCCTGGGCGTAGTCGACGTCGAAGGCCCGCACCAGGGCCAGCGTCTCGGCGTCCTCGACCCCCTCGGCCACCGTCTCTTGGCCGAAGGCCTTGGCGAACTGGACCAGCGCCTGGACCAGGCGCTGGTCGGTCGGCGAGTGGGGCAGTTCGCGGATGAACTCGAGGTCGATCTTCAGGTGCTGGATCGGCAGTTCCTTCAGGTAGCTGAACGAGCTGAAGCCGGTGCCGAAGTCGTCGAGCCCGAGGCCGCAGCCCATCGCCGTCACCGTCTCGGCGAAGGCGCGGGCGTTGGCCATGTTCGAGATCGCCGCCGTCTCGGTGATCTCGAAGTCGAGCCAGGCCGGGTTGAGGCCGTCGGCGATCGCCCGGCGCACGTCCTCGATCAGCCGCGGGTCGCAGAGCGAGGCGCCGCTGACGTTGACCGCGATCGGGCGCGAGCGCCCAGCCAGCTCGATCGCCTTGCCGAGCACCAGGCGGTCGATCTCGGTGATCAGTCCCAATCGCTCGGCGGTTGGCAGGAACGAGGACGGGGGGATGACGTCGTCGTCGGCGTCGAGCATCCGCACCAGCAGCTCCTCGCGGGCGACGCATCCGTCGCTCAGGTCGACGATCGGTTGCGAGTAGACGACGATCCGTTCGCGGTCGAGCGCTTCCCGGATTCGGTCGGCCCAGGTCAGCTTCAGGTTCGGCCCGCTGGCGGCGTCGACCGCCCGGCCGCCGCCCTGCTCCTTGGCTTCGCAGAGGGCGATGTCAGCGGCGATCATCAGCCCTTCGGCGGTTACCTCCTCGCCGGTGCCGCCGAAGGAGGCGATGCCGACGCTGGCGCCGACGGCGGGCTGCCCCCGTTCGCGCACCAGCGCGATCAGCCGCTCGGCGGTCGCCATCGCCTGATCCGGCGTGGCCCGCTGCAGTAGCAGCGCGAATTCGTCGGCGCAGATCCGCGCCGGCAGGTCTTCGACTCGCGATTCGTCCCGCAGCGTCGCCCCGACCGTCTCCAGCAGCTGGTCGCCCGCCTCGTGTCCGAGCGAGTCGTTGACCAGGTGGAAGGAGTCGATGTCGAGCAGCAGCAACGCCCCTGTCTGGTTGCGTTGCAGGGGATCGAGGAGCCGTTCTTCCACCTCTTCCACGAACTGGTCGCGGTCGAAGAGACGAGATTGCATTGAAAACGACTTTACAAAGAATTTAGTAGTACGTGGGGAGCGCGGCCGCGATGGGCGACGCCAGCCGGTCCCGAGGCGACGCAGAGCGCTATCCTTGCCTCAGCCTCGTGCCCTGGCCCGAGGTTTTTCTTCTGTAACGACTAGTCCTCAGGCACGGAACGAGGGAGAAGATGGCTCGCGGAGATGTCCGCATCGCGGTGACGATGGCTTGCGAAGAGTGCAAGCGCCGCAACTACCAGACCAACAAGTCCCGGCGCAACACGCCGGACCGCATCGAGATGCGCAAGTACTGCCGCTGGTGCGGGCGCCACACCTCCCACAAGGAGACCCGGTAGCCCCCGATGGCAAAGACCCGCGCACAGCGCAAGGCCGAGCGCCGGGCTCGGGAAGCTGAAGAACGGAAACGCTCCGGCGGTCACGAGAGCGCGGTCGAGGCTCAGCATGACACCCAGGTTCCGATCTCCGGCGACGAGGCGCTGATCGAGGCGCGCGAGCGCGGCATGGCCGCCGGCGCCTCGGAGGAGGCTCTCGCCCTCCCCGAGGACCCGAAGCCGTCGCGCGGTTCCCGCCGCGCCGAAGCGAAAGCGCAGAAAGAGGCGGAAAAGCGCAAGCGCGACGAGCAGAAGCGGCGCGAGCGTCAGCAGCTCGACAAGAAACAGAAACAGGCGAAGGCAGAACGTCAGCGCTCCGGCTTCATCGGCTTCCTCGTATCCTGCTGGCAGGAGCTGAAGAAAGTCCAGTGGCCGGACCGCGAGACGCTGGTCCAGGCAACCGCTGTGACCGTCCTCTTCGTCGCTGTCGCGGCCGCCTATCTCGGCGCTCTCGACGCGGCATTCAGCTGGCTCATCAAGCAGATCCTCTAAGAGGGTCCCGAACAAAGGCTTCTAGATGTATCGCTGGTACGTGATCAACACCTACTCCGGGCACGAGAACAAGGTCAAGCACAACCTCGAGCACCGGGTGGAGACGATGAGTCAGAACCGCAACGTGCGGCAGGTCGTCGTCCCAACCGAGCAGGTCTCGGAGATGAAGGACGGGCAGAAAATCCAGACCGAGAAACGGACGATGCCCGGCTACGTGCTGGTCAACATGGAGATGACCGACGACGCCTGGAACCTGGTCAAAAACACCCCCGGGGTGACCGGCTTCGTCGGCGCCGAGCGCAACAAGCCGGTGCCGCTCTCCAAACCGGAGGTCGACCGCCTGCTCCACCGCGAGACCGCCGAGCGGCCGCGCACCCAGGCCCAGTTCGCGATCGGCGAATCGGTCAAAGTCATCTCCGGCCCGCTCTCCGACTTCTCCGGCGAGATCGCCGAGATCAACGAGGACGCCGCCAAACTCAAGGTGCTGGTCTCGATCTTCGGCCGCGAGACGCCGGTCGAGGTCGGCTACGACCAGGTCAAGAAGATCTAGCTCGCAAAGAGCGCTACCCTCCCCAACCCCTCATGGCCAAAAAAGTCCTCACCGTCATCAAGCTGCAGATCCAGGCCGGAAACGCCAACCCGGCGCCGCCGGTCGGCCCCGCGCTGGGTCAGCACGGCGTCAACATCATGGACTTCTGCAAAGCCTTCAACGCCCAGACGCAGGGCGAGGGCGGAACCATCATCCCGGTGGAAATCACCGTCTATGAGGACCGCTCCTTCGACTTCATCACCAAGACGCCCCCCGCCGCCGTCCTGATCAAGGAAGCGATCAAAATCCCGAAGGGATCGGGCGAGCCCCACGTCAACAAGGTTGGGACGATCTCCGACGCGCAGATCCAGGAGATCGCCGAACGGAAGATGCCCGACCTCAACGCCAACGACATCGACGCCGCGAAGAAGATCATCGCCGGCACCGCCCGCTCGATGGGCGTCGACGTCGCCTAGGAGATCTCGATGGCCCACGGCAAGCGATACCGCGAGCAGTACGACAAGGTCGACCGCGACCACGCCTACCCGCCGGCCGAGGCGATCACGCTGCTGAAAGAGACCGCGAGCGCCAAATTCGACGAGACGGTCGAGCTGCACGTTCTGCTCGGCGTCAACGTCCGCCACGCCGACGAGCAGCTGCGCGGCACCCTGGCGCTGCCGCACGGGCTCGGCAAGGACGTCACCGTCGCCGTCTTCGCCCAGGGCCAGCAGGCGCGTGACGCCGAGGCAGCTGGTGCCGACTTCGTCGGCGGCCAGGACCTGGTCGAGAAAGTCCAGGAGGGCTGGACCGACTTCGACGTCGCGATCTCGACCCCGGAGATGATGAAAGGCGTCGGCCAGCTCGGCCGCGTCCTCGGTCCCCAGGGCAAGATGCCGAACCCCAAGGTCGGCACCGTCACCGACGACGTCGAGAAGGCCGTTTCCGACTCGAAGTCGGGCAAAGTCGAATACCGCACCGACCGCCAGGCGATCGTCCACATGGCGATCGGCAAGGCCAGCTTCAACGAAGGGCAGCTGCTCGCCAACTACGAAGCCGTGATGGAGGAGATCCTCCGCGCCAAGCCCTCCTCCGCCAAGGGCAAATACATCGTCTCCGCCACGCTGACGACGACGATGGGCCCCGGCATCCGGGTCGACGCCGGCAAGTCTTCCGATCGCGAGACGGCAGCCTCCGGAGGAGAAGAGGCCGCCGCCGCGACTGACGAGACCGCACAGGAGCCCGCGACGGTCTAAGCTCCGTCGCCGCTTAACCCGAGACCATCGGCAGGGCGCTGGCCCGCAAGCCCGATGCAGGTGAGACGATGAACCGCGAAGAAAAGTCCGCAGCCATAAAAGAGATCGCCTCCGAGATCGAGGCGTCCGAGGCGATTTTCGCCGTCGACTACCGCGGTATCAGCGTTCCCCAGGCGGCCGAACTGCGCTCGAAACTGCGCGAAGCCGACGCCAGCTTCCGCATCGTCAAGAACCGGTTGACGAAAATCGCCGCCGACGAGGCCGGCGAGGAACGGCTGGCCGAGCTGCTGCGTGGCCCGACCGCGCTCACCTTCGTGCGCGGCGACACCGCCCAGGCGGCGAAGGCGATCACGACCTTCAACAAAGAGCACGAAGTGCTCACCTACAAGGGCGGTTTCATGGACGCGACTTCGCTCGACGAAGCCGCGTTCAAGTCGATCGCCAAACTGCCCGGCCGCGAAGTGCTCAACGGCCAGCTGGCCGGCGTCGTCGCCAGCCCGCTCACCGGGCTGGTCCGCGGTTTGGGCTCGATGATCCAAGGCTTGGCGCTGCAGCTGGGCCAGATCGCCGAGAAAGGGCTTGTGTCCGGCGAGGCTCCGGCACCTGCCGAGGAGGCACCCGCCGAGGAGCCGAAAGCCGAGGCCGAGGAGGCACCGGCCGAGGACGTCGAGGAGGCACCCGCCGAGGAGGAGGCTCCGGCGGCGGAGGCTTCCGACGACACGACTTCAGATGAAGATTCAAACGAGGAAGAGGGGTAGCGACTGATGGCAACCAAAACTTCAACCGAGGACTGGATCGAGGAGCTGAAAGGCATCTCGGTGCTCGAGCTCTCCGAGCGGATCAAAGCGCTCGAGGAGGAGTTCGGCGTCTCCGCGACGGCAGTTGCGGCCGCGGCGCCGGCTGCCGGCGGTGGCGGTGGCGGCGGTGACGAAGGCGGCGGCGAAGAGTCTTCGACCGTCGACGTCGTCCTCAAAGAGGTGGGCGGCCAGAAAGTGCCGGTCATCAAGGTGGTCCGCTCGGCAACCGGTCTCGGCCTGAAAGAGGCCAAGGCCCTCGTCGACGAGGCTCCGAAAGCGATCAAAGAGGGCGTCGAGCGCGACGAGGCCGACAAACTCAAAGCCGAACTGGAGGAGGCAGGCGCGACGGTCGAGCTCTCGTAAGAGCTCAACCCCGCCCTGCGGATCCCAGTCGGGGAGCCAAGTCTGTAGGCGCCTGCGGCCGTGTGTTATTTTCCCCGGTCGCGCGCTTTTTGAGTGCCCCTGCCCATATCTGCGCAGTATCCACGTCCCTCTGACCGTCCGAGGAGTCGCCGACTTTGGCACGTTCCAACGCTGCCCCCGTAACCCGTAGGAGTTTTTCCCGCCTAGACAACCCTCTCGAGGTCCCACACCTAATCGACATCCAGCGTCGTTCTTTTGAAGAACTGACGGATCCGAAATCAGGTGGCCTCCGGGAGACGATTAACGACATATCCCCGATCGAGGACTACACGGGGAACCTCCAGATCGTCTTCGGCGAGTTCAAATTTGAGGAGCCGCCGCACACGATCGAGGAGTGCCGCGAGAAGGACATGACCTACTCGCGACCGCTGACCGCGACCGTCGCCTTCCAGAACAAGGAGACCGGCGAGATCCGCGAGCAGGCCGTCTTCATGGGGGACTTCCCGTGGATGACCGAGCGCGGCACCTTCATCATCAACGGCACCGAGCGCGTCGTCGTCACCCAGCTGGTCCGCTCGCCGGGCGCCTACGTGATGGCGCCGAAGGACCCGGAAAAGCAGGTCTTCATCGCCAACCTGATGCCGGCCCGCGGCTCCTGGCTGGAGCTCGAAGTCGACAAAAAAGGCAAAGTCTTCGTCCGCATCGACCGCAAGCGCAAACTGCCGGTCACCGTCCTGCTGCGCGCGATGGGCTACGTCGAGGACCAGCAGCTGCTGGACATGTTCGACAACTCGGTCTACATCCGCCACACGATCGAGGCGGACACCGAAGCGACCAAGACCGAAGAGGGCGCCCTGATCGAGCTGTTCAAAAAGCAGCGGCCGGGCGAGCCACCGTCGGTCGACGCCGCCAAAGGCCTGCTCGAGCAGCTCTTCTTCGACTCCAAGCGCTACGACCTCACCCGGGTCGGCCGCTACAAGCTCAACGCCCGTCTCGATCTCGACATCGACCTCGAGACCCGGGTCCTGACCCACGACGACATCATCGCCCTGGTCAAGGAGCTCGTCTCGCTGCCGAAACTGCTCGGCATCCCGGAGGAGATCGACGAGGAGAACCCGATCAAAGACTATGCCGCGGAGGCGATCACCTACCCGCGCGAGCAGGTCTACGACCACCTCGACGAGTACGAGCACTTCGGCAACCGCCGTCTGCGCACGGTCGGCGAGCTGATCCAGGAGGCGTTCCGGATCGGCCTCTACCGGATGGAGCGCGTCGTCCGCGAGCGCCTCACCACCGAGGACGCCGACGCGATCACCCCGCAGACGATCATCAACATCCGCCCGGTCGTGGCGGCGATGAAGGAGTTCTTCGGGTCCTCGCAGCTCTCGCAGTTCATGGACCAGACCAACTCCCTCACCGGTCTCACCCACCGGCGGCGACTTTCCGCCCTCGGTGCCGGTGGCCTGACCCGCGAGCGGGCCCCGATCGAGGTTCGCGACGTGCACCCGACCCACTACGGCCGGATGTGCCCGATCGAGACCCCGGAGGGGCCGAACATCGGCCTGATCGGCTCGCTCGCGTCCTACGCGCAGATCTCCGAGCACGGCTTCGTCACCACCCCTTACCGGGTGGTCAAAGACGGCGTCGTCACCGAGGAGATCGTTCACTACGACGCGACCCAGGACGAGGACAAGGTGATCGCCCAGGCGAACGCCGAGATCGACCCGAAAAGCCACAAACTGAAAGGGCCGCAGGTCCTGGTCCGCGCCGGTGAGCAGGAGTACGCCACCGCCGCCCCCAAGGAAGTCGACCTGATGGACGTCTCACCGTCCCAGATCTGGTCGGTTGCGACCTCGCTGATTCCCTTCCTCGAGCACGACGACGCCAACCGGGCGCTGATGGGCTCGAACATGCAGCGCCAGGCGGTGCCGCTTCTGAAACCGGATCCGCCCCTGATCGGGACCGGGATGGAGCGCCGCGCGGCGGTCGACAGCGGCGACGTCGTCCTCGCCAAGAGCGATGGCGAAGTCACCTTCGTCGACGCCGAACGCATCGTCGTCAGCAGTGGCTCGAAGAAAGACGAGTACACGCTGCTCAAGTTCACGCGCTCGAACCAGGGGACGATCATTCACCACCGGCCGATCGTCAAGGCGGGCCAGAAGGTGAAGGAGGGCGACGTGCTCGCCGACGGCTCCTCCACCGGCGGCGGCGAGATCGCCCTGGGTAAGAACTGCCTGGTCGCCTTCATGTCCTGGGAGGGCTACAACTTCGAGGACGCGATCATCCTCTCCGAGCGTCTGGTCAAGGACGACGAACTCACCTCGATCCACATCGAGGAGTACGAGATCGACGCCCGCACGACCAAGCTCGGCGACGAGGAGATCACCCGCGACATCCCGAATCGCTCCGAGGAGAGCCTGCGCAATCTGGATGAGCGCGGGATCGTCCGGGTCGGTGCCGAGGTGGACGCCGGCGATCTCCTGGTCGGCAAGGTCACGCCGAAGGGCGAGACCGAGCTGACCGCGGAGGAGAAGCTGATCCGCGCGATCTTCAAGGAGAAGGCGCGCGAGGTCCGCGACACCTCGCTGAAAGTTCCGCACGGGGCGGGCGGCGTCGTCATCGACGTCCTCACCTTCAGTCGCGACGAGGGCGACGATCTGCCACCCGGCGTCAATGACCTGGTCCGCGTCTACGTCGCGATCAAGCGCAAGATCGCCGAGGGCGACAAGCTCGCCGGCCGCCACGGGAACAAGGGTGTGATCTCGAAGATCGTGCCCGAGGAGGACATGCCTCACCTGGCCGACGGGACTCCCGTCGACGTCATCCTCAACCCGCTCGGCGTGCCGAGCCGGATGAACATCGGCCAGATCCTCGAGACCCACCTCGGGTGGGTCGCGGCGAACGGCTGGTACGACGACGGCTCCGAGGCCTACAAGCAGGCCCACTCTGACGAGGGCGACGGCCGCGTCTACGTGGCCACCCAGGTCTTCGACGGCGCCACCGTCGAGGACGTCGACGAGGCCCTGGTCCAGTGGCAGGATCAGAACGCCGAGCGAGGCATCGACCTCGGCGTCGACAAGGGTGCCCGTCCGGGCGCCCGCGCCTCGGGCACCGCCCAGCTGTACAACGGCCGCACCGGCGAGCCCTACGAGGGCAAAGTCACGGTCGGCTACATGTACATCCTCAAGCTGCTGCACCTGGTCGACGACAAGATCC
>JBIOTO010000005.1:0-30787 GCA_044865945.1 Solirubrobacterales bacterium
CAGCATGGAGCCGGGCAGCCGACCGATGAGGCGTCAGCAGTAGGCGATCCTCCCGGCGGAGGTGCGCCCGGGGCACCCCCACCGGCACCCTCTTTCAACAGCTTCCGACGGGACGCCGATCAGCGAGTCCGCGTGAGAGTTCGCTATGCGGACACTGACGCGGACTCATGGAGAGAGCTTGGTAGTTCGACCGCTAGCCCCGGTACTTAGACCGCTTCTTTGGATAAGTCCGGAAGACGTGGTCCCAGAGGGGGGAGGAGACGCCGTAGCCGGCGCTGTGGTCCTGGAAGTGGTGGCGCATGTGGTGTTCGCGCAGACGCTTGGCGAAGTCGGTCTTGGGCACGAAGTGGTGCACGTAGTAGTGCGTGTAGTCGTAGAAGAGGTAGCCGAGGAGGAAGCCGGCGAAGACCGGGAAGGCGGCGTTGCCGAGGAGCGCCCAGAAGCCGAGGAAGAAGAGCGCCGCGAGCGGGATCGAGACCGACGGTGGCATCACCAGCCGCATCTTGTCGTTGGGGTGGTCGTGGTGGACGCCGTGGATGATGAAGTGCATGCGGCGGCCGAAGGCGTTGTCGGGCTCCCAGTGGAAGACCAGCCGGTGCAGCCAGTACTCGGTCAGCGTCCAAACCGCGCCGCCGGCCAGGGTCAGCAGCGCCAGCTGCCAGGCCGCGTAGCCGCGATCGGCCCCCAGCCACTCCATCGCCACGATCACCGGGACGAAGATGATCGCCGGGACCGCGGGGTGGACGCGGGAGAAGTAGTTGAGGAATTCGCTTTTGAAAAGTGGCGGAGAAGCGGAGAGCTTCTCGCTCCTGGAATGACCCTCCATCGCCCTCGATACTAGCGCTGAGGACCCGCGTTCCCGGAAGACGCAGGGAAGCTGTGACGAAGCTGTTTCAAAGAGGTGGCGATTTGCGGAAACGCCCCTCGCGGGTGCTCGGGGCGGATGCTTATATGCGCGCCGATGCCGCGCAAGCCCAAGCCACCGACCTGCGAGGACTGCTACTTCCGCAAGAACGGCCTCTGCGCGCTCGAGCTGAACGAGGCCTGCACCACCTTCCGTCCCAATCGCCCGGAGGGTCTCGTACCTCCGCGTCAGCCGGTTCTCCTCATGCGAGCCCCCCGCTGGGCCTCGCGCCCCGCCTAGCTCGCCCCGGCGGGCTATTTTGTGGCCCATGCCCCAGCGCGACCTATTTGTCGATTGGAGCCGGGCCCGGTACGTGAGCCGCCGCTCGACTGGGTTCTCGCCCAACGTCGACGTCTACTACTGCGGCGATCCGCAGCGGGCGATCGTCAAGGTCGACCTCGCGGGGGTCGAGCTCTCCGAGGTCGGCATCGAGGTCAGCGGCCGCCACCTGGCGGTTGCCGGCGAGCGCCACCTGCAGGAGACCGAGGGCCGCGTCTACCAGCAGATCGAGATTCCCTCCGGCTCCTTCCGCCGCGTCGTCGAGCTGCAGGTCGAGGTCGACGCCGAGCGCGCCAGCGCCACCTACGAAGAGGGGATCCTGCGGATCGAGCTGCCGCTGCGCGATCCCAGCGCGACCACCCGCCGGGTCCCGATAGGCCGCAAGTGATGGAGGGCGCGCCGGTCCTCGAAGTGGTCGACGCCCCGCTCGACGCGGAGGACGCGATCCTCATCAACCAGTCGCTGCCCGAGGCGCTGCCGGTCCTGCCGCTGCGCGACACCGTCGCCTTCCCCGAGACCCTGGCCCCGCTCGCGGTCGAGCAGGAGCGCTCGATCCAGCTGATCGACGACGTCCTCGGCACCAATCGGATGCTGGCGATGGTCACCGCCCGCGACCCGGAGAACGAGGTCCCGGGACCGGAGGACCTGTATGACGTCGGCGTGGTCGGCGCGGTCGCGCGGATGGTGAAGATCCCCGACGGGACCCTGCGGGTCCTGGTCCAGGGGATGCAGCGGGTGAAGCTCGGCGGCTTCGTCGCCGAGCAGCCCTACATGGTCGCCCGGGTCAGCGAAATTCCGGACGTGATCGAGCCGAGCCAGGAGCTGGAGGCGCTGAGCCGCAACGTCCAGCGCACCTTCTCGGAGATCGTCGAGCAGATCCCCTACCTGCCCGAGGAGCTGCAGATGGCGGTCGCCAACATCGACGACCCCTCCGACCTCGCCCACCTGATCGCCGGCGCGCTGCGGATCGGCACCGAGGAGAAGCAGAAACTGCTCGAAGAAGTCGACGTCGCCAAGCGGCTGCGCCACCTCTCGCGGATCCTCGCCCGCGAGCTGGAGGTGGTCCAGCTCGGCAGCCAGATCCAGTCCCAGGTGCAGTCGGAGATCGACAAGGGCCAGCGTGAGTTCTTCCTCCGCCAGCAGATGAAAGCGATCCAGGACGAGCTCGGCGAGGGGGACGAGCAGCAGGCCGAAGCGAACGAACTGCGGGAGAAAATCGAGGCGGCCAACCTGCCCGAGCACGCCCTCAAAGCGGCCGAGCGCGAGCTCTCGCGGCTGGAGAAACTGCCGCCGGCCGCCGCCGAGCACGGCGTCATCCGCACCTACCTGGAGTGGCTGGTCGAGCTGCCCTGGTCGGTTGAGACCGAAGACGACCTCGACATCAGGCACGCCCGCAAGGTGCTCGACGCCGACCACTACGACCTGGAAAAGGTCAAGGACCGGATCCTCGAGTACCTGGCGGTGCGCAAGCTCAACCCCGACTCGCCCGGCCCGATCCTCTGCTTCGTCGGCCCGCCCGGGGTCGGCAAGACCAGCCTCGGCAAATCGATCGCCAAAGCGCTCGGGCGAGAGTTCGAGCGGATCTCGGTCGGCGGCGTCCGCGACGAGGCGGAGATCCGCGGCCACCGCCGCACCTACATCGGCGCCATGCCCGGCACCATCGTCCGCGCCCTGCGCGACGCCGGCTCCCGCAACCCCGTCTTCATGATCGACGAGATCGACAAGATGGGCGCCGACTTCCGCGGCGACCCGGCCTCGGCGATGCTCGAGGTCCTCGACCCGGCCCAGAACGACAGCTTCCGCGACCACTACCTCGACCTCGAGTTCGACCTCTCCGACGTCGCCTTCATCGCCACCGCCAACGTCCTCGACACGATCCCGGGGCCGCTGCTCGACCGGATGGAGACGATCGAGCTCTCCGGCTACACCCTGGAGGAGAAGCGGCAGATCGCCCGCCGCTACCTGGTCCGCCGCCAGGTCGAGGCCAACGGGCTGAAGCCGTCGCAGATCGAGTTCACCGACGCGGCGCTGACGACGATCGTCGAGGAGTACACCCGCGAGGCCGGCGTCCGCAACCTCGAGCGCCAGATCGGCACCGTCTGCCGCAAAGTCGCCCGCCAGGTCGCCGAGGGGAAGGCGAAGGGCAAGGTGCGGGTCTCCGGCAAAAAGGCGCGCGAGCTGCTCGGCCGCCGCCGCGTCTTCGCCGAGCAGCGGCGGCGGACCCGGGTTCCGGGGGTCTCCACCGGGCTGGCCTGGACCCCGACCGGCGGCGACGTCCTCTTCATCGAGGCGACGGCGATGCCGGGCTCGGGCAGGCTGACGATCACCGGCCAGCTCGGCGAGGTGATGAAGGAGTCGGCGCAGGCGGCGCTCTCCTACGTGCGCGGGCACTACCGTGAGATCGCCCCCAAGCTTGGCGATGATTGGTTCGCCGAGCACGACGTCCACGTCCACGTGCCGGCCGGCGCGGTGCCCAAGGACGGCCCCTCCGCCGGGGTGGCGATGACCGTCGCCCTCTCCTCACTGATCCGCGGCCGCGCGGTCCGCAACGACGTGGCGATGACCGGCGAGGTGACGCTGACCGGGCAGGTGCTGCCGATCGGCGGCTTGAAGGAGAAGTCGCTGGCGGCGCAGCGGGCCGGGATCAAGAAGGTGATCGTTCCCAGCCGCAACGAGGCCGAAGTGGCCGAGATCCCCAAGCGCGAGCTCGGCAACCTCGAGTTCGTCTACGTCGACGAGGTCTCCCAAGCCCTCGAGGCGACCCTTCCTTAGTGCGCAACCGCTCCCGCGTCTTCTGGCTTCTCCTCGGCGTCACCGCGCTGGGGGCGGTGCTGCGCTTCGCCACCCTCGGCGCCCAGTCCTACCACCACGACGAGATCGTCACCGCCAGCCGCGTGCTGCGGGTCGGCTTCGGCCACGCGATGGACGCGGTCGGCTTCTCCGAGTCGGCGCCGCCGCTCTACTACGCGCTGGCCTGGCTCTGGACCCAGGTAGCGGGGACGGGGGAGTGGGGGCTGCGCTCGCTCTCCGCGGTCGCCGGCATCGCCACGATCCCGGTCGCCTTTCTGGTCGGGCGCGAACTGCGCGGCGAGCGCGTCGGCCTCCTGGCGGCGGCCCTGGTCGCGGTCAACCCGATGCTGCTCTGGTACTCGCAGGAGGCGCGGGCCTACTCGCTGCTCTGCCTCTTCTGCGCGCTCTCGCTGCTCTACTGCGTGCGGGCAATGGACCGCGAGGGGGGCGGGGAGGGCGACCGGCGCGACCTCGTCCTCTGGGGCGTCTTCTCGGCGCTGGCGCTGGCGACGCACTACTTCGCCGTCTTCCCGCTGATCGCCGAGGTGATCCTGCTCTGGCGCCGGCGCGGCCGGGCGATCCTCCCCGGGCTCTGGATCGTCGGCCTGATGGCGGCGGTGCTGGCGCCGCTCGCCTACCACCAGATGTCCTACGGCCACGCCGAATGGATCGGCAAGTTCAGCCTCGGCCACCGGCTCGGCGAAGTCGCGATCTCATTCATGGTCGGCGAGATCGGCGACATCATCGGCCGGGTCGAGACCCCGGGGCCGGCGCTGTTGCCCCTGGCGCTGGTCGTCGCCGCCTTCGTCCTGCTCGCGCTGCGGGGAAGCGGGGAGGAGAAGCGCGCCGCCGCCGTCCCGCTGCTCGTCGGCGCGGCCGCGATCCTGATCCCGCTGCTGCTGGCGCTCGGGCCGGGGGGCAAGGACTTCGTCCTCGCCCGCAACCTGCTGCCGGCGCTGCTGCCGCTGCTCGCCGCCGTCGCCGTGGCGCTGACCGTCGCCCGCGCCCGCCGGCTCGGCGGCGCGATCGCCACCCTGCTGCTCGTCTACTCGCTCGGCTTCTGCGTCTGGGCGACCGCCTCGCCCGACCTGCGGAAGCCCGACTGGAAAGCGGTCGCCGAGCGCCTCGGCGAGCCGGAAACCCCGCGGGCGACGGTGACCTGGGTGATCGGCCTGGCGCCGCTGCGCTACTACCTCGAGGACGGCGCCACCCAGAGCAAGCCCTCCGAAGGCGCGATCCAGCTGAAGCCCGCCGAAGGCTACGACTGGCTGGTCCACGAGCTGAACTTCGTCTCGCTCGGCCAGGCGCCGCCCCCACCCCAGCGCCTGCTCGGCCCGGGCTTCCGCGAAACCGGCTACGAACGGGTCGGCGAGCTGTATATCCGTCGATATGAGGTGCCCGGCGAAGAGCTGGTGCCGCTACGCCTACGCACGCTGCGCAACGCCGATACGAACTTCCGTAACAACGGTGTCCTGCTTGACGGCGTCGGCCCGGGGTAGCCCTGGCCGGTCGCGGGTATGTGTCAGAGAGTTATTCTGGAGTCGGCCACGGAATTCCATTGAGGAGAAGGTATGAGCAAGACGACTACGGCGCGCGCCGGTGACCTTTATGAGACCGCTCGCGAGAACCCCTACGTGCAGCGTCTGATCGAGGACGAAGAGCTGCGCGACAGTCTCAAGGACGCTTTCGAATCCGCCAAGAGCGCCTACGGGCGGGCGACCGGCAACGGCAAGGGGACCGTCAAGGCGGTCACCAGCGACAAGAAGGTTCAGAAGGATCTGCGCAAGGCCGCCGAGAGCCTGCAGGAAGCCTCCGAGAGCCTGCGTGAGAAGCCGAAGCGCAAGGGCGGCATCGGCAAGCTGCTGCTGATCGCGATCATCGGTGCGGTCATCGCCCTGGCGGTCAGCGAGGGTGCGCGCAAGGCCGTCCTCGACGCCCTCTTCGGCGCCGAAGAGGAGTTCGAGTACACCTCGACCACCAGCATCAACGGGTCCTGATCGGGCCCACTTGATGGAGGCGGCAACCAAAGAGCGGGAGCTGAGCGGCGACAAGGCGCAGCGGATCGTCGACGCGATGCGCGAGTCCGTCGCCAAGCGCGGCGCCGCCGGCTCCACCTTTGAGCACGTCGCCCGCGAGGCGGGCGTCAGCCGCGGCCTGCTCCACTACTACTTCGGCACCAAGGAGCGCCTCTTGGTCGAGGTGGTGAAGCGCGACACCGAGCTGCGGGTCGAACGGCTGGACGAGCGGCTCGGCTCGGCGAAGACGGTCAACGACGTGGTCGGGGCGCTGGTCACCAGCCTCACCGACATGATCGACAACGAACCGGGCTTTTTCCTTCTCCTCTACGAGCTGTTCAGCGCCGGTCGCCGCAACCCCGACATCTCGCGTGAGGTCGGCCAGCTGTTCGAGAAGACCCGCTCCCACGTCGCCGAGGTCCTGCGCAGCAAGGAAGAAGAGGGAGTGCTGAGCCTCCGCTTCGCGGCCGAGGACGTCGTCTCTTACCTCTTCGCCCTGGGCGACGGCTTCGCCCTGCAGGCGCTCTCCGACCCCTCGCGCGACAGCAGCGGCGCGATGGCGGTCGGCGTTGCCACCGCCAGTTACCTGCTCGGCTCCGACTGAGGCCTAGAGCCAGCCGGCGCGCTTGAAGCGCCAGTAGAGGAAGAGGCAGACCGTAAGGATCAGCCCGAGCACCGCCGGGTAGCCGAAGCGCCATGCCAGCTCCGGCATGTGCTCGAAGTTCATCCCGTAGATGCCGGCGATCATCGTCGGCACCACGCCGATCGCCACCCAGGCGGAGATTTTCCGCATGTCTTCGTTCTGGCGCATCGAGACCTGGGTCAGGTTCGCTTCCAGGGCGCTGTCGAGCAGCTGGCGGAAGTTCTCGATCCGGGTGGTGACCCGGGCCAGGTGGTCTTCGACGTCGCGGAAGTACTCGTGCAGGCCCTCGGGGATCACCTCGGTCTCGATCCCGCAGAGCTGTTCCAGACCTTCGGCCAGCGGCGCCGCGGCGGCCTGGAACTCCAGCACCTCGCGCTCCAGCTTGTAGATCCGCTGGGTCGGGTTCTGGCCTTCGCCGAAGACCTGCAGCTCGACTTCGCGCACGTCCTCGTCGAAGCCGTGAGCGGCCTCCATGTAGCGATCGACGACGAAGTCGGCGATCGCGTAGAGCACCGCGCCGGGACCCTTGGCCAGCAGGTCGCGGCGCTTCTCCAGCCGGGCGCGGACCGGGGCGAGGTCGACGTCGCCGTGGCGCACGGTGACGATGAAGCCGGGGGCGAGGAAGACCGAGACCTCGCCGACTTCGATCACCTCTTCAGGGTCGACGTAGCGCGCCGTCTTCAGGACCACGTGAACCGTCTCGCCGTACTCCTCGACCTTTGGTCGCTGATGGGCGCGCACCGCGTCCTCCACCGCCAGCTCGTGCAGCCCGAACTCGGCCCCGATCGCCTCGAACTCGGCCTCGCTCGGTTCGACCACCCCGACCCAGACAAAGGCGCCCGGCTCCCGGGCCGCCTCACCGGCCCGCTCCAGCGAGAGCTCCCCCTCCCGCCGCTTCCCGTCCGCGTAGGCCGCGCAGTCGACGATCACCGGGTCAGGTTACGAACTGCGAGTGACGGTCCGCACGTAGTGACGGCGCTCACAGACCTCGGCCGTACTCGGGAGGGAGGCTGTCCCTCAATGCACCAGTCCGGCAAGAGGAGAGGGAGAGCGGCATGAGAGACGCGATGAGGTCACTGGCGGGGTTTCTGGGCGCGAGGCGACGTTGGGTCGTCGCGGCTTGGGTCCTGATTGTGCTGGTGGCGCTTCCTTTCGCCGCGAAACAGACCGAGCACCTGACCGGAGGTGGCTTCGACGTCCCCGGCAGCCAGTCGATGAAGGTGAGTGAATCGCTGCAGGGCGAATTCGGCTCGCAGGCGGACGGGATCGCCGCGGTGCTGAAGGCGGCGCCGGACGCGACCGCGGCTGAGCGGAACGCGGCGGTGACGCGAGTGCGGGACGAGGTAGCGACGGTCGACGACGTCACCCTGACGCCGGCCGCCGCGGCGCAGGCGCGCCGGCAGCTGCGGAGCACCGACGTGGTCCTGATCCCGCTGCGCAGCAACCTCTCCTCCGACGAGCTGATCGACCCGGCGGCGACGATCCGCGAAGACCTCGACCTCGGCACCGCCGATGCCGGCGTCACTCCCTACCTGGTCGGGCAGCCGACGATCTGGGCCGGGATGCAGGAAATCTCCAAGGAAGACCTGGCCAAGGCCGAGGGGACCGGCTTCCCGATCGTCGCGATCATCCTCCTCGTCGTCTTCGGCTCGCTGGCCGCGGCGGCGCTGCCGCTGGCGCTCGGCTTCGTCAGCGTGCTCGTGACGGGAGCCCTGATCTACTTCATCTCGCTGGAGATGACGACCTCGGTCTTCGTCACCAACATGGCCTCGATGATCGGCATCGGGGTGGCGGTCGACTACTCGCTGTTCATCCTCGCCCGCTACCGCGAGGAGCGCGAAGCCGGTCACGACAAAGCCGAGGCGCGGGCGCTCTCGCTCTCGACCTCGGGCCTCGCCGTCACCTTCTCCGGGCTGGCGGTGATCATCTCCCTGGCCGGTCTCTGGATGGTCGACAACCAGGCGCTGCGCTCGATGGCGCTGGGGGCGATGACCGTCGTCGCCGTCTCGATCCTGACCGCGACGACGCTGCTGCCGGCGCTGATCGCGATGCTCGGCGACCGGGTGCTGCCGGGCGGTGTCGTCGGTCGGGTCGAGCGCTTCTTCCAGCGCCGCTTCTACCGGCGCCGCACGCCCGAGCAGGCCGCCGCCGGCAACAACCGCTTCTGGCGCGCTTGGACCGAACGGGTGATGGCGCACCCGTGGACCGCGATCGTCGGCGTCTCGGCGGTGCTCCTGTTCCTCGCCAGCCCGCTGCTCTCGCTCGAGACCGGGACCGAAGCGCTGGCCCAGTTCCCGAAGGACAGCGACGTCCGCGTCGGCAACGAAATCGCCTCCGACGAGCTCGGCGGCGGCACCGACCCGGTCCAGATCGTCGCCAGCTTCGACGCTGGCGGGGTGGACAAGGCGGCCGTGACCGGCTTCGTCCGCGAAGTGCAGGGGACCCCCGGGGTGAGCGCGGTGGCGGCGCCCGACTACGCCGGCGACAGCGCCCTGATCCAGGCGACTCCGAGCGCGCCGAGCGAGTCCGACGCCGCGGTGGCGCTGGTCGACCGCCTGCGCGACAGCGTCGTGCCGGCCTCGGCCCTGGCGCAGCAGGCGGAAGTCAACGTCGGCGGCGAGACCGCCCGCGGCGACGACGTCCGCAAGCAGGTCAGCGGCTCGATGTGGAAGATCATCCTCTTCGTCCTCTCGCTCAGCTTCGTCGTCCTGATGGTGATGCTGCGCTCGCTGCTGCTACCGCTGAAGGCGGTGCTGATGAACCTGCTCTCGATCGGCGCGGCCTTCGGTGTCCTCGTCGCGATCTTCCAGTGGGGTTGGCTCGACGGCTTCCTCGGCTTCGAAAGCCAGGGGGCGCTGGACACGATCAACATCCCGCTGATCTTCGCGATCGTCTTCGGACTCTCGATGGACTACGAGGTCTTCCTGATGTCGCGGATCCGCGAGCGCTACATGGTCCACGGCGACAACGAGCGCGCCGTCGCCGAGGGTCTCTCGACCAGCGCCCGCACGATTTCCTCGGCGGCGCTGATCATGACCTCGGTCTTCGCCGTCTTCGTCCTCACCGGCGTCCCCTCGATCAAGGAGCTCGGCGTCGGCTGCGCGGTCGCGATCGCCCTCGACGCCACCCTGGTCCGCCTGATCCTGGTCCCGGCGGCGATGAAGCTGATGGGAAGCTGGAACTGGTGGATGCCCAGCTGGCTCGACAAGCTGATCCCCGACTTCAGCTTCGAGGGCGGCGGCGACCGCGAGCCGGAGGCGGAGCCCGCCAAGGCGTAGGGGTGGTGGCTGGAGGGACGGGTGCCCCTCTCGACCGCATTCGAACTACCAAGCCCACTCCATGAGTCCGCGTCAGTGTCCGCATAGCGAACTCTCTCGCGGACTCGCTGCTCAGCGTCCCGTCGGAAGCTGTTGGGAGAGGGTGCCGGTGGGGGTGCCCCGGGCGCACCTCCGCCGCGTCAATCGCAGATCTGCTGGCGCCGCTAGCGCTTGTGGCCCGGCTCCATGCTGAGTGCCCGGGACACCCCCACCGGCACCCTCCTCAGATCACCGCCGTCCGACACTTATGATCGACGGGTGCCCGCCACCGCCACGTTCGAGGACCGCATCTCCGCTTTCGAGGAGGAGTTTCTCTCTCCCCAGGCGATCAGGTCTTATCCGGCGAGGCGAGAGGTGGAGGAGCCGGACAGCCCGCTGCGGACGCCGTTCCAGCGCGATCGGGACCGGATCGTCCACTCCAAGTCCTTCCGCCGGCTGAAGCACAAGACGCAGGTCTTCGTCGCTCCCGAGGGGGACCACTACCGGACCCGCCTCACCCACACGCTGGAGGCCTGCGGGATCGCCCGCACCGTGGCCCGCGCGCTGGGCCTCAACGAGGACCTGACCGAGGCGATCGGGCTCGGTCACGACCTCGGCCACCCGCCCTTCGGCCACGCCGGCGAGGAGGCTCTCGACGCCGCGCTGCGGGATCACGGAGCCGCCGGCTTCCGCCACAACGAGCACTCGCTGCGGGTGGTCGAAGTGCTGGAGCGCGAGGGCGAGGGACTGAACTTGACCGAGCAGGTACGCGACGGCATCCTCAACCACACCGGCTCGCGCAAGCCGGCAACGCTGGAGGGGCAGATCGTCCGCCTGGTCGACCGCGTCGCCTACATCAACCACGACATCGACGACGCCCTGCGGGCCGGGATCCTCGGGCCGGCGGACCTGCCGGCGGAGGAGATCGAGCTGCTCGGCCCGACCGGGTCAGAGCGGATCGACACCCTCGTCCGCGACATCGTCGAGCACTCGGCCGGCGGCGAGGAGATCTCCCAGGGCCGCGAGGTCGGCCAGGCGATGCTGCGGCTGCGCAAGTTCATGTTCGACCGCGTCTACCTCGGGCCGGAGGCGCGCCGCGAGCACGACCGCGTCGAGCGCACCATGGGCGGCCTCTTCGAGCATTACGCCGCCAATCCCGCCGAGGTTCCCGGCCGCGACCCCGGCGCCGGCGACCTGCAGCGGGTCACCGACTACATCGCCGGAATGACCGACCGCTTCTGCATCGCCAAGTTCACCGAGCTGACGATCCCGAAGGAGTCGCGCTTCTGATGGCGCTGATCTCGCCCGACAGCGTCGACCGGGTCAAGCAGGCCGCCGACATCGTCGAGGTCATCTCCGCCCACACCGACCTGCGGCGCCAGGGCGCCCGCTACGTCGGCCTCTGCCCGTTCCACGACGAGCGCACCCCCTCGTTCTCGGTCGAGCCGCAGGAAAAGCTCTACCACTGCTTCGGCTGCGGGGTCGGCGGCGACGTGATCAAGTTCGTCGAGGAGAAGGACGGGCTCAACTTCGCCGAGGCGGTGGAGCTGCTGGCCGACCGCTACGGGGTCGAGCTGGAGCGCGAGCAGGAGGACCCGCGGGCCGAGGCGCGCCGCCAGCGCCGCCGGCGGCTGGAGGAGCTGCTCGACCGCGCCGCCGGCTTCTACGCCAACACCCTGTGGGAGTCCAAGGAGGCGGCGAAGGCCCGCGACTACCTCGCCGAGCGCGGCCTGGGGGAGGAGGTGCTGCGCGCCTTCGCCGTCGGCTACGCCCCCAGCGCCTGGGACAAGCTGCTGGTCGCCGGCCAGCGGGCCGGGTTCAGCGTCGAGGAGCTGCGCGGGGTCGGCCTGGTCCAGAAGGGTCGCAGCGGCGGCGACTACGACCGCTTCCGCGAGCGGATCATGTTCCCGATCCGCGACCGCCGGGGCCGGGTCCTCGGCTTCGGCGGCCGGGCGATGCGCCCCGACCAGGGCGCCAAGTACGTCAACACCGCCGAGACCGACTTCTTCCACAAGAGCCAGATCCTCTACGGCGTCGACCGGGCCAAGGGCGCGATCGCCAAAGCCGGCCGCGCCGTCGTCGTCGAGGGCTACACCGACGTCCTCGCCCTGCACCAAGCCGGGGTCGAGGAGGCCGTCGCGGTGATGGGGACGGCGATCACCGGCGAGCAGGTGGCGGCGCTCTCGGGGATGGTCGACGAGGTGGTGCTGGCGCTCGACGCCGACTCGGCCGGCCAGGAGGCGATGCTGCGAGCCCAGAGCGTGGCCGCGGGCCGGCGGATGCGCCTGCGGGTGGCGGCGATGCCGGCGGGCGAGGACCCGGCGGAGATGATGGCCGCCGCCGAGGGAGTCGAGCGCTTCCGCGGCCTGCTGGAGGGGGCGGCGGAGCTGACCGCCTTCCAGGTCGGCCTCGTCCTCGACCGCACCGACACCGGCTCGCCGATCGAGCGCGACAAAGCACTGGCCGAGGTGGCGCCGGTGCTGGCTGGAATGGGGGAGACGGCGGGTCGCGAAGACCTTGTCCGGCGCGTCGCCGAGCGGCTCGACCTCGACCCGGCGATGGTGATGGGCCGGGTGGTCGCCGCGACGCCGGCCAGTGGCGGGCGCGAGCAACCATCGCCCGCGCGACAGAGCGAGGAGCAGCGGAGGCCTCAGCGCCCGGCGGAGCTGACCTCGCGCGAGCGCCGCGAGCGGGCCCTCCTGGCGATGTGTATCTCCCTGCCGAACGAGGGCCGGGATTACCTCGCCCGGCTCACCGACGCCCATCTCTCGCCGACCGGGCTGCGCGCTGCCACCTGGCTCCGCGACCACCTCGAGGACCCCGCCTCCGACCTGCCCCACGACGACGGCGAGCTGGCCGGGCTGATCTCCGAACTGGTGATCATGTCTCGCGAGGAGCCCGCCTCGCACGAAGCGATGGAGCTCAACTACCTGCTGCTGGAGCAGCGTCGCCTGGAGGGAGAAATCGCCAACGCCGGTGAGCGCGGCGACTACGAGCGCCGTGCCGCTCTCAGTCGCGAGCGAGCGGCGCTGGTTGAACGAATCGCCCACACGGAGCGGCCGGCGGGAAGCGTCTGAGACAACTCACTCCGTATCGTTCTGTCTGAGATGCCTGCCATGATCCGGCCATGGAGAAGGCGCTGCTCGAAGAGTGCTTGGCAGAGGGAATGTCGCTCGAATCGATCGGCAAGCGAGTCGGCAAGCACGAATCGACGGTCAGTTACTGGTTGAAGAAGCACGGGCTATCTGCCGTGGGCCGAGCTGTTCACGCCCCCAATGGAAAGATCGATCCGGAGCGGCTCCAGGCTCTGGTCAAGCAAGGGGCGTCGGTTGAGCGGATGGCCGACGAGTTTCGGGCTGGCCGTTCGACTATCCGGTATTGGTTGCGGAAACTCGGATTGGAGACGGAGCGGTCGACGAGACTGCGGGAATCCAAGGCCGCTTGCGCAGGTGGCGCTAGGCGGACCTATATGAGATGTCCAAAGCACGGCCTATCGGTATTCGTCGCGAGGGCTGATGGCAGGTTCCGTTGCGGCAAGTGCCGGGCGGCGGCGGTTGCCAAACGACGGCGTTCTCTGAAGCGGATTTTGGTGGAGGAGGCAGGAGGCAAGTGCACGCTCTGCGGGTACTCGCGGTGCTACCGGGCACTCGAGTTTCATCATCTCGATCCGAGGGAGAAGGAGTTCGAGCTGGGGAGGCGTGGCCTGACGCTGTCGCTGGCCAAGCTGCGCGCGGAGGCTAGGAAGTGCGTTCTCCTCTGCTCCAACTGCCACGCGGAGGTGGAGGCAGGAATTGCGGCAGTGCCGCTAAATTCTGTTTCGGACGCTGATCCGGGTAGCGCAATCGGGTTAGCACGGTCCGGGGTAGCTCAATCAGGCAGAGCATTCGACTGTTAATCGAAGGGTTGTGGGTTCGAGTCCCACCCCCGGAGTTTTCTAGGCGGCGGCAAGGCGCGTAAGCGCCAGCCGCTCGACCAGCTCCGCGCCTCGCGCGGCGCCGTCGTTCTCGCGTCCCCAGGCGGCGATTTCCTCCGCCTTCTGCGCAAACGACGGCTCATGCAGCAACCGGCGCGTCGACCAGCGCAGCGGCGCCGGGCGGCAGAGGCGCCAGGGCAGGGAGAGGCCGGCGCCGGCCCAGTCGACCCGCATCGCAGTCTCGCTCATGTCGCCGATGATCGGGCAGACGAGGATCGGGGTGCCGGCGCCGAGGGCGCGGGCGACGGTGCCGTGGCCGCCGTGGGAGATGACCAGCGAGGCGGCGGGCATCAGCTGGCTGTAGCTGAGCCATTCGACCAGCGTCGCGTTGGCGGGCACCTCGATCGGCCGTTGCGGCGCGACCCGGTTGGTCGTCGCCACCACCCGCACCGGCTCCTCGGCCAGCGCCGCCAGCGCCGTCCGCACCAGGTGGTTGTCGGAGTCGTGGGCGGTGCTGGGGGCGACGAGGACGAGCGGATCCTCGCCCGGCGGCAGCTCGATCTCGGGGTGGGGCACCTCGAAGGTCATCGGGCCGGTGATCTCCACTCCCGGCGGCCAGTCGCGCGGGTCCTCGAGCTGCGGGTAGGTCGCGACCAGGGCCAGGTCGGGGCTGATGCCGCCGTGGAAGCGGTCGATCGGCGGCAGGTCGAGGCGGGCGCGCTGGATGTTCAGGTCCCGTCGCCCCTGCTCCAGCCCGATCCGCAGCGCTCGGTCGTGCCCCGCGCGCCACAGCCGGCGACCGATTCCGGTCCGCGGCGGCCGCAGGCCGATCGCGAAGAAGGGCAGGCCCGGCTCCACCACCGGGTAGATGTGGGGGATCAGGGTCGCCAGCGGCACGCCGGCCCGCTCGGCGGCCAGGGTGGGGGCGAGGGTGAGGATGTCGCTGACCACCACATGGGGGCGGAAGTCCTCCAGCAGGGGCCGCAGCGCCCGCGCCGCCTCGGCCGCGTGCTGGCCTTCGGCCGAGTTGGGGTCCGGCGGCGGGAACATCCGGTATTCCTCGGCGGCGGCGAAGCCCAGCCCCTCGCCCTCGACCGCGGCCCGCCGCTCCTCCCAGGTCTCGATCACGACCTCGTGACCGCGCGCCGTCAGCGCTTTGCCCAGCGCTATAGCGGGAAAGACGTGACCCGCGTCGCCAAACGCGGCGACCAATACGCGCAGGCGCTCGGCGGCGCCGGAGCTGGGGTCAGGGGGTATCGAGGCCCTCACCAGGCCGCGTGAAGACAACCTCTGGGACGTGGCAGTTGCGCGAGGTGCGCAGCAGGAAGCGGACCGCCTCGCCCAGGTCCTGGGGGCGGATCATCTCCTCGGGCGGGATCTGACCCTGGACGAACTCGGTCATCGGCGTCTCGACGAATCCCGGCGCCAGCGCCGTGCACTGGATCCCGGCGCCCCCGGCCTCACGGTGGGTCGACTGGGTGAAGTTGATCACCGCCGCCTTGGTCGCGGCGTAGATCGAGAGCCAGGCCTGCCCGCCCTTGCCGGCGATCGAGGCGGTGTTGACGATCAGCGCCTTGCCGTGCTCGGCGCCGGCCTGGCGCAGCATCGGCAGCCCCTCGCGGGTGCCGAGGATCAGCGCCCGCAGGTTGACCGCGAGCTGCATGTCCAGGTGCTTGGTCTGGATCTCCTCCATCGGCGCCCCGATCCCGACCCCAGCGTTGTTGACCAGCGCGTCGAGCCGGCCGTACTTCTGGCGGTGGGCGGCGAAGATCGCGACGACGTGGTCCTCCTCGGCCATGTTGGCCGGAATCGGCTCGACCTCGAAACCTTCGCCGCGCAGTCCCTCGGCGGCCTGTTCGAGCTTCTCGGGGCGGCGGGCGGAGACGGTCAGCGCGTAGCCCTCCTCGCCGAGCGTCCGCGCGATCGCGAGGCCGATCCCGCTTGAAGCCCCAGTTACCAGTGCAGCCCGCTCAGCCATCCCAATCTCCTCTCGTCGAGAACCCCGGGGACCCTATCTCTCCATAACATGCCGCCGATGCGCGCCCCCCGCCTCGCCCCAGCGCTGCTTGCCCTGCTCGCGGCCGGGGCTCTGCTCGGCGGTTGCGGCGGCGACTCGGAGACCGGCGAGTCGCCGGCCGCCGCCGAGCCCGCCCCGAGCCTTCCGGCGCCGCCGAAGTCGGACTTCCCCAGCACCGAAGGCAGAACCCTGCGGCAGGTGCTGAAGGCGGCCGACGGACCAGCGGAAGCCAAGATCACCCCGTCGGCCGAAGTCTTCTACCCCGGGGTCAACCGCTTCCCATTCGTCGTTTCCGACCGCGACCAGGGTGGCATCGACAGCGCCGAAGTGGCGCTCTACTTCGCCAAGGCCCCGACCCCCCGGCCGGGGGCCAGCTCGAAGTCGGGCAACCGCGGAAAAGCCGCGAAAGCGCAGCAGCAGGCACTCGATCAGCCGGCGGTGGGCCCATTCCCGGCCTCGATCGAAACCCTCGCGACCAAGCCTGCCTTCCAGGCCGCCACGACGATCGAAGATCCCGGCGCCGCCCGAGTCGTCTACTCGGTCCCCCTGAACCTGCCGAGCGCGGGGGAGTGGCGAATCGCGGCGATCATCGAGGAAGACGGCGAGCTGAGGGGAACGCCGGTTGGCACGGCCGTGGTCGGCGGGTTCAAACGGATTCCGCGGCCGGGGGAGAGGGCGCCGCTGATCCATACCCCCACCGCGCAGGACGTCGGTGGGGACCTGTCGAAGATCACCACGCGAATACCCCCGGACACCCAGAACAAGGTGGATTACGCGGAAGCACTGGGCAAAGAACCGATCGTGCTCTTGTTTGCGACCCCCGAGTTCTGCCAGAGTCGGGTCTGCGGGCCAGTCGTCGACGTGGCCGAGCAGGCAAAACAGCAATACGGAGACAAGGCAGCCTTCATCCACATGGAGATCTACAACGACAACGATCCGGCCAAGCGGGTGCGGCCGCAGGTGCGCGCGTTTCACCTGCCGAGCGAGCCTTACCTGTTCACGATCGACAGCGGCGGCGTCGTCCGCGCCGCGGTCGAGGGCCCCTTCGGGCTCAAGCTGATGCGCGAAGCGGTCGACGAGGCGATCACCGGATGAACGAGAAAGCCGCCACCGAGGAGGAGCTCCTGCAGTCGTTCGCCGAGGAGGCGAAGCGGCGCTGCGACGTGATCGCCGCCGGCCTCGCCACCGCCACCACCGACTTCGAGACGATGCGGGCCGAAGCCCACGCCCTGAAGGGGACCGCCAGCGTCGTCGGCCTGCGCCGTCTAGCCGAGCTCGCCGGCCTGATGGAGTCCGACCTGGCCGAAGCGAAAAAGACGGGCACGATCCGCGGCGGGCGCGACCATCAGATCGCCGACGCCGCCAAGGCGCTCGCCGAGGGCGCCGCCGCCGCGGCCAAAGGCGAAGAGGAGCCGCCCGACGTCGGCCGCTCCCTCGCCCAGCTCTTTAGCGCCTAGGGTCCCGATCCCGCGCTACGCTCGCCCTTCCCGGGGCGGTAGCTCAGTTGGTTAGAGCACGGGACTCATAATCCCTTGGTCGCTGGTTCGAGTCCAGCCCGCCCCACTTCTCCGCCATCTGTCCATCTGAATGGACGAGAGGCCACTGAGCAAACTACGCTGAACCTGAGTTCCTGAACCGTCTCGCGGGGGAGGCCGAGATGACTGGACGCAGGTTTGTCGGCGGTGTTGTGAAGAGGGCGCTCCTGGTATGCCTGGTGGTGCTCGGCGTCGCCGGACCTATCGGATCCGCTTCGGCGGAAACCGTCGTCTCTGGCGCTTCGGATCACGACTCGCCGCTCGTCATCGATCCGTCCCAGGAACCGGCCGAAGCCCGCGTGGAACAGGTCCTGACCTATCACGGGCAGACGGTGATGTTCATCGAGAACATGCCGACGACCAAGCTCGTCACGCGGATCACCCTCGGGGACCTGGCGCAGGAATCCGAATGCAAAGGGGCGGCCGTCTACAGCCTCGTGGTGGGCGAGTCGCCGACCGGGCGGTCGATCGAAGGGACGCCGAACTGGCTGGCCAAATCGCTGGCTCCGCAGGCGCTGCCCGAAGAACCGGGAAAAGTCACGTGGCAGATCACGCCCACGGTGCTTCGCAAAGGCCGGGGGTACACCTTCGTAGTTGAAAGCCCAAGCGCCTACAACAACTGCATGGCCGTTCGCTTGCGGACCTGGGCCCACAACGGTCCGGTCGTAAACGGCGGCCCCGGCGGCTGCGATGCCGGACACGCCGAGTACTGGGGCTACCGCATGTGGCACGAACAGGGGAAAAACGACGCGGTTGTCTGTTTCGGAGAAATGCCGAGCGGGTTCGATCCCTCGATGCCGACCGGCTGGCTGGAGCTCGGCTACTACGCCGTGGTCTATGTCAAGACGCTCTACGGCGGCGGAAGCTGCAATTGGGAAGGCTACGGGCCGAAACCGGTGTATTGGCGACAGGCTCCCGGTGAACCTGGCACGAAAGAATACGTCTGCCACTGGAAGCAGTTCGCGGCGCCCAACGAAGAACCGGAAGACGGCTGGTACTACGCCTGGGGCAACGACTCCCATCCCGGCGGGCCGAGGGACGCCTATCTCAAAGCCTGGGCGGACGAGGAAGACGCAGCCACCTACTACAAGCCACAGCTGTACTTCGACACCTCGGAGTCCTGGCGGCCACTCAGCCTGAACAGGTTCTTCGAAGAGGAGTACTACGGGGAAAACCCCGAAGGCGTCCCCCAGCACAACGTCTGCACCGAAGGCCTCCCGGATCCGTTCTTCATCTGGACCGGCTGCTACGCGGTCACGGCGCCCGACCAGCTGATGGGAGAAACCCTGAACGACCCGGAAGCCCTTCTCGACGTCGAGGGATTCGGCCCCAACGACGAAATCGAGGATTACGCCGCGCCGGGCTGCGGCACCGAAGTCGAGCTCTGGGATTGCGATCCGACCGAGAGCGCGATCTACTGGCGCGTGACCCCCGGGGACTTCCTCGAACTGCCCTTCGAAGAGGACGCCTACCGGTACGTCCAGTACTGGATGTTCTACCGCGTCAACTCATTCAGCGACGCGATCGACGAGACCTGGAGCCGGCACGAGGGCGACTGGGAGGCCGTTGCGATCGCACCTTCTCACTCGCGGCCGGGAGCATTCGACTTCGCCTCCTTCTCCCAGCACGGGCACTGGTACAGCTACCTGCGCGAAAACCTCTCCTGCTGGCTCTACTCCTGGTACCAGAGCTGCGGCACGGAGGAACTCAAATCGGTCGGCCAGCCGCTCGAGGTCTTCGTCGCCAACGGTTCCCACGCGAACTACGGCGTCCGGTGCTCGGAGGAAATCGAGTTCGTCTCCTGCGGCCAGAACGCCTCGGCGCTTCCCGAGCGCGGCCATGACGGTGCCTACGGCTGGAACCACAACAGCCCCGGCAGCGAAGGGCTGATCCAGTTGCCCACCGCGCCCGAAACCTGGACGTTCTGGCAGGGTCAGTGGGGTTCTGAAGGCGGCCCTATGAGCCCGGGATGGCAGTCGCTGTACTTCGTCTCCTGGGAGAACTGCGCCGATGACAACGACGAATGCCCGATGGAGATGGAAGCGCGCCGCGCCCCTGGGGTGACGGGTCATCGCGTCGCCAAGGGCAGGATGTTCAAAGGCCCGTTCGCGGAGAGATGCGAAAACTGGTTCGGAGGTGATGTGCCCGTATTGATGTGCGCGCCTGGGGCGCTGGCCTCGTCAGTCGAGACGTCTCGACTGGGCGCGCCCGGGGCGGCCGATGTCAGTGTCCTTCGCCGCGGAGGGAAAGGACGGGAACGGCGGCTGGCGTCCCGGGTCGACCACAGCGCCTCGGCGCCTGGTCTGAGCCAGGCGGTTGGCCCTCCGCTTCGTCCCGGAGACTTGGTGCGCGTGAAGGCGCCTGGATCGTCGCGCTGGACGCTCTATCTGCGTGCCGTGATCGGTGGACGGCTGGTCGAGGCTCGGTTCGGAAGGATGAGGACGGGGACCGCTCGCCTGATCGTGTCCGACGGAATGCCCGCGCTCTTGGTCCGCGGTCGGGAAATGGCTCCAGCGGCGATACGAGCCCGTCGCTTCGCGCCCGGACAGCTGCGCTAACCGCCTACCGGGGCTCGATCTTCGTGACTTTGACCAGGTACACCCTGGCGCCGTTTTCGTAGGCCATCTTCGAAGGCACGATCAGCTCCCGCAGGCCTCCGGCGCGGATTCCCTTCAGGCCCGGTTCCCAGCCGGGGACCCGTTCGCCGGTGCCCCAGATGAGCGATCCGCCGGGGACCCAGGTGAGCGCTTCGGCCGTTCCCGGCGCCGGTTCGACCGGCTTTCCGGACTCGTAGCTCCAGCTGATGTACTCCGAGTCGAAGGCGTCGCCAGGCTCGATCGCCGGGCCGCTGCCGACCTTCAGGTCCCTGATCACGACGTGGTCGGGCGAGGGTCCCTCCGGGACGATCAGCTTGTCCGCGTCGGCACCGGCGAATCGCTTCAGCGTCGCCCAGTCCCCGCCAGCCGCCTCGACCGGCGTTTCTTCCGCGACGGTCGAGGTACCGCCGGCGGCGGTTCCGGCATCCGCCGTCGTCCCCTCGTCGGAGCCGCCGCAGGCCGAGAGCCCGCAGAGCACGGCCGCGATCACGGCGATGAGAGAAACGACTCGCATCCCTGGAGCTTAGGAGAACCTGAGCGTTCAGGGAGCGACCGACAGATATCGCGCCACGGCCTGGGCGCGATTCGCGACCCCGAGGGCCCGCAGGATCTTGCGCACGTGCCACTTGACGGTGCTCTCGGTGAGGTACAGGCGGGAGGCGATCTCGGCGTTGCTGAGGCCCTCGGCGACGAGGGCGAGAATCTCCAGCTGGCGGGGGCTGAGCAGCTTGTTGAGGTCAGCGTCGCGCGATCGACCGGGGAAGCCGTGCAGCTCGGCTGCCCGGCGGCCGAGGTCGCTGGCGGTTTGGTGGAGGACGTCGGCAGCGGCGCGCAGCTCGGTCACGTCCTGAGCGGTCCCGGTGAGGCGCAGCGGGTTGCCCTCGGCGTCGGCGGTCAGCTCGGCCCGGCTATGCAGCCGGCGCACGCGACCGTCGGGCCTGATGATCCGGTATTCGAGGTCGATCGGCGTGCCTGTCTCGACCGCGCGCCGCATCTCGGTTTCGACCCGGTTGCGGTCGGCGGGGTGCACGTACTGGGTGTTGCTGGGCTCGTAGTGTCCGTCGAAGTCCTCGGCCGTGATCCCGTAGATGGCGAAGAGGCCGTCGGAACAGGTGAGCCGGTTGCTCGGGATATCCCACTCCCAGCTGCCGATCCGCGCGATCCGCTCCGCCTCGGTCAGGCGGGTGCGGCTGCGCGCGACCTCGTCTTCGATCCGTCGCCGCTCGGTGATGTCGGTGACGAGGACGAAGATGCCGCGAACCTCGCCCTCGACCACGTCCGGGACGTAGGAGACCTGGGTGTAGCGCAGCTCCCCCGATGGCCTCCGGAACTCGCTGTCGAACTGCTGGGCCTGGCCGGCCAGGGCGCCTTCGATGTGGGGCCGGTTCTGTTCGTAGGCCTCCTCGCCGAGCAGCTCGCGGATGTGCAGGCCGCGCATCTCGCCGGGGGGCATGCCGAAGAACTCGACCGAGGCGGCATTGGCCATCCGGTTGCGCAGCGCACCGTCCCAGTAGCCGACCAGCGCCGGTAGGGCATCGAGCATCGCCTGGATGCCTTCGCGAGCGTTCTCTGGCTCGAAAGAGCGATTCTCATTACTCGATGACGCCATGAAGAAAGGATGGACTAATCGCAGGGCGGGCTCAACCCCTCCTGGGAAGGGGCCTCCCGGTTCTACCCTCTGTATGTGCTCGATCGCGGCGACTATCCGTCGGCTCGCCCCTTTCGTCGTCGGTCAGCCTCGCGGACGAGCACTTCCCCCGCCGGGGCTAGGAGGCCGCGGCCGGTTGCTGAACCCCTGCCAGCGATCGGTCGCGCCGCCTCGGATTCCCTCTTGAAGGCTGTCGAATGTCAGCTGCGGAAGCCAGGGCCCCGGCTGGGGCGATAGCTTCACTCCGCCACGGAGGCGGGGCTCAGGCTGACTAGCGAAAAGCCTCTCGACCCGTCAAACTCTCGGGCGTACCAAAATGCCGTGTTGGAACGAGGGGATTTGGGGGATTGAGGGATGGTGCAGATAGACGTCGATTTGAGCGCTCTGCTTCCGCCCGATCTGCCGGATGGCAGGGAGGCTGTCGCGGAAGGGCGCGAGATGGCAAAGGGAGTCGAGCGCGCGAGGTCGACCTTCTGCGAGGAGAAGGGCGTCGGATCAGAGCGGGAGTGGCGCGAACGCGCCCGTGAGCAGGGAACGCCCTGCACCTGCATGAACATCGGCCTCGCCACCTGGGCGGATACCCGCGAGGCCTTGGGCGAGATCTACGAAGACGCGCTCTCGCGGGGCGTGCGCCCGCCCGACCGCTTCAACCTGATCGCCGAGCGGCGCATGGGCCTGCCGAAAGACAAACGGGCCGACGCGGCCCAGGAAACCGGCCCGGTGATGATGACCGAGCAGGACTGGTGGGAGCTGGCGCACACGGTGCCGATCGAGCCGGAGGCGGCGGACAACAGCATCGGCGGGCCGGGCTCGGTCGAAAACGCCCTCGACGCGCTGCGGGCGGGGGTCACCTCGATCGGCGTCCTCTCTCAGTACTCCTGGCGCTGGCCCTACTACGACGACGACGTCAACCAGACGGTGGTGACGCTGCGGGCGGCGGGGCTGCTGGCGGCGTTCAAAGACGAGGGGGTGGTCTTCGACTCCTACCTGGAGGACGGCTACCCGGGGGTCTTCCACGACTACGCCAACTACGTTGGCTGGGCGATGGTCGAGCGCTACATCAGCGAAGAGCTGATCGGCGCCGCCTACTCGCCCTCCTGGGGGGGCCTCACCCAGAACCCGGTGATCAAGTCGGCGGTGACGCTCGCCCTCGAGGCCGTCAATCCCGACCGGGTTCCGTTCCTCTACACCCAGGGCGACACGATCGGCAACACCCCGGACTTCGACGCCAACATGGCGGTGCTGAACACCGACCTGCTCTTCACCAAGATGGTCGACATGCGCTACCGGCTCGGCTCGGCGTCGATCGCGGTGCCGGTCACCGAGACCGAACGGATTCCGACCTGGCAGGAGGTGGCGACGGTCCAGACCGTCAGCCGCCGGTTGGAGGACTACCTGCCGATGGTCGAGCCGGTGATCGACTGGGGGAAGATCGAGGCGATGCGCGACGAGCTGGTGCGCGGCGGCAGGGCCTTCTACGAGGCCGCGATCAAGGGTCTCGACGCCGCCGGCATCGACGTTCGCGACCCGGCCCAGCTGCTGCTGGTGCTCAAACGCCTCGGCTCCACCCGCTGCGAGGAGCTCTTCGGCGCCGGCGATCCGGACCCGGAGTTCCCCCGCGGCCGCCGCCCGGTGCTGGAAACCGACCTGGTCAGGAGCACGATGGAAGAGCGCGACCGGCTGCTGGTCGAGCTGCGGGGCCGCCGCGAAGAGGAGGCGATCCGGGGGATGAAGGTGCTCGTAACCTCCACCGACGTGCACGAGTTCGCCGAGTTCCTGCTCTCCTCGACGCTGACGGCCGTGGGCTCCGAGGTGATCGACTTCGGCATCAACCGCGATCCCGAGGACATCGTCAAGGCGGTAATCGAGACCGATGCCGACGCCGTCGTGATCACCACCCACAACGGCGTCGCCCGCTCCTTCGGCCGGCTGCTGATGAGCGAGCTGGAGAGAGCCGGCGCCGGCTCGGTGCCCGTGTTCATGGGCGGGGTGCTGAACGAAGACGTCGACGGCTCCCACATTCCGGTCGACGTCAGCGCCGACCTCAACGCCACCGGGATCGGCACCCCGGGGACGATCGACCGCTTGATCGAGGCTTTGGTCGAGCGCCGCGCCGGCGGCGTCCCGGCCTGAGGGCGCCGGGTGGGCGTCGTAGCTCTCGCCGACTTCGGCAGCACCTACACCAAGGTTCGCCTCGTCGATCCCGGGCGGGGCGAGCTGCTGGCGCGAGCCGAGGCGCCGACCACGATCGGGACCGACCTGATGGAGGGATACGAGGCGGCCCTCGACGCGGCGATGGGATCGCTGGGCGGCAGCCCCACGATCGACGAGCGGCTGGCGGTGTCCAGTGCCGGCGGCGGCCTCCGGGTCGCGGCCGTCGGCCTCGTCGCCGACCTGACCGCGGCCGCGGCTCACCAGGCCGCGCTCAACTCCGGCGCTCGGGTCGAGGCCGTGCTAGCGGGGACCCTTGGCGACGAGCAGCTCGACGAGCTGCGGGCGGCCCGGCCGGAGATCGTCCTCTTCGCCGGCGGGACCGACGGCGGCCAGGCCGAGCTGGTCCTGGAGAACGCCCGCCGTCTTGCCGCGGGGCGGATCGGCGGCAACGCGGTCGTCGCCTGCAACGCGGCAATCGCCGACGAGACGGCGGAGGTTCTGCGGGAGGGAGGCGCCCGCGTCGAGGTAGCGGAGAACGTGATGCCGGAGCTGGGGCGGCTGGAGATCGATTCCGCCCGGGCGGCGATCCTGCGGCTCTTCCTCGAGCACGTGATCGGAGGCAAGGGGCTGAGCGCCAGTCCCGAGTTCGAGCGGATGGTGAGATTGCCCACCCCCGAGGCGGTGCTGGAGGCGACCCGGTTGCTGAACGACGCCGTCGTGGTCGACGTCGGCGGCGCCACCACCGACGTGCACTCGACCCGTCCGGCGGAGCCCGCGCACCCCGGCATCGAGGACCCGCTGCTGCCCCCGCCGCTGACCCTGCGGACGGTGGAGGGGGACCTCGGCCTGCGCGCCGGCGCGGCCGGCGTGGCAGCCGCCGACGGGCGCTGGCTGGAGGAGGAAGGGGCCGGGACGGAAGCGGCGATTCGACACGCTGTCTCGCTGCGGGCCGAGCGTCCCGACTGGATTCCGGCCGAGGGGAGCGAGCTCCGTCTCGACGGTCTGCTGGCGGTCGGTTGCGCCACCCAGGCCCTCGCCCGTCACTGCGGGACGATGTTGCTGAGCCGCTCCGCCTCCGGGATTCCGACCCTCACCCGCGACGGCGCCGACCTGCGCGAGGCGCGGCTGGTTATCGGTACCGGCGGGGTTTTTGCCCACCGGGAGGACGGCGAGCGGATCCTGCGGGAGGCGCTGGAGCGAAGGGGGGCGCGCTCGCTCGCGCCGGTCGATCCGGCCCTCGCGGTCGACGCGAACTACGTCCTCGCGGCGGCGGGACTGCTCGCCACCGAGGATCGCGACGGCGCGATCCGGCTCCTTGAGAGCGAGCTGGGGGCTGTCCTTGATTAGACAAAGCGACCAGTTCAGGGGGAAATCCTTCCTGCTGATCGTCGGCTGGATGCCGCATGATTCGGAGCTAGGGGGCAAAGGGAGAGAATGTTCAAGCGTCGTCAAAAGAGTGAGTTAACGCGGCTTTTCTACGCCGGGGACGTGCACGGTTCGCGCCTCTGCTGGAAGAAGTTCGTCAACGCCGCCGCCCACTACCCGGCGGACGCTCTGGTGATGGGTGGGGACCTGACCGGCAAGGCGCTGGTGCCCATCGTCCGTGAGGGCGACGGCAGCTACAGCGCCGAGGTGATCGGCGAGCGGAGAACCGCTCGCACCGCGGAGGAGCTCGACCAGATTCAGCGGGCGATATCGAGCAACGGGATGTACCCGCTGATCGTCGACCCGGAAGAGGCCCGGCTGCTGGCGGCGGACGCCGAGCGGCGCGAGGAGGTCTTCGAGCGGGCGTTGCTCGACGAGCTGCGGCTCTGGGTTCAGCTTGCCGACGACCGCCTTGGGGACACCGACACCCGTGCCTACGTGATTCCCGGCAACGACGACCCCTGGGAGGTTGACGCGGTGCTGGCCTCGGGGAGCAGCGTAGTGGCCTGCGACGAGACGGTTGAGCGGGTCGGCCCTCACGAGATGGCGTCCTTCGGCTACTCGAACCGGACCCCCTGGCACACCCCGCGTGAGCTCGATGAGGAGGAGATCTACGCGCGCCTGAAGAGGCTGGTGGACCAGTTGGAAGAGCCCGAAAGGGCGATCCTCAACGTCCACGTCCCCCCGTATGAGAGCAGCCTCGACACCGCCTTTGAGGTGGGCGAGGACCTCCACTACGTGATGAAGGGCGGGCGGCCCCACGAGATCCCCACCGGTAGCCCGGCGGTGCGCCAGATCATCGAAGAGACGCAGCCGCTGCTCAGCCTTCACGGTCACATCCACGAGAGCAGGGGTGTGACGAAGATCGGTCGGACCGTGGCAATCAACCCCGGCTCCGACTACGGTAGCGGCCACCTGGATGGCTGCCTGGTGCACCTGGCACCCGACAGGATTGTCAACCAGTACCTGGTCTCGGGGTAAGGGTCGAATGGGGAGAAAGGGGAGAGCTGATGGCTGAGCTGGGGGAGAGTCCGGTGCGAGGCGATACGAGGGGGACCTACGCGCGGAAGGCGACGGGCCTGGTGCGCGAGGTCTCGCCGTTCTCGACCTTCGTCTTCAACATGGCGGGTCAGCCGACCTCGGTCCTCCTCGCTACCTCGGTCTTCTTCACCCTGGGGGTCTTCCCCGGTGGCTCGATCTGGCTCGGTTTCGCGATGGCCCTCGGGGGCGCCCTGCTGATCAGCGTCTGTTACGGCCTCTTCGCCTCGGCGATCCCGCGTAGTGGTGGCGATTACGTACTGATCAGCCGAGTCACCCACCCGGTGATCGGGTTGATCTCGTCCTTCTTCTGGACCTCGGGGGTAATTCTCTCGATCGCCTTCATCGCCCTCGCCTTTGTCACCGTGGCACTGGGTCCCTCGCTGACCGCGGTCGGGCTGGTCAGCGAAAGCGGCTCACTCGTCGACGCCGGCAACACCCTTGCCACCAGCAAGGGCTGGCAGTTCGGCGTCGGAACCCTGCTGATCGTCGTCTCCGCCCTGCTACTGGCGGGGGGGTGGCGCTGGACGACGCGCCTGATGAGCGGCTTCTGGGCGCTGATGATGCTCGGTCTCGCCACCGTGTTCCTGGTGCTCGTCTTCAAGAGTCACGACGGCTTCGTCAACAGCTTCAACCAGTTCGCCGGGTCGATCACCGGCGAACCCGACACCTACAACTCGATAATCCAGAGTGCCGGCAAAGAAGGCGTCGACACCGACCCGGCCTTCAGCATGAACAACACCTGGCCGACCTGGGGGGCGATCTGCGGCCTCTCGCTCTTCGGTTGGCTCTCGATCTACATCTCGGGCGAGGTGCGGCGGGCGAAAGACACGACCCAGGTGAAAATGATGAGCCTGGCGGCCGTGGTTCACATCGGGATCGCGGTGGTCCTCGCGGCGACCTTCTTCGCCAAGTTCGGCCACGACTTCTTCGTCGCGATCAACGGCATCAAGGAAACGGAAAGCTACCCCTTCGCGGTGGAACCCTTCTACACGTTCCTGACCGCGATCGCGGGTGGCAGCCCGGTGCTCGCCTGGTGGCTGCTGATTACCTTCGTGGCGGCCTATCCGCTGCTGATGATCCCCAACATCACGATTGCCGTCCGCACTCTCTTCGCCTGGGCATTCGACGGCCTGCTGCCCTCGAACATCGCTCGGGTGTCACCGCGTACCCATGCCCCCAACTACGCGATCGCGGTGGTCGTCGTCCTCAGCGTCGCCGCCCTCGGCTGGGCCGTCACCAATAACGAAGGCTTCTACAGCCTCCTGGTCGAGGCCATCGCGGTGCAGCTGGTGGCGATGATCCTGATCGGGGTCGCGGCGCTGCTGCTGCCGTACCGGCGCCCGGACATCTGGCGCTCATCGGCCACCACCAGGCGCTTCCTCGGCGTCCCCGTCGTCGCCCTCGCCGGCGCCGCGGTCGCCGTGCTTCTCGGCGGTCTGTTCTACGTCTACATGCACTTCGAAGGTCTCGGCATCGACGCCGGCCAGTTCCTCGGCCGCGACGCCCCGATCCTCCTAGCCGCGGCGCTGCTGCTGTTCTTCGTTGCCCGCTTTGCCCGCTCGCGGCAGGGCGTCGACGTCGACAAGCTGGCGGCGGAGATTCCGCCGGAGTAGTTGCGGAGGAATTGCTTGGAGCCGCTGGCGGACCCCATCGCCGAGGGATCTCGGATCGCGGAGGCCGCGGCCGAGCGCGCGGTTCCCCTTCGGCTGGTGGGAGGCGTCGCCGTCGCGCTTTCGTGTCCGAGCAGCCAGCGGCCGCCGCTGCGGCGACAGTACGGAGACATCGACTTCGCGACCAGCTCCGACGCGAGGAAGAAGGTGAGTGGCCTGCTGGAGGAACTTGGCTACGTTTCCGATCGGGAGTTCAACACCCTTTACGGACACCGACGGCTTTATTTCGCCGACCCGCGCAATCGGCGACAGGTCGACGTCTTCGTTGACGAGGCGCATCTCTGTCACCACATCGACTTTCGCCGCCGGCTCGAGGTAACGCCCGTGACGCTCGCGCCGGCTGACTTGGCGTTGATGAAGTTGCAGGTGGTGGAAACGAACGAGAAGGACTATCTCGACCTCTGCGCGATCTTCGCCGACCATGAGTTGACCGAAGATGACATTGGGGTCAACTACAGGTACGTCGCTGATCTCTGCGCGTCCGACTGGGGGCTCTGGCGTACGGTTGGTCTCGTTTCAGAGCGCACCGGGGACTTCGCTTCGCGACTGCCGGGATTCGCGGCGGCTGAGCGGGTTGCCGACCGGCTCCAGCGGCTGCGGTCGAAATTGGACACCGTCCCCAAGAGTCGCCGCTGGAAACTGCGTTCGCGAGTGGGGGAGCGCAAGCGGTGGTATGAGATTCCCGAAGAAGTCCATTAGAAATGGTCATGTCACATCTATTGGATAGTCTCGCTTGTGTGATTAGGGCCAGGAACGAGTCTGGGGAGGCGCGAAGTTGACCAGGCCACGGCGCGGGGAGCCGCGTGCCAGAACCAAGATCATCGAGGCCAGTCGCAAGTTGTTTTCGCGACGGGGATTCTCCGAGACCTCGATGGGAGACATCGCTAGGTCGGCGCAGGTCGCCCGCGCGACCGTCTACAACAACTTCGACGACAAGCAGGACATACTCGCCGCGATCATCAAGGACTACATGAAGGGTTACGCGATGATCGCGCAGCGGTTGCGTGAAAATGCCCGCTCAGGCGAAACTTCCTTTGACCTGATTCAGGAGATGGTCCGCGAAGCGCTGAGCTGGCGGGTCAAGAACGCCGACCTCAGGCCGATCGTCGCCGTGGCCAAGAACCTCCGCGGCAGCGGCTGGGAAGAGGCCGACAAAGCCGCCGACGACGCGCTGCTCGGCTGGATCATCGACGTTCACGCCGCCGACGCGGACGCCGGTCTGATTCGGGAGGACATCGACATCGAGTTCGCCGTTCGCGCGGCCTTCGCGATGATCGAGTCGGTGCTCTCATCCTTCGACGTCTCCTCCTCCGAGGAGGAAATCAACATGGCCGCTCACCAGCTCGCGTTGATGCACTGGTACTCGATCTGCTCGGTGCCGCCGAAGGACGCCCCGCGGAGCCCTCTCGGCCGTAAATAGTCACATCGGCTGCCGTAGACAACCTGTCCACAACCGGTAGTCTGATAGGTCAGAATGTCGCGTCCGGATGTAGTCGCGGGGGATCTGGCGCACCTGATCCACCCGCTCACCGATCACTCCCAGCTGCCCGAGACCGGGCCGCTGGTCGTGGTGCGCGGGGAAGGGTGCGAGTTGATCGCCCGCGACGGTCAGCGCCTCATCGACGGCTTCGCCGGGCTCTGGGCGGTCAACCTCGGCCACGGTCGCGAGGATCTGATCGAGGCGGCGACCGCCCAGCTGCGCCGCCTGCCCTACGCGGCGACCTTCGGCGGCGTCTCCTCGCCGCCGGCGATCGAACTGGCGGAACGAATCGTCGGCCTGGCGCCGCCGGGTCTCAGCGGGGTCTTCCTGGTCAGCGGGGGCAGCGAAGCGAACGAGACGGCGATCAAGCTCGCCCGTCGCCACTGGGTCCGCCGGGGTCGGCCGGGGAAATCGAACGTGCTCGTCCACGACCGCAGCTATCACGGGTTGTCCGGGGTGACCACGACCGCCACCCGCCTGGATCCATACCACGGTGAATTCGGCGTCGAGGCCCCCGACGTGGTCGAGGTCCCCGCCCCTTACACCTACCGCTGCCCGGCCGGGGTTCCCTGCGAGCCCTCGAGTTGCCCGGTCTGCCAGGGGGTTGAGCTGGAGCGGAAGATCGAGGAGCTGGGGGCCGAGCGGGTCGCGGCGGTGATGGTCGAGCCGGTGTTCGGATCCGGAGGGGTGATCGTGCCGCCCCGCGGCTACCTGGGGCGCCTGCGGGAGGTATGCGACCGCCATGAAGTGCTGCTGATCGTCGACGAGGTGATCACCGGCTTCGGCCGCACCGGCGCCTGGTTCGCCTGCGACCACGAGGGGATCTCCCCCGATCTGATCACCTTCGCCAAGGGAGTCAGCAGCGGTTACATCCCTCTCGGCGGGGTGATCGTCGCCGACGAGCTCTGGGACGAGCTCCGCGATCCGGGCCAGAGCCCCGGCGTCCTCATGCACGGCTTTACCCACTCCGGCCACCCGGTTGCCTGCGCCGTCGGCCTGGCCGCCATCGACGCGATCGAGCGCGAGGACCTGCTGGCGCGGGTCGACGCGGCGAGCGGGTCCCTGGCCGGGCTGGTGGCGCCGCTGCGGGACCATCCCGAGGTCGGAGAGGTACGACAGGCCGGTCTGATGGTCGGGATCGAGCTGGTCAGGAACAAGGAGACCCGAGAGCGCTGGCCGACCGAGGCCACGCGCGGCCGTCGCGTCGCGGCCGAGGCGCGTGAGCGAGGGCTTCTGACCCGCGGTTTGCTCGACGACATCCTCTGCCTGACGCCCCCGTTTACGATCTCGGAGGAGATGTTGGCCCGGGCCGTTGAGATCCTCGCCGACTCGATCGACGCGACCGCCGGAGAGGCTGCTTAGGTCGGCATCCGCGACGGG
>JBIOTO010000006.1:0-2490 GCA_044865945.1 Solirubrobacterales bacterium
CGTTGATCGTGACGTGGTCGACGACCTCGGCCCAGGCGCGCAGGCGGACGCGGTCGGGCTGGGGGATGCCGCCGTCCTGGAGCAGCGCTTTCGGCGGCGGCTCCTCGTCGGGCCAGACACCCTCCTCGAGCGCGCGGCGCAGCTCCGGGTGGTGGGACTCGCGGACCAGGTTGTTCCGCTGGTGGTCGAAGGTCGGGTAGAGGAAGAACCGCTCGTGCTCGAGCTCGAAGTGCTTGTTCTCCTCGCGGATGCCGCCCTTGCGCAGGGTCAGCAGCTGCTCGCCCTCGGCGAGAGCGCGAACGGTTACAGCCCATTCCTTGAGAGCGATCGGCATTGAAGTAGTCCAGCTAAGAAAGTTCGTAGTTCCTAAGGGCGAAGCCGTTGCCACAGAGCCTGCCGAGGCAGTTTTAGGCTCGCCAGAGGCGCGCATTCTAGAGGAGTGCAGCGAAATCTCAACTAAAAAACCGCGAAATTTGCGAAATGTGACTTACGTCCACCCGCCGCCGCCCGGAGTTTCGAGCCGCAGGCGGTCCCCCGGGCGCAGTTCGCCGGCGGCCTTGGCGGGCAGCGCAGAGCCGTTTAGGAGGTTTACCCCGGCCGCTCCGTCCTCGCCGCCGCCGTGACCGCGCGGGCGGTGACGGCGGCGCTCGGTGATCAGCGTGAAGCGCATCGGCGCCAGCGCTTCCAGCTCGCGCGCGAGCCCCTCGCCGCCGCGGTGGCTGCCGGCGCCGCCGCTGCCCTGGCGCAGCGAGAGCTCGCGCACCCGCAGCGGGAACTCGGTCTCCAGCGCCTCGACCGGCGTGTTGAGCGTGTTCGACATCGCCACGTGGATGGCGCTGGGGCCGTCGGCGCGGGGGCAGGCGCCCTGACCGCCGCCGAGGGTCTCGTAGTAGGTGAAGTCGTCGTTCGCGAGAGTGAGGTTGTTCATCGTCCCCTGGCCCTGGGCGGGTCCGGGCCGGGCCTGGGAGAGGGCGGCGAGGACGAGGTCGGCGACGCGGCTGGAGGTCTCGACGTTGCCGGCGGCGACGGCGGCGGGGTGCCGGGCGTTGAGGATGGAGCCCGCGGGCGCGACGACCTCGACCGGGCGGTGGGCACCAGCCGAGGGCGGGGCGTCGGGGTCGGTGAGGACGCGGACGGCAAAGAAGGCGGCGGACTTGGTCACCGAGAGGGGGCAGTTGAGGTTGCCGTCGACCTGCTCCTCGCTGCCGCTGAAGTCGAGGCGGAGCGAGTCGCCGGCGATCGTCGCCTCCAGCCGCAGGCGCAGGTCGCGCTGCTCGCCGTTCCAGTCGCCCTCGAGCACGTCCTCGGCCCGGTAGCTGCCATTGGGAAGCTCGGCGAGGGCGGCGCGGGTGCGGCGCTCGCTGTAGGCGAGGATCTCGGTCATCCCCGCGCGGAGTGCTTCGCCGCCGAGGCGCTGGTGCAGCTCCAGCAGGCGCGCCGCCCCGACCCGGTTGGCGGCCTCCTGGGCACGGAGGTCGGCCAGGCGCTGCGCGGGGGCGCGCATCTGGGCGGCGAGGCGCGCCAGCGTCTCGGCCTCGGCGATCGTCGGCGGGATCACCACGCCCTCTTCGTCGAGGGTGCGCGAGTCGGCCGGCATCGAGCCGGGGGTGGGGCCGCCGACGTCGGCGTGGTGGGCGCGGCTGGCGGCGAAGCCGAGCAGCTCCTCGCCGGCGAAGACGGGGGCGATGAGGGTGATGTCCGGCAGGTGAGTGCCGCCGCGGTAGGGGTCGTTGAGGATCCAGCTCTGGCCGGCCCGCTGCTCCTCGCCGAGGACGGCGGCGACCGCGTCGGGCATCGAGCCGAGGTGGACGGGGATGTGCTCGGCCTGCATCACCAGCTCGCCGGCCGGGTCGAACAGCGCGGTGGAGCAGTCATGCCGCTCCTTGATGTTGGCTGAGTAGGCGGAGCGGATCAGCGTCGCGCCCATCTCGTCGCAGGCGGCCCTCAGGCCACCGACCAGGACCTGAAGGGCGATCGGGTCGAGCGAGCTCATCCCGTGGTTCCTTTGTCCTCTATATCCGGACTAAGGAACCGCGCGATGATCGTGCCATGGTCGTCGACGCGGGTGGTCCATCCCGGCGGCACGACGAAGGTCGCCTCCGGCAGCTCGAAGACGACCGGGCCCTCGGCCTCGGTGCCGGCGGCGGGCTCGCCGCGCAGGACCGGCGTTTCGACCCACTCGCCGTCGAAGTGGACGCGGCGGCTGCCGCGCTCCACCGCGCCCTCGTCCGCGGCGGCGGGGCGGGGTGAGGGACCCGGGACGACCATCGCCAGGTCGACGTCGACTAGCACCACCTCGCCCTCCGGGTCGCGGTGGCCGTAGTGCTCCTCGTGGGCGCGCTCGAAGCTGGCGACGAGCTCGGCCGGGTCGGGGTCGACCGGTCCCGGGACCGGCAGCTCGAAGGCCTGCCCGGCGTAGCGCAGCTTGTAGGTGGCCCGAGGCTCGGCGTCTCCCTCCATGCCGGCGCCGGTCTCCTCGACCATTGCCAT
>JBIOTO010000007.1:0-4310 GCA_044865945.1 Solirubrobacterales bacterium
CCACGCGTCGCCGCCAGCGCGACGAGGAGCTGCGCCCGCAGGAACGGGTGGCGGCACTGCTCGGAGGCCGCGAGCAACTGGACGCCTGCGAGACCCTGCTCCTCCGCGCCCGAGCCGACCTCGACGCTGGCCGCGACCGCGAGGCAGCCTTGCAGCTCCGAGTCGGCCTCGAGGCGCTGCTGGTCGAGCTAAGGGGCGCGCTGAGCGACCCCGGTCACGAGGAGGACATAGGCATCCTCAACGAGCGCAAAGCCGAAGCCGGCGCGGCCGCCAACGCGGCCCTGAAGGGCCACCTGGACGCCAGCCAAAGCGCCCAGGTGGAGGAACTTCTGAGAATTAGCGAGCGGATTATCCGACGGAGGCGTGTGCTTCGCGGCTAGCTACCCATCTACGTAGAGCGACGAAGGGGAAGTCACTACTAGATTCCCAGACATTTTCGCGGTGCCGGTACCGCACAATTCGCTACTTCCTGCGGCGACAGGGAGGTTGGCGTTTATATGCATTGTTGCCGGACTGCCACCTGTGAAGGTGCCGAAATGGGTGTTTTTAGTTTCGTAATTACAGGGCACAAAGAAACGTGTCGTTTTAATGAGCGCTCCGTTTGAGATCAATGTGCCGTTATAGCCGCTAGTGTGTTCAACGGTCATTTCTCCGGAAGTTTCCTGTGTCACGTGCCAACTATTTGTGCAGTTGTACCATTTCTCTTCTGTCCGGTTCCCCCACTTGAGCGGTCCAAAACTGCCAGTGATGTGCCCGTGATATGTGTAATCACAGGCGATCGTCGCTATGGCATTTGCAATTTCGACATGCTCCTCTTCCTGGATGTGGATTGTCCGAGAATCCACGCTCGTTCCTGTGGGTGATGTGAAACTTTCAGCTGCCGCACTACCGGCGAAAGCCATTGATCCGATTGCGATGACGACCAGCGCTGACGCTTTTAGGAGATTCATTGCTTCCTTTCATGGAAATAGCCAGTGCCTTGGTCTACACCTCAGAGGGATCATTGACAAGAATAATTTGAGTATTTAGATTGAAATACTCCAGTTGTTGATCAGTCAGCGCGTGACGGGTGAGTTCCGATACGACCCTCTCGAAGGCGCCCTGCGCTGTGGTAGACGATGGTGATCGAGGTGCCGCCGCTACCTGGTGTCAGGAACTACTTGATTCACCTATCTGAATGCCAGCCGTTTGGCGACGACTTCGTCCAACAGCGACTCGGCCAGGTGGTGCGCTTCCTCCAGCGCTACCCCCTCGACCGAGGGGACTCCGATCACCGTGAGGCCGGCGGCGCGGGCGGCGGCGACGCCGGTGGGGGAGTCCTCCAGGGCGATGACGTTCGGGCCCGGCTCGACGCCGAGCCGGCGGCACGCCTCCAGGTAGGGATCGGGCGCCGGCTTGGGCGCGGCCACCTCGTGGGCGCTGAGGACGACGTCGAAGTGGGCCTCGAAGCCGACGATCTCGATCGAGCGCCGCACGAAGCGCAGCGGCGAGTTGGAGACCAGGCCGATCGGGGTGCCGCGCTCGCGCAGGCGTTCGAGCAGCTCACGCGCCCCGATCATCGCCTCCACCCCGTGCTCGAGCTCGGCTACCACGAGGGCGTTCAGCTCCTCGATCAACTCCTCCGCCCGGCCCGGCTCACCCAGCCGGCGCTCGAGGATGCCGCCGGCGATTTCGGCCGAGGTGCCAACCAGCACTCGCTTGTCGGCGGGGGTGAACTCCAGGCCGCGGCGCTCGAAGAGGTCTTCCTCGGCCCTGGTCCAGACCGACTCGGTGTCGAGCAACAGGCCGTCGTTGTCGAAGACGACTGCGTCGGGGAGGTCGGCGGGCATCAGCCGAGCGCGGCCACGAGCGCCGACAGCTCCTCGTCGACCTCGCCGTCGAGCTTCAGCTCGGCGTCGTCGTCGTAAGGGGTCTCGCCCTTGGTGACGATCGCCAGCCGGCCGCCGGCTTCGAGGGTCAGATGCGGCAATCCCGCCACCGGGTGGACCGCCAGCGAGGAGCCGACGCAGAGCATCAGGTCCGCGTCCTCGGCCAGCTGGGTGGCGCGATCGATCGCCTCCAGCGGCAGCATCTCGCCGAAGAGGACCACGTCCGGTTTGACGGCGCCACCACAATCCGAGCAGATCGCCACGCCCCGCTCGTCGAAGAGCGCGTCTACCTCGTCCAGGCCGAAGGCGGCCTCGCACGCCATGCAGGAAGAGGAGCCGATCGAACCGTGCACCTCAATCACGTTTTCAGACCCAGCCGCCCGGTGCAGGCGGTCGATGTTCTGGGTGATCACGCCCTCGATCAGCCCTCGCCGCTCCAGCTCGGCCAGCGCCTCGTGCGCTCGGTTCGGCTCTTTGTCTCCCAAGGACTGGAACCGCGGCCGGTAGTAGGACCAGAAGCGCTCGGGGTCGCCTTCGAAGACGCTGATGTGGGCGACCTCCATCGGGTCGACCTTCGCCCACAGGCCCGTCTCCGGGGTGCGGAAGTCGGGGATCCCCGACGGCACCGAGACGCCGGCGCCGGTCAGGGCGACGGCGCGGCGCGACCGGCCGGGCAGCTCGGCCAGTCGCTCCACCTCGCGCGTCGCTACCTGCCGCTCCACTTCGGGGTGCGCTTGCCGAGGAAGGCGGAGATGCCCTCCTTCGCGTCCTCGCTGCCGAAGGCGGTGGCGAAGCCCTGCTTCTCGGCCTCGATGCCCTCGTCGAGGTCTCCCTTGGCGGAGACGGACTTGACCTGCGCGACCGCGATCGGCGCCTGGGCGGCCAGCTTGCGGCCCCACATCAGAGCCGTCTCGAACAGCTCGTGGTCGGGGACCAAGCGGTTGATCAACCCCAGCTCGAGCGCCTCGTCGGAGAGGATCGCGTCGCCGACCAGGTTCAGCTCCAGGGCCTTGCTCTGGCCGACCAGGCGCGGCAGGCGCTGGGTGCCGCCGAAGCCGGGGATGATCCCCAGTTTCACCTCGGGCTGGCCGAAGACAGCGCCCTCGGCGCCGATCCGGAAGTCGCAGGCCATCGCCAGCTCGCAGCCGCCACCGAAGGCGATCGAGTTGACCGCGGCGATGGTGACCACCCGGGCCTCGCCGAGGTCCTTGAACAGCGCGTGGGCGCGGTTGATCAGGTCCGCCCCGCTCGCCTCGTCCAGGGTCGTGAAGGCCTTGATGTCGGCACCGGCCGAGAAGACGATCGGCACCGAGGAGGCGACGATCATCGCCCCGACCTCGCCGCCTTCCTTAACCCGGTTCCAGACGGTCTCCAGATCCTCGACCACCTGCGGCGAGAGCGAGTTCATCGGCAGGTTGGCGAGCCAGGCGATCGCGACGTCGCCGCGGGTCTCCAGCTTCACCGTCTCGGTCTGCTCGCCCTCGTCGGCCCGCGGGTAGGGGTAGAAGCCCTGGCCGGTGGAGAGCCCGTGGCGACCTTGGGCGACCAGGCGCTTGAGGAGCGTCGGCGGCGCGAAGCGGTCGCCGTGCTTCTCCTCCAGTCCCTCCATCGTCTCCAGCACCTTGTCGAGGCCCTCGACGTCGGCTTTCCAGAACGGCGGCAGCAGCCCTTTGCGCGGGTCGAGGCCGGCCCCGGTCATCATCCCGAGGTCGATGTCGCGGACCGAGCAGACGCCTTCCTCGACCAGCAGGCAGGCCTCGATCAGCGCCCGGCAGCTGAACATCGCCACCAGTTCGTCGCCGTCCGGCGCGGCATCGCCGGGGATGTTTTGCTCGCCCTCCTTGAAGAAGCCCTCGCCACCGGTCTTGACGCCGAGCTTGCCGTCGCCGACCAGGCCCTGCAGGCCCTTGTGGACGTAGAAGCTCTCGCCGTAGGACTCGTTCAGGTGTTCGGCGACGTGGAGGACGGTGTCGAGGCCGAGCAGGTCGGTGAGGAAGAACGGCCCCATCGGCGCCAGCTTCGCCCCCGCGATCGCCTCGTCGATCGCCTTGATCGAGAGGCCCTGGGTCTCCTGGGCGCGCCAGATCTCCCCCATCGTCGCCATCAGGACTTTGTTGACTACGAAGCCGGGGACCTCACCGCAGACGATCGGCTGCTTCTTGATCGCCTGGGCGAAGTTGTAGGCGGCGGTGGCGGTCTCCGAGGTCGAGTCCTCGCCGACGATCACCTCGACCAGCGGCATGATCGACGCGGGGTAGAAGAAGTGGAAGCCGACGACCTTGTCGGGCCGCAGGGTCGCCTCGCCGATCTCGGTGATCGAGAGCGAGGAGGTGTTCGAGGCGAGGATCGCGTGGCCCGGGGTGACGGCGTCGAGCTCGCGGAAGACCGCCTGCTTGATCGCCATCTTCTCCGGCACCGCCTCGATCACGAAGTCGACGTCGC
>JBIOTO010000008.1:0-2025 GCA_044865945.1 Solirubrobacterales bacterium
CTCGTCGACCTGCTGCTCGGCTTTCTCGATCAGGCTGAGGACGTCGCCCATGCCGAGGATCCGCTGCGCCATGCGGTCGGGGTGGAACTTGTCGAAGTCCTCGATCTTCTCCCCGGTCGAGGCGAAGAGGATCGGCTTGCCGGTGACCGCTTTGACCGAGAGGGCGGCGCCGCCGCGAGCGTCGCCGTCGAGCTTGGTCATCACCACGCCGTCGAACTCGGCCACCTCGGCGAAGGATTCGGCGACCCCCACCGCGTCCTGGCCGGTCATCGCGTCGACGACGAGGAGCACGTCGTGGGGCTTGGTCTGTTTGCGGATCCGGCCCAGCTCGGCCATCAGGTCCTGGTCGATGTGGAGGCGGCCGGCGGTGTCGACGATCAGCACGTCGCGGCGCTCGGCCCGGGCTTCGTCAAGCGCCCAGGTGGCGATCTCGACCGGGTCGGCCTCGGTGCCGCGCTCGTAGACGTGGGCGCCGGCGCGGCCACCCATCGTCACCAGCTGCTCGACCGCGGCCGGGCGGTAGACGTCGCAGGCGGCCAGGGCCACGTCCTTGCCCTGCTTGCCGAAGAACTGGGCGAGCTTGGCGCAGGCGGTCGTCTTACCGGAGCCCTGCAGGCCGGCCATCAGGATCACGGTCGGGCCGCTGGAGGCCATCGCCAGCTCCGAGCCGGTACCGCCCATCAGCCCCGCCAGCTCCTCGTTGACGATCTTCACCACCTGCTGGCCGGGATCGAGGCTCTCCAGCACCTCGGAGCCGAGACAGCGCTCCTTCAGCGTCTTGGTGAAGCTTTTGACGACTTTGAAGTTGACGTCCGCCTCAAGCAGGGCGAGGCGAATCTCGCGCATCGCCGAGTCGACGTCGGACTCGCTCAGCTTGCCGCGCGAGCGGACCTCCGAGAGGGTCGACTGCAGGCGTTCGGAGAGCTGGTCGAACATGCCCGAGCAGCTTAGAGGCTCGGCGTGGAGCTACTCGGCGAGCAGGGCTTTGGCGTAGTCGGAGGGGTCGAAGGGGCGCAGGTCCTCCAGCGTCTCCCCGACGCCGATCAGCTTCACCGGGATGCCGAGGTCGGAGGCGATCGCCAGGGCGATGCCGCCCTTGGCGGTGCCGTCGAGCTTGGTCAGGACGACGCCGTCGACCTCGACCGCTTCGGAGAAGATCTTCGCCTGGCGCAGCCCGTTCTGGCCGGTGGTGGCGTCGATTGAGATCAGCGTCTCGTGCGGGGCCTCGGGGATCTGTTTCTGGATCACCCGGCAGACCTTCGCCAGCTCGTCCATCAGGTTGGCCTGGGTGTGGAGGCGGCCGGCGGTGTCGACGATGACCACGTCGGCGCCGCGGGAGCGGGCGGCGTTGATCGCGTCATAGGCGACGGCGCCGGGGTCGGAGCCCTCTTCGCCGCGGACCAGCTCGGCGCCGGCCCGCTCGGCCCAGGTTTCGAGCTGCTCGGCGGCGGCGGCGCGGTAGGTGTCGGCGGCGGCCATCACCACGTTCAGGCCCATTTCCTTGCTCAGGTGCCAGGCGATCTTGCCGATCGTCGTCGTCTTGCCGGTGCCGTTGACGCCGACCATCATCAGGATTGCCGGCTCGGCCGAGAGGTCGATCGGCGCGCGGGCGGTGGCGGCGACCTCGGCGAGCATCTCGATCAGCCGGTCGCGGACCGCGACCCCGTCGGCGGGCACCGCCCCGGACTCGACCTCGTGCTCCAGTTTCTCGACCACCGCCGCGGTCGTCGGAGCGCCGACGTCAGCGAGGATCAGCGCCTCCTCCAGCAGCTCCCAGGTCTCGTCGTCGATCCGGTCGAAGAGGCTGGCAGAAATCTCCTCGGTCAGCGCCTGGCGGCTTTTCGAGAGGCTCTCTTTCAGGCGACGGAAGACACCACGGCGCTGCTCGGGCGCTTCCTCAACTGCGACAGCCGCCCCAGGCTGCCGCGCCCCCAAATCAACGATCTCCTGCCAAGACGTAGCCACGGCGAGGAAAGGTAGCGGCCTGCTCAGGAGGGGTGGGTGCCCCTCTCCAGACACTCAACA
>JBIOTO010000009.1:0-9579 GCA_044865945.1 Solirubrobacterales bacterium
GCATGGAGCCGGGCAGCCGACCGATGAGGCGTCAGCAGTAGGCGATCCTCCCGGCGGAGGTGCGCCCGGGGCACCCCCACCGGCACCCTCCTACCCCGACGCTCGAAGCGCGAGCTCCAGCTCGAAGCGTTTGTCGGGGTCTTCGAGGTCCTCGCCGAACAGCTCCTTGAGGCGGGCTATTCGGTAGCGGGCGGTCTGGGGGTGGACTCGGAGCTCAGCTGCCATGGCTACGGCGTTGCCGTGGTGGCGGACGTGGGCGAGGGCGGTTTCTCGCATTCGCTGCCTGGCTTTGGGGGTGAGGTCGCTCAGAGGAGCCAAGCGCTTGGCGGCCAGGAGCCCGGTCACATGTGGGTTGCTGGCCAGGAGGAGGTCGGCGAGGTGGTCTTCGGCGCGGAGCAGGCCGTCGCCCTTCACCGCTCCGGTGGTCGCTGCCAAGAGGAGCGCTTTCGCCAGACCCCATGATCTCGACGCCTGCTCGGGCTGGACGGCAGATCCGATCGCGACGATCGTGCCGCCGGTCGCTCGGCGCAGTTGGTCTAGGCGGCCCGGCCCCTCGGGGTCCGGCAAGAGGACGCAGCCGGTGCCTTCGACGACGGTGACGATCGCGTCGGTGGGGAGCCGGCCGGCGATCTCGCCGAGGTCCTCGTCGGCGCAGGCCGCCGCGGCTAGGACCCGCGGCAGCCGCCACCCTGCCGACTGGGCGGCGGCGGCGATGTCGGCAGGTTCGGCGGGCGCATCGCCCAGGAGCAGCCTCACCAGCTCCCGCTGCCGCTGGCGGCGCAGGTCATCGGCCGTGGCCCGCGCCTCGGCGTAGCCCTCGACCGAGTCGGCGGAGAGCTCGTCGATGTAGGCGAAGATCGCCTCGGCCAGGAGGGTCAGCGGCTCCGCCCCCAGCTCAGCCCGGCGCCCCGCGGCGGCGATCCGCCGCCAGGCCACCCGGGCGCCGATCCGGTAGGCAGCCTGCAGCGAGTCCAGCGTGCGGCCGACCCGCTGCTCGCCGCGACCAAGTTGCACGTAGACGTCGCGGCCCGGCTCCCGGCCCTGGTCCGGGTCGCGGATCAGGGCGACGAACTGCAGCAGCGCCTGGCCCACGCCGGTGCGGATGCCGCGGCCGAAGCGCCCCTCCAGCGGGCGGGCGTACTCCGGTACCTCGCGAGCAATCGTCTCGAGGATCTCCTCGGTGACCGCCGGCAGCTCCGGCTCGATCAGCTCGGCAATCGCGGGGTCCAGGCCCCGCCAGGGCTCCGAATCGAGAGTTTTTGGCATCTTGCTCATAACTTTAGCTGCTAAATCCGGCTATATGAGCGGAAATATCGGTCCCAACTCCGCCTATCGTCGCCATATGCACGAGATGAGCCGCATCGAGAAGATCGTCAATCTGGGAGCGGTCGTCGTTCCCTTCCTCGCCACCCTGCTGGCGATCGTCCTGCTCTGGAACAGCTGGGTGACCGCCACCGACCTGGCGATCGCCGCGGCGATGTACCTGCTGACCGCCATCGGGATCACGGTCGGGTTCCACCGCCTGCTCACCCACCGCTCCTTCCAGACCTTCAAACCGATCGAGTACGCCTTCGCGATCCTCGGCTCGATGGCCGTGCAGGGGCCGGTGATCGCCTGGGTCGCGGACCACCGCAAGCACCACGCCCACACCGACGAAGAGGGCGACCCGCACAGCCCTCACGTCGACCCCGACGGCGGCGTCAAGGGCGTCCTCGCCGGTCTCTGGCACGCCCACACTGGATGGTTGATGACCTCACAGGGCCGCGCCGACTGGAAGAAGTACGCCCCTGACCTTTACGAGGACCGTGGAATGCGAACCATCAGTCGCCAGTTCCCCATGCTGGTGCTGGCCAGCCTCGCTCTCCCTGCCCTGGCCGGCTATTTGGTTACGGGCACGCCGATTGGCGCGCTCACCGCTCTGCTCTGGGGCGGTTTCGTACGCATCTTCTTCGTCCACCACGTCACCTGGAGCGTCAACTCGATCTGCCACTTCCTCGGCAGCCGGCGCTTCGACACCGACGACCACTCCACCAACGTCTTCTGGCTGGCGCTGCCGTCGCTGGGCGAGTCGTGGCACCACAACCACCACGCTTTCCCACGCTCGGCCTCGCATGGCCTCAAGCGCTGGGAGGCAGACCCCTCGGCGCTGATCATCGTGACGATGGAGAAGCTGGGACTCGCGCGTAACGTGATTCGAATTTCACCCGAGCGCCAGGCAGAGCGCGCTTCCTGAAACTGGGACAAAAGTTGATTTAGTCCAATCGAGTGTCACAGTGTGGTGTGACTCTGACAGACTCCCCTCCAGGGTATTTCTGAACTTTGGATGGAAAGGAACTAGATGCCCCCCAGCACCAACCATTTGGACGTGGCCCGCGACGCCCTTGAGAGGACCGTTCGCGAGCTCGAGGATCAGCTCAAGCAGGCCCAGCAGGCTCTTGCCGCACTCGGTGGCAAAGCCACCCGCCGCGGCCCCGGCCGGCCGCGGGGCAGCGCCAAAAAAGCCACCGCGAGCGCTGGCGCTCCTCGCCGTCGTCGTAAACGCCGTGGCGGCACCCGTGCCGACCAGGCGGTGAAACTGATCGAGGGGCAGCCCGGGATCAGCGCCTCGGACGTCGCCAAGACGATGAAAATCAAGCCCAATTACCTCTACCGGGTCCTCGGTGACCTCGAGAAAGAGGGACGGGTTAAAAAGAAAGGCCGCCAGTACTACCCGACCGGTGGCTGATCGGTACCAACCGTTACCCATAAGAAAAGAGGCCGGCAATTGCCGGCCTCTTTCTTTTGGAAGTGAAAGGCGGTCTCTAGACCAGGCCGAGCTGACTGACTGAGTCGCGCTCCTCCTGCAGCTCCATCACGCTGCGGTCGATCCGCTCGCGTGAGAAGTCGGGTACGTCGAGGCCTTGGACGATGCTCCACTCGCCGCCGCTGCAGGTGCAGGGCATGCCGCAGATGATTCCCTCGCCGATCCCGTAGGAGCCGTCGGCGGGAACCGCCATCGAGACCCAGTCACCGTCCGGCGTGCCCAGCACCCAGTCGTGGACGTGGTCGATCGCCGCGTTGGCGGCCGAGGCGGCGCTGGAGGCGCCGCGCGCGTCGATGATCTCGGCACCGCGTTTCGCCACCCGTGGGATGTACTCGTCGGCGATCCAAGCCTCGTCGTCGACCGCGTCCCAGGCGCTGCCGCCGTCGACCTTGGCGTTGACCAGGTCGGGGTACTGGGTCGGCGAGTGGTTGCCCCAAGCGGTCATGTTGGTGACTGCGGAGACCTGCTTGCCGAGCTTGTTGGCAAGCTGCGAGATCGCCCGGTTGTGGTCCAGCCGCATCATCGCCGTGAACCGCTCGCGCGGGACGTCGGGGGCGTTGGACATCGCGATCAGGCAATTCGTGTTGGCGGGGTTGCCCACCACCAGCACCTTGACGTCGTCGGCCGCGCCGGCGTTGATCGCTTCGCCCTGCGGCTTGAAGATGCCGCCGTTGGCCTCAAGCAGGTCGGCACGCTCCATGCCTGGCCCGCGCGGCCGCGCGCCGACCAGCAGGCCGACGTTGCAGCCGTCGAAGGCCTGCTTGGGGTCGTCTGAGATGTCGATCTTGCGCAGCAGGGGGAAGGCGCAGTCGTCGAGCTCCATCGCCGTGCCCTCGGCGGCTTTGATCGCCTGCGGGATCTCCAGCAGGCTGAGCTCGACCGGGGTGTCGGGGCCGAGCATCTGGCCGCTGGCGATGCGGAACAGGAGCGCGTAGCCGATCTGGCCGGCGGCGCCCGTGACGGTGACCTTTACAGGGGTGCTCACTAATCCACTCCTCGGATTGGGGGTTTGGAAGACGCCTACGCCATCGCCCGCTGGAGGTTCTCGTCGATCGCGGCGAGGAACTCCTGCGTGGTCTGGTGCTCCTGGCCGCCACCCACCAGCAGGGCCAGGTCTTTGGTCATCTTCCCGCTTTCTACGGTCTCGACGCAGACGCGCTCAAGCGTCTCCGCGAACTTCGAGACCTCTGGGGTTTCATCCATCCGGCCGCGGGCGGCAAGCCCGCGGGTCCAGGCGAAGATCGAGGCGATCGGGTTGGTCGAGGTCGGCTTGCCCTCCTGATGCTGGCGGTAGTGGCGGGTGACGGTGCCGTGGGCCGCCTCGGCCTCGACCGTGCTGCCGTCGGCGCTCATCAGCACGCTGGTCATCAGGCCGAGCGAACCGAACCCCTGGGCGACCGTGTCCGACTGGACGTCGCCGTCGTAGTTTTTGCAGGCCCACACGTAACCGCCCTCCCACTTAAGGGCGGCGGCGACCATGTCGTCGATCAGGCGGTGTTCGTAGGTCAGGCCGGCGGCCTCGAATTCACTCTTGAACTCGGCCTCGTAGACCTCGGCGAAGAGGTCCTTGAAGCGCCCGTCGTAGCGCTTGAGGATCGTGTTCTTGGTCGACATGTAGACCGGGAAGCCGCGGTCCAGCCCGTAGCGCATCGAGGCGCGGGCGAACTCGCGGATCGACTCGTCGAGGTTGTACATCGCCATCGCGATGCCGCCGCCGGGAAAGTCGTAGACGTCGAGCTCGACCGGCTGGGAGCCGTTCTTCGGCGTGTAGGTGAGGGTCAGGGTTCCCTCCTCGGGCACCACCAGGTCGGTTGCGCGGTACTGGTCGCCGAAGGCGTGACGACCGATCACGATCGGCTTGGTCCAGCCGGGCACCAGGCGCGGGATGTTCGAGATCACGATCGGCTCGCGGAAGATGACGCCGCCGAGGATGTTGCGGATCGTCCCGTTCGGCGAGCGGTACATCTCCTTCAGGCCGAACTCCTCGACCCGCGCCTCGTCGGGGGTGATCGTCGCGCACTTGACGCCGACCCCGTGGCGCTTGATCGCTTCGGCGGCTTCGACCGTGATCCGGTCCTCGCTCGCGTCGCGGCTCTCGATCCCGAGGTCGTAGTACTCGAGCTCGACATCGAGGTAGGGAAGGATCAGCTGCTCTTTGATGAACGACCAGATGATCCGGGTCATCTCGTCGCCATCGAGCTCGACGACGGGGTTCTGAACCTTGATCTTCGCCACGAGGGGGCGATGCTATCTGCCCGGCGCTCTGGCTGACCGGCCAGGGCATGGCACAATCAGCACCTGATGGCAACCGTGGAGCGAAAGGCCTTCGGCAACCACGAGGTGGTCAACCAACCGCCGCCGCTGGCCGACTACAACGTGTTCGAGGCCGACACCGTGCTGGTCGAGGCGGTGAAGCGCGAGGGAGCCGAGTGGGATCGCGAGCGGATCGCCGCCGCGGGCGAGTACGCCGGCAGCGCCGCCGCCCAGGAGCTGGGTCGGCTGGCGAACGAGAACGGGCCGAAGCTGAAGACCCACGACCGCTACGGCAACCGCGTCGACATTCCCGAGTTCCACCCCGCCTGGCACGAGCTGATGACCGTCGGGGTCGGCTTCGATCTTCACTCCTCCCCCTGGAAGGACCCGCGACCCGGCGCCCACGTCGCCCGCGGCGCCGCCTTCATGTGCATGTCGCAGGCCGAGGCGGGGATCGGCTGCCCGATCTCGATGACCTATTCGGTGATCCCGGCCCTGCGCACCCAGCCGGAGCTGGCGGCCGAGTGGGAGCCGCGCTTCCTCTCCTCCAGCTACGACCCGCGCAATGCGCCCGCCCCCGAGAAGGTGGGCGCCCTGGCCGGGATGGGGATGACCGAGAAGCAGGGCGGCACCGACGTCCGCGCCAACACCACCCTCGCCCGCCCGGTCAACGGCGGCGGCCCTGGCGCCGAGTACGAGCTGACCGGTCACAAGTGGTTCATGTCGGCGCCCCAGTGCGACGCCTTCCTCGTCCTCGCCCAGGCCGACGGCGGCATCTCCTGCTTCCTCTTCCCGCGCTGGACGCCGGACGGCGCCCGCAACCGCTTCCGCCTGCAGCGCTTTAAGGACAAGCTCGGCAACCGCTCCAACGCCTCCAGCGAGATCGAGTTCGACGCCGCCTCCGCCTGGCTGGTCGGCGAGGAGGGCGCCGGGGTGCGGACGATCATCGAGATGGTCAACCACACCCGCCTCGACTGCGTCCTCGGCGGCGCCACCGGGATGCGGGCCGGGGTCGCGCAGGCGATCCACCACACCACCCACCGCTCGGTCTTCGGCCGCGAGCTGGTCGAGCAGCCGCTGATGCGCAACGTCCTCGCCGACCTCGCGGTCGAGTCGGAGGCGGCGACGATCGGCGCCCTGCGCCTCGCCCGCGCCTACGACGAAGCGATCGCCGGCGACGAGGACGCGGCGCAGCTGAAGCGGGTGGCCAACGCGGTGCTCAAGTACTGGATCTGCAAGCGGGCCGTGATGCACGCCGGCGAGGCGCTGGAGTGCCTCGGCGGCAACGGCTACGTCGAGGAGTCGGGATTGCCGCGCCTCTTCCGCGAGAGCCCGCTGAACTCGATCTGGGAGGGCTCGGGCAACGTCCAGTGCCTCGACGTGCTGCGGGCGATGGTCAAGAGCCCGGCCTCGCTGGAGGCCTTCTTCGCCGAGGTCGAGGAGGGCGCCGTCGCCGAGCCGCGCCTACAGGCGTTCGCCAGCGAGCTGCGCGACGAACTACCCGGCGACCTGGAGACGATCGAGCCCCGCGCCCGCCGCGTGGTCGAGAAGATGGCCCTCGCCCTGCAGGGCTCCTTGCTGGTCCGCTACGGCGACGAAGCGGTCGCCGACGCCTTCTGCGCCTCCCGCCTCTCCGGCGACTGGGGCCAAGCCTTCGGCACCCTCCCGGCCGACACCGACTTCGGCCGCATCATCGAGCGCCACCGGCCTGTCGCTTAGCGGGCGGTCGCGTCCCGGAACGCTCTCCCGACCTGCTCGATGGTGATCACGCCTGAGAGGCGGCCTTCGGCGTCCACCGCCATCAGGGCTCCCAGGCGGCGGAGGTTCTGGTTGGCGAGGAGCGTGTCGAGCGGGGTGTCGTCGCGGACGAAGAGGCCGATGTCGTGGTCGACCAGGTCGGAGACGTGGGAGCTGGCGCGGGAGACCTCGGGGACCTCGTCGGCGCGGTCGCGCTGGACGAGGCCGAGGAAGCGGTGCGCGGCGTCGACCACCGGGAACCAGGGCCAGCGGTAGCGGAGGAAGTACTCGTCGAGGGCGCGCTCAACGCTGAGGTCGCCGGGGATCGCCACCGGCTCGCGGTCCATCACGTCGGCCACCCGCACGTCGCCGATGCGGCTGGTCAGCGCGGTCTGCATCGCCGCGCCGCGGGCCGAGCCGTTGATCACCATCCCGATCAGCGCCAGCCAGACGCCGCCGAAGACGTTGCCGCTGAAGGCCCAGGCGATGCCGAGGCCGATGAATAGGTAGGCGAAGACACGGCCGAGGTTGGCCGCGAAGCGGGTCGCCGAGTTGCGGTTGCCGGTCCTCCGCCAGGCAACCGCCCGGGCGACGCGGCCACCGTCCATCGGGTAAGCCGGCAGCAGGTTGAAGACGAGGACGAGGAGGTTGATCGACGCCAGCCAGGCGACCAGCGCCATCAGGCCGGAGACGTCCGAGCCCTCTTCCAGTACCGCCGCCTCCCGGAATCCGGTCCAGCCGGCGGCGACCGTGCCGAGCGCGGTGAAGAGGACGATCAGCGCGGCCGTCACCGCCGGCCCCGCCAACGCCACCTTCAGCTCCGTCCCGGGCGAGTCGGCTTCGCGGTCCATCCGCGCCATGCCGCCGAAGAACCAGAGCTGGATGCTGGAGATGCCGATCCCGTTGCGCATCGCGACGATCGCGTGCCCGAACTCGTGCAGGAGGATCGAGCCGAAGAAGCCGATCGCGCTGAGCAACGACAGCAGGAACGGCGTGGTCCCGCCTTCGTCGAGCAGCCCTTCGAAGAAGTTGGTCATCAGGACGATGACCGCAAAGAGGATCAGGAACCACGACCAGTCGACGCTGACCTTGATCCCGCGGAAGTGGAAGAGGGTGATGGACCCACCACCGAGCATGGGTCCATGGTAAGCGGCTAGCGTCCCCTGGCGATGCCCGACGAAGGTCATTGGCTGCGGCAGCGGCTTGAGGAACTGGAGCGGATCGAGCGACCCTCGGCCTCCGAGGGCGAGCGCGAAGCCGCCGAGTGGCTGGTCGAGAGGTTCGGTGAGCTCGGCGCGGAGGCGCGGATCGAGGCCGAGCCCGCCCACGGCACCTACTGGTGGCCGCTGGGGATCGGCGCCGCCCTCGGCTCCCTCGGCGCGATCGCGGCGCTGCGCGGGCGGCGGCTGCTGGGCACCTTGCTGGCCGCGATCGGGGCGGCCGGGATGGCCGACGACTTCCCGCCCGGCCAGCGGCGCATGCGGCGCCTCCTCCCGGTGCGCACCACCTACAACGTCGTCTGCGAGCTGGGCGACCCGCAAGCCGAGCGCACGATCGTGATCAGCGCCCACCACGACGCCCCCCACTCCGGCCTCGTCTTCCACCCCGCCCTGCCCGAGTTCGCCGACCGACTGGGGATGCTCGACCGCACCGACACCAGCCCGCCGCTGATGGCGCCGGTGGTCGGCGGCCCGGTGCTGGCCGCGCTCGGGGCGCTGACCGGCCGTCGCTTCCTGACCAAGCTCGGGCTCTTCCTCGGGGTCGGCAGCATGGCGGCGATGGCCGACATCGGCAGCCGCGACTCGGTCCCGGCCGCCAACGACAACGGCACCGCCGTCGTCGCCCTGCTGGCGCTGGCGCAACGGTTCCTCGCCGACCCGCCCGAGGGCGTCCGCGTGATCCTCCTCTCGACCGGCTCGGAGGAGAGCTTCAGCGAGGGGATGAAAGCCTTCGGCGAGCGCCACTTCGACTCACTGCCGCGAGAGAGCACCTTCTTCCTCTGCCTGGAGACGCTCGGCGCCACCCACCTGCTGGCCCTGCGGGGCGAGGGGTTCCTGAAGATGCGCGACTACCCGCCGCGCGCCCTCGCCTACGTCGAGCGGGTCGCCGAAGAGCTCGGCATCTGGCTCTATCCCAACCTCCGCACCTACAACGGCACCGACGCGCTGGAGCCGCGGGTCGCCGGCTACGAGACGGTGGCGCTCTGCAGCTGCACCGACAAGAAGCAGCCCGGTCGCTACCACTGGCCCAACGACATCGCGGCCAACGTCGATTTCGGGACCCTGGAACGGGCGATCGAGATCAGCGACTCGGCCACCCGCCGCCTCGGCCGCGACTGGCTTTAAGTGACGAATTGCAACGTGACGAATTCCGACTACGCCCTCGGGATTTGGCGCTATAGCATCCGCGCCCGTGCCATCCCATGACGTACTCGTAATCGGGGCCGGGCTCGCCGGCCAGCGCGCCGCTCTCGCCGCCGCCGAGGAAGGCGTTTCGGTCGGGATCATCAGCAAGGTCCACCCGGTGCGCTCCCATTCCAACGCGGCCCAGGGCGGGATCAACGCCGCTCTGAACCCCGGCGACTCCTGGGAGTCCCACGCCTTCGACACGATCAAGGGCTCCGACTACCTCGGCGACCAGGACGCGATCGAAATCATGACCCGCGAGGCGCCGGAGGAAATCCTCCACCTCGAGCACCTCGGCGTCACCTTCCATCGCAACGAGGAGGGCAAACTCGGCACCCGCGCCTTCGGCGGCGCCTCCGCCGCCCGCACCTACTACGTCGC
>JBIOTO010000010.1:0-20875 GCA_044865945.1 Solirubrobacterales bacterium
GCCAGACCTACTGGGACTTCTTCGCCGAGCGCGGGCACAAGGTCGTGCCCTCGGCGTCGCTGGTGCCCTCCGTGCACGACCCGTCGGTGCTGCTGACGACCGCGGGGATGCAGCCGTTCAAGCCCTATTTCCTGGGCCGCGAACAGCCGCCGGCCCCGCGCCTCGCCGACGTGCAGAAATGCTTTCGCACCACCGACATCGAGGAGGTCGGCAACACCGCCCGCCACATGACCTTCTTCGAGATGCTCGGCAACTGGAGCTTCGGCGACTACTTCAAGGCCGAGTCGATCCCCTGGGGCTGGGAGCTGGCGACCGAGGGCTTCGGGATGGACCCGGAGCGGATCTGGGTCACCGTCTTCGGCGGCGACGAGGAGCTCGGTCTCGGCCCCGATGAGGAGGCAATCGAGATCTGGCGCGCCACCGGGGTGCCGGAGGAGCGGATCGTCCGCCTCGGCCGCGAGGACAACTTCTGGCAGGCCGGCCCGACCGGCCCCTGCGGGCCCTGCTCGGAGCTCTACCTCGACCGCGGCCCCGAGTTCGGCGCCGAGGGCGAGCGGCCGGGCGACGACACCGACCGCTTCCTCGAGTTCTGGAACCACGTCTTCATGAGCTACGACCTCGCCGAAGACGGCTCGCTGACCGAGCTGCCGATGAAAAACATCGACACCGGCATGGGCCTCGACCGCATGGCGGCCGTCCTCCAGGACGTTCCCTCGGTCTTCGAGACCGACCACGTGCGGCCGCTGGTCGACCTCGCCGAGGAGCTCTCCGGCCGCCGCTACGACGAGGGCGGCGCGGTCACCCGGGCGATGCGGATCGTCGCCGACCACAGCCGCGGCGCCGCCTTCCTGATCGCCGACGGCGTCGTTCCCTCCAACGAGGACCGCGGCTACATCCTGCGCCGGATCATGCGCCGGGCGATCCAGCAGGGACGCACGCTGGGCCTGGAGGCGCCCTGGCTGGGCCGGTTCGCCGAGCTGACGATCGAGCTGATGGGCGACGCCTATCCGGAACTGGTGACCGAGCGGGAGAACATCGGCCGCTGGGTAAAGGACGAGGAGGAGAGCTTCGGCCGCACCCTGGAGCGCGGCAGCGAGCTGCTGGAGCGGCTGGTGGTCGAGGCGAGGGAGTCGGAGACCTCCTGGATCGAGGCGGCCGAGGCGTTCAAGCTGCACGACACCTACGGCTTCCCCTACGACCTGACCAAGGAGCTGCTGGCCGAGGCCGGACTCTCGGTCGACGACCAGGGCTTCCAGGAGCTGATGGAGGAGCAGCGGCAGCGGGCGCGGACCGCGAGCGCCACCGCCCACGGCTCCGAGAACACCCATGAGCGCGTCCTCGCCTTCGCCGAAGCCGCGCCGCCGACCCGCTTCGTCGGCTACGAAACGTTGCGCGCCACCACCGGCCTCGCCGCGGTCGAGCCGGCCGACGGCAAGGCGCTGGTCAAGCTCGAGGAGAGCCCGTTCTACGCCGAGGGCGGGGGACAGGTGGCCGACTCCGGCGTGCTGCGCTGGAACGGCAACGAGGCGCGGGTCATCGACGTCTACCGGCTCGGCGAGGACCAGGCGCTGGAGGTCGAGTCCGGCGCCGCGATCGAGCCCGGCGTCCCGGTCGAGGCCGAGGTCGACGCCGAAGCCCGCCACGCGACGATGCGCAACCACACCGCCACCCACCTCCTGCACGCCGCCCTGCGCGAGCGGCTCGGCACCCACGTGCGCCAGGCCGGCTCCGCCGTCCGTCCCGACAAGCTGCGCTTCGACTTCACCCACGGCCAGGCGCTCAGCCCCGAGGAGCTGCGCGACGTCGAGGAGCGGATCAACGAGTGGGTCAAGGCCAGCCGCCCGGTGCGCTGGCTGAACATGAACCGGGCCGACGCCGAGAAGCTTGGCGCGATGGCCCTGTTCGGCGAGAAATACGGCGAGTGGGTGCGGGTGGTCGAGGTCGATGGCGTCTCCCGCGAGCTCTGCGGCGGCACCCACGTCGCCAGCACGGCCGAGGTCGGGATCTTCAAGATCGTCTCCGAGGGATCGAGCGCCGCCAATGTGCGCCGGGTCGAGGCGATCACCGGCCCCGCCGCGATCGACTGGTACCGCGAGCGCGAGGCGCAGCTGCGGGAGGCCGGCGAGCTGCTGGGCAACCCGCAGGACCCGGTCGCCGCCGCCCGCCGCGCCGCCGAGCAGCTGAAGCAGGCGAGCGCCGGGGCGGAGAAGGCCCAGCGCGAGCAGCTCGGCGGTGTCGCCGAGGATCTGGCCGGAGGGGCCGGGGACCTGCCTGGCGGCGGTCGCCTCCTCGCCACGGTGGTCGACGCCAGCCTGCAGGCAAACCCGAAGCAGCTGCTCGACCTCGCCAACCGCATCCAGTCGAAGCTCGGCCAGCCCTCCGCTGTCGTTCTCGGCGGCGAGTTCGGCGGCAAGGCCGGGCTGGTCGCCCTCGTCTCCAAGGACGCGGTCGAGCGCGGCCTCTCCGCCGGCGCGATCATCCGCGAGATCGCCCCGATCGTCGGCGGCGGGGGCGGTGGTCGCGACGACATGGCACAGGCCGGCGGCAAGGACCCCGCCAAGCTCGGCGAGGCGGTGGCCGCCGCGCGGGCGGCGATCGAGCGGGAGCTCGGCTGACGGGCCTATGCGGGTGCTGGCTCTTGACCATGGCACCGTCCGGATCGGCTGCGCGCTCTCGGACCCGAGCGGCACTCTGGCGACGCCGCTGCCGACGATCGAGCCGCCCGAGGCGCGCGCGGTGGTCGAGCTGGTCGACGAGCACGGGGTCGAGAAGGTCGTGGTCGGGCTGCCGCTCCATCTCAGCGGCGAGGAGGGCAGCCAGGCCGGGCTCGCCCGCAGCTTCTGTCGCGAACTGGAAGCGATGCTGAAGGTGCCGGTCGAGACCTACGACGAGCGGCTGACCTCACGGATGGCCGACGCCAGCCGCCGCGGCGGCGCCAGCGCGGCCCGCGACTCGATCGCCGCCGCCCACCTGCTGGAGTCCTACCTCGCCAGCGTTAGCAACGACGGCGATGGGGAAGAAGGCGGGGACGAGCGATGAGCGACGACTGGCTCAAATACGACCCCTTCGCCGATCCCGAGGATCCGGCCGCGCGCGAGCGCGAGCAACGCCGCCGCGAACGCGAGGTAAAGCGCCAGAAGAAGGCAGCGAAGCAGGAGGCCAAGGCCGAGGAGAAGGCTCCGCCGCCTCCGTCACCACCGCCGGAAGAACCGCCGTTGCCGCCCCGCACGCCCGAGCAGGAGTTCTGGGACGAGGAGCCCGAGCCGCCCGAGGAGCCCGAGGTCCCGGATGTCCCCGTACGGCCCGAGGAGCCAGAGGAACCCAATCTGAGGGTCCCGCCGCCGCCGCACCCGAACGTCGCCTCCGGCAACGGCAGCGGCCGCCGCCCCCGGCAGCGACCCCCCGTGCTCGGCGCGATCGCCCGCCACCCGTTCCTGATCTTTGCCGTGATCGCGGCGCTGTTCTTCCTCTGGTTCCTCAACTCGCTCTTCCAGCCGGGCCACGGCGACGGCTCCGGCCAGGTCCAGGTGACGGTCCCGAAAGGCTCCAGCGTCAGCGAAGTCGGCGACCTGCTCGCCGAGAAAGACGTGATCGCCAACTCGACCCTCTTCCAGGTCCGGGTGACGCTGGCCGGCAAGCGCTCGGAAATCTATTCCGGCCGCTTCACCCTGGCCCACGACATGAGCTACGGGGCCGCGATCGACGCCCTCTCGCAGGCGCCGGTCAAGCGCACCCTCTCGGTCACGATCCCCGAGGGCTACACCCGCTCGCAGGCGGCCCAGCTGGTCGAGGAAGCCGGCGTCCCCGGCGACTACACCAAGGCGACGATCAGGTCCAAGTACCTCGACCCGTCCGAATACGGCGGCAAGAACGCCAAGGACCTCGAAGGCTTCCTCTTTCCCGACACCTTCGAACTGAAGCCCAACGCCCCGGTCGCGGACCTGGTCGAGCTGCAACTGAAGGACTTCAGGGGCCGGATCAAGGGCGTCGACATGAAATACGCGAAGTCGAAAAACCTGACGGTCTTCGACGTGGTGACGATCGCCTCGATGGTCGAGGACGAGGCCGGCGTCGACAACCAGCGCGGGCTGGTCGCCTCGGTCATCTACAACCGCCTGCGCGACGGGATGCCGCTGGGGATCGACGCGACGATCCGCTTCGCCACCGGCAACTACACGCAGCCGCTGACCGAATCGGAACTGGCGATCGACTCGCCCTACAACAGCCGCACCAACGTCGGCCTGCCGCCGGGGCCGATCAGCAACCCCGGCCTGGCCTCGATCGAAGCGGCGGCGCACCCGCCGAAGACCGACTACCTCTTCTACGTGACCACGCCGGGCGCCTGCGGCAAGCTGACCTTCGCCAAGACCGAAGCCGAATTCGAAGCGGCGGTCGAGAAGTACAACTCCGCCCGCGAAGCGGCGGGCGGCAACTCGCCCGACAGCTGCGAGGAATGAGTGTCCATCCGTCAACCCCCACGCACGCCTGGCGGCGCCGCACACACTTCGCGGGGCGTCGTCCTCAGTCGGCCAAATGGCGCTGCCATTAGGCCTCCCTGCGTCCTACCCCCGCTCGGTGCGGCACTCGCCAGCCGCACGCGCGGGTTGACGGATGGACACTGATGCCAAAGCTCGCGGTGCTCGGCCATCCCGTCTCGCACTCGCGGTCGCCGGCGATGCAGAACGCGGCGCTGGCGGCGCTCGGGCTCGGCGACTGGAGCTACCAGGCGATCGACGCCGCGCCGGAAGTCTTCGAGATGACGGTCCGCGAGCTGGCGGCGGTCGGCTACGCCGGGATCAACGTCACCGTGCCGCACAAGGAGGCGGCGCTGGCGCTGGCCGACGAGGCGAGCGAAGCCTCGCAGCAGATCGGCGCCGCCAACACGCTGGTCTTCTCCGGCAAGCGGATCGAGGCCCACAACACCGACGCCGACGGGTTGCTGGCCTCGCTGCCGGACTCGCCGCGCGGCCGCAGGGCGCTGCTCCTCGGAGCCGGCGGCGCGGCGCGGGCGGTGCTCTGGGCGCTGCTCTGGGAAGGGGCGACGGTCGAGGTCTGGAACCGCACCCACGAGCGGGCCGAGAGGATCTGCGCCGAGATCGGCGGCACGGCTGTACGAGCCCCCAGACAGGGGGAGTACGACCTGATCGTCAACACCAGCAGCGCCGGGCTCGGCGGCGACAACCCCTTCGACCACCTGCCGCTGGAGCGGGGCGACTTCAACGACTCGCAGACGGTCGTCGACATGGTCTACGGCGAGCGGCGCAGCCGCCTGCTGAAAGCGGCCGAAGGCGCCCGCGCGGAGGTGGTCGACGGCCTCGAGATCCTCGTCCAGCAGGGCGCCCGCTCGCTGGAAATCTGGACCGGCCGCACCCCCGACGTCGACGTCATGCGCGAGGCGGCGGCGCGCCGATAGCCTTGCCCGGATGACGACGTTCCGTTTCACCACCGCGGGGGAGTCGCACGGGCCCGGGCTCGTGGCGATCGTCGAGGGCATGCCGGCGGGCCTGGAGCTCGACCGCGAGGCGCTCGACCGCGACATGGCGCGGCGCCAGCTCGGCCACGGGCGCGGCGGCCGGATGAAGATCGAGACCGACACGGTCGAGGTCCGCTCCGGGGTCCGCCACGGCCGCACCCTCGGTGGCCCGATCGCCCTGCTGGTCGCCAACCGCGACTACAAGAACTGGGAAGAGCGAATGAACCCCTGGCCGGTAGAGGGGTTCGAGCCCGACGAGGTCCACCTGCCGCGCCCCGGCCACGCCGACCTGGTCGGCGCCCAGAAGTACGGCCACTCGGACATCCGCAACATCCTCGAGCGGGCGAGCGCGCGCGAGACCGCGGCCCGCGTCGCCGCCGGCACCATCGCCCGCGGCTTCCTCTCCGCCCTCGGGGTGGAGATCCACAGCCACGTCCTGCAGATCGCCTCGGTTCGCGCCGCCGAGCGCCCGGACCTGAAGCCGGAGGACTTCGCCGGGGTCGACGAGGACCCGGTCCGCTGCCTCGACCCCGAGGCCAGCAGGGCGATGGTCGAGGAGATCAACCGCCTGCGCAAGGCCAACGAGAGCCTTGGCGGCAGCCTCGAGGTGCTGGTCTTCGGCCTCGTGCCCGGGCTCGGATCCCACATCTCCTGGGAAGACCGCCTGGACGGCCGCCTGGCCGGCGCCGTCGCCTCGATCCAGTCGATCAAGGGGGTGGCGATCGGCGAAGCCTGGGACGTCGCCGGCCGGCCCGGCTCGGAGGCCCACGACGAGATCTTCTGGTCAGAGAAGGACGGTTACTTCCGCGAAACGAACCACGCCGGCGGCCTCGAGGGCGGGATGACCAATGGCCAGCCGCTCTCGGTGCGGGCGGCGATCAAGCCGATCTCGACCCTGACCAAGCCGCTGCGCTCGGTCGACACCGAGACCAAGCAGCCGGCGCAGGCGCTGCGCGAGCGGACCGACTCGACCGTCGTCCCCGCCGCCGCCGTGGTCGCCGAGGCGATGGTGGCGCTGACCCTGGCCCGCTGCTACCGCGAGAAGTTCGGCGGCGACCACATCGACGACGTGCTCGCCGCGCTCGACCACTACAAGCAGCGAATCGACTTTCGGGGCTGAGCCGGTGAGCAAGCCGGCGATCGTCTTCATCGGCTTCATGGGGGCCGGCAAGAGCACGGCGCTCGCCGCCGCGCGCAGGGCCAGCCTGGAGACGACCGAGATCGACGCGGCGATGGAAGCGGCGTTCGGCAAGCCGATCAGCCAGGCGTTCGAAGAGGATGGCGAGGAGGCCTTCCGGGCGCGCGAGGCCCAGGTGGTCGGGGAGCTGCTGACCCAGGCCGACGGCGGCGCGATCGCCCTCGGCGGCGGCAGCATCCTCTCCGAGCGCGTGCGCAAGGCGCTGGAGCGCCACATCGTCGTCCTGCTGGAGATCGACGCGGCCGAGGCGTGGCGCCGGATCAAAGGCACCGACCGCCCGCTGGCGACCAGCGAAGCCGACGTCGAGGCGCTATTGGCCGAGCGCCTGCCGCTCTACGAGGAGCTGGCCGACGCGGTGGTGCCGATGGCCGACGCGGGCGTGGTCGCGCGAGCGCTGCCGGCGATCCAGGCGCTGGCGGAGATGCCCGAGGGGACGAGGTTGCTGTGGGCTTCGAGCGCGTCGGGGGATTACCCGATCATGGTCGGCCCCGACCTGCTTGGCAGTGGGTGGTGGCCCCTGCGGAGCCGCCGCTTCTGCGTGACCCATCCGGGTTTGGGCGAGTACGCGCGCCAAATCGAACCGCTGGCGGCACAGATCGAGGTGGCCCCAGGGGAGGCTTCGAAGTCGATGCACGACGCCGAGGAGATCCTCCGCGGGCTGGCGCGCGAGGGAATGACCCGCGAAGACCACGTAGTCGCCCTCGGCGGCGGCGTCGTGGGGGATCTGGCCGGACTCTGCGCCCACCTGTACCAACGCGGCGTCCCGATCGTGCAGGTGCCCACCACGCTCGTCTCCCAGGTCGACTCCGCCTATGGCGGTAAGACCGGGGTGGACCTGCCGGAGGGGAAGAACTACGCGGGCGCCTACCACCTTCCGGCTGGAGTTCTTGCGGATACCGCCGCCCTAAAGACGCTGCCGCGGGTCGAGCTGGCGGGAGGTTTCGTCGAGGCGCTGAAGACGGGCCTACTGGCTGGCGGTTCGCTGTGGGAGCGCGTGCGAGGAATCGACGTGCTCGATCCCAGAGACCTTGATGACGTCGTCTTCGCCTGCGCCCGTTACAAGTGCGCGATTGTCGCCGCCGACGAGCGGGACAGCGGATTGCGGAATGTCCTCAACCTCGGCCACACCGTCGGCCACGGAATCGAGGCGGCCAGCAATTACGCGCGATACCGGCACGGCGAAGCGATTGGGCTCGGTCTGCTCGCCGCCTTGAGGCTCTCGGATGCACCCGAGCTTCGCGACGAGGTGGAGGAGATCCTCGCGCGGCACGATCTTCCGACCGGTCTCGATCCCGAAGTCGGGACGGACCCGATCCTCGCCGCCCTCCAGCGCGACAAGAAGCGCACCGCGGCCGGGGTCGGATTCGTCCTCCTCTCCGAGCCGGGCAAGCCCCGCACCGGTCAGATCGTCGATGAGGCTAAGGTCCGCGAAGCCGTGAAGGAGCTCTATCCATGACCACCGTCAGCAATCGCGTCGCCGTCTTGCACGGGGTCAACTTCGACGTCTTGGAGAAGCGGCCGGCGGAGATCTACGGCGGGCTCTCGCTCTCGCAGCTGGAGGCGAAGATCTCCGACTGGGCGCACGAGCTGGAGCTGGAACCGATCTACTTCCAGACCAATGCCGAGGGCGAGTTCTGCGAATACCTGCATCGCTCCGAAGACCTCGCCGACGCGGCGATCGTCAACGCCGGCGCCTGGACCCACTACAGCCGGGCGATCGCCGACGCGCTGCAGCTGACCGGCCTGCCGGCGGTCGAGGTCCACCTCTCCGCCGTCGAGGAACGCGACGACTGGCGCAAGCTCTCGGTCTTCGACGGCCTGGTCCTCGCCAAGATCTCCGGCAAGGGGCCGGACGGTTACCGGGAGGCGCTGGAGCTGCTGGCGCGCGAGCTGGGCGCCGGTTCCTGATGCGCGGCCGCGGCGACCGGCTGGAGGCGAAGCTGGCCGAGCGCGAGCTCGACCGGACGCTGGTCACCGACCTGACCAACGTCCGCTACCTGACCGGCTTCACCGGCACCAACGGCGCCTGCGTCTGCGGCCCGGGCGTGCGCCTCTTCCTCACCGACTTCCGCTACACCGAGCGCGCCGCCGAGGAGGTCGAGGGCTGGGAGACGGTGACGATCACCGGCGACTGGCTGAAGGGCATCGTCGAGCGGCTGCAGGGCCGGGTCGGGTTCGAGGACGACCATATGTCGGTCCGCCTGCTGGGGAAACTGAAGGAGAAACTCGCCGACGGCACCGAGATGGTCGCCGCCGGCGGCCAGGTCGAGGAGCTGCGCCGGGTCAAGGACTCCGACGAGCTGGCGAAGATCGCCGAGGCCTCGAAGCTGGCCGACGAGGTCTGGGACTGGACGCTGGCCCAGGGCCTCACCGGCCGCCGCGAGCGCGAGGTCGCCCGGGCCGCCGAAGCGCGGATCCGCGAGCTTGGCGGCGACCCCTCCTTCCCGGCGATCGTCGCCGCCGGCCCGAACGGGGCGCTGCCGCACGCCGAGCCCGGCGAGCGGGAGATCGGCCGCGGCGAGCTGGTCGTCTTCGACATGGGCGCCAAGGTCGACGGTTACTGCTCCGACGGTACCCGCACCTACGCCACCGGCGAGCCGGGCGAGGAGGCACGCGGGGTCTACGAGGTCGTCCGCGCCGCCCAGCAGGCCGCGCTGGACGCGATCCGCGCCGGGGTCAAGGGCGAGGACGTCGACAGCGCCGCCCGCAAGCCGATCGAGGACGCCGGCCACGGTGAGCACTTCGGCCACGCGCTCGGTCACGGCGTCGGGCTGGAGGTGCACGAGGGACCGCGCCTCTCGCAGCGCTCCGAGGACGTGCTCGCCCCGGGCGAAGTGGTCACGGTCGAGCCCGGCATCTACCTGCCGGGCAACCTGGGGGTGCGGATCGAGGACCTGGTCGTCGTCGCCGAGGACGGCTCGCGGAACCTCAGCGGCCTGTCGAAAGAGCTGCAGCTCGTCGCTTAGCGCCATTGCATAGGCGCCACTAACCGTTCAGATTCAAGCCCGGTTTCCGGGTCGCCGATGTCGCTGCATGGGTAAGACCCGGGATACCCTCGTCTCGATCCACGAGGAAGCGCGGCGCGAGCGGCTGCTCGACATGGAGGAGCGCCTGCGCCGCTACCGGTTCGCCACCTTCGCGATCCTCGCCCTGGCGCTGGCGGCGGGCGGCGGCGCTTCGCTCGGCTACGGCTACTGGTGGATCGCGCCGCTTCTCGCCGGGCTCGCCGGCTTCGCGGTCGCCGACCGCCACATGCGCAACAGTGCCCGGCCCGCCCTCTGGGTCGCCGGCGCCTGGGCGGCGCTGCCGGTCATCCTCGCCGCTTCGGTCCTGCTCACCGGCGGCGCCACCAGCCCGGTCCTCGTCTGGTTCGGCCTGCCGGCGGTTACCCTCGGCTTCCGCTTCGAGGTGCGGGGGATGATCGCGGGGACGGTGTTCCTGATCGCGATGTTCCTCGTCGCCGCCGTGCTCCCGGATCCGCACGCGGCCTGGGAGCACCACGAGCAACTGGTCGCAATTGCCGCCCTGGTGATCAGCACCGTGATCCTCTCCGGGGCGCTGGTCGAGTCCGACCGCGCCCACCGCCGCCGCTCGACCCTCGACCCGCTGACCGGCCTCTTCAACCGCAACGCCCTCGAGCAGCGCCTGTCCGAGCTCGACGGCCAGCCCTGCGACCCCACCGAGGGCCTTTCCCACGCCTTCCTCCTCTGCGACCTCGACCACTTCAAGCGGGTCAACGACCAGTTCGGCCACGCCGCCGGTGACGCCGTCCTCCAGGACGTTGCCTACACGATGCGAGCGGCGCTGCGCGCCGGCGACTCGATCTACCGCGTCGGCGGCGAGGAGATCCTCGTCATGCTCCCAGGCGCCGGCCACGCCGACGCGCTGGAGATCGCCGAACGCCTGCGCCAGGAAGTCCGCGACAGGCGCCCGGTCGGCGTCCCGGTCTCCCTCAGCATCGGCGTCGCCGTCGCCGAGCCCGGCCTGGTAGACACCGAAGAGATGCTCTCCCGCGCCGACTCAGCCCTCTACGCGGCCAAGGCCGGCGGACGCAACCAGGTCTTCGCCGACTCAGCGCCCGAGGTCGAGTTCGTCGCCTAGCGAGTTGGTGGGGGAGGGTGCCGGTATCCCTCTCCGGAATTGACCTCCCCTCCGCTTCGCTACGGGGAGAACCTGCTGCGCGCTTCGCGCGCAGGCCTCAGATTGCATATCGCCGAACATTCCTCCGAGGGACACCGGCACCCTCCTTCAGCAGTTTCTGCAGGGATGCTGAACGCGAGTCCGCGAGAAAGTCCGATATGCGGACCCTGTCGCGGACTCGTTGAAAGCTGATCTTCGCCGGCTGTTGAGAGGAGGGACGGGTGCCCCTCTCACAGAGGCTCCTGAGATCACAATGGCGCCCAGCACTACGTCCCAGCTGCGCGACGGTCTCTGGGAGAGGGGCACCCGTCCCTCCCTAACCACCCAGCTGGGGAAGTTCAGCGACTCAGGTCCCAGTCGCTGCTGAGGCGGGCGCCGAAGGCGGCCAGGAGTTCGACCGTTGCCTCGACGTCGCGAAGGTCGACCATCTCGACCGGGGAGTGCATGTAGCGGAGGGGGATCGAGACGAGGCCGGTGGGGATGCCGGCGCGGGAGATCTGGAGGACGTCGGCGTCGGTGCTAGTGCCGCGGCCGCTGGCGCTGATCGAGTAGTCGATTCCCTCAGCCTCGGCGGTCTCGACCAGCAGCTCGAAGACCTTGGGGGAGAGGGTGGAGCCGCGGCCGATCGCCGGGCCGGAGCCGAACGAGTGGCTGCCGATCTCCTTCTCGTCGACCCCGGGCGCGTCGGTCGCGTGGGTGACGTCGACGGCGATCGCGATGTCGGGGCGCACCTGGAAGGCGGCGGTGCGGGCGCCGAAGAGGCCGATCTCCTCCTGGACCGCGGCGACCGCGGCGAAGGAGCCGCCGGGGCCGCCCTTGTCCTCGACGCAGCGACGCAGGCTCTCCAGCGCGGTGTAGGCGCCGAGGCGGTTGTCCATCGCCCGCGAGACGAGCCGGTCGCCGGCGACCGGCATCGGCTCGGCGGCGATTACCACCGGGTCGCCGACCCGGACCAGCGCCTCGGCCTCCTCGCGGTCGGCGGCGCCGATGTCGATGTGCATGCCCTTCAGCTCGACCACCTTTTTGCGCTGGTCGGGCTCGAGCAGGTGGATCGGCTTGCGCCCGGCGACGCCGGGGACGAGCCCGTCGCGGCCGCGCACCTCGACCCGCTGGCCGACGAGGATCTGCGGGTCCCAGCCGCCGACCGGGGCGAACCAGAGGAAGCCCTTCTCGTCGACGTGGGTGATGATCAGCCCGATCTCGTCGATGTGGCCGACGACGGCGAGCAGGGGAGAGGCATCGCCGACGCGGGCGATCGTCGAGCCGATCCCGTCGACGCTGACCTCAGCGAAGGAAGCGGCCTCGCGCCAGACCTCGGCCGCGGGGCCCTCGTAACCCGAGGGGGCCCCGGCGCGCAACAGCTTGTCGAGGAGGTCTGGAGTAGTCAAAAGGTCCGGGGAGTATGCCTAAGAATGGGCCGCGCTTGCTTCCCGGCGGAACTCGGCCCGCCCGGGGCCGTAGCCACGATTCTCGAAGGCGATCATCGCCCAGATCAGGATCTCGGCGACCGCCAGCGAGACCAGCGCCGGAACCGCGGTCGCGACGGGGACCAGGAAGAGCAGGACGATCGCCAGCCCGAGCCGATGGCGGTTGACGGTGCGGACGTGGCGGTAGCGGAAGGCGACCAGACCGAGGAGGAAGGTGGCCATGCCGCCGAGCAGGGCGAAGGCCGCCTCGTAGTGGAGGTCTTCGTCGTAGTGGCCGATCGTCACCTTCATCCCCAGCGCGATCAGCACGATGCCAGCGATCATCAGCAGGTGGATGTAGGAGTAGGAGTCGCGGGCCAGCTCGTTCTGTTCGCGGCCGGGCTCGGCTTCGCCGAGCCGGCGGGCGGAGATCAGCGCCACCACGTCGAAGTAGGTCCACCAGAGCGCCGCCGCGAGGAAGATGCCGAGCACGGCGGCGGCGCCGATGCCGAGGTCGAGGGCGCCGGAGGCGCCGACCCCGATGGCCACGATGCTCTCGCCAAGGGCGATGATGAGAATCAGCCCGTGGCGCTCGGCGAAGTGACCGGGGACGAGCTTCCAACCCTCGGAGCCGAAGAAGTAGGGGCCGGCCATGTCGAGGAAGATCGCCAGCGCCCACAGCGCCCCCTGGGCAAGGCCGTCGAAGAGCGAGGCGAGGACGAGAAGCCCGACAGCGACCGCCGTGCTGACAGCCAGCCCGATCACCGAGCGGAAGAGGTCCTTGTCGTCGGCCCCGGCGAGCATGAAGAGGGCGATGTGGGCGAGCCGGTAGAAGCCGATCCCGAGCGCGAAGACGATGGCCAGGTCCCCGAATGCCTCGGGGACCGCGAGGGAGACGATCAGCATCGCCGCCATCGCCGCGAAGATCACCAACCGCACCTGGTCGGCCTCCGGGTCGATGACGCTGGTCAGCCAGGAGTAGCCGACCCAGGCCCACCACAGCACGCCGAGCACCAGCAGTCCCTGCGCCAGCCCTTCCCAGCTCTGATTGTGCGACATCAGCGCCGTGCACTGGGTGATCGCGAGGACGAAGACGAGGTCGAAGAAGAGCTCCAGCGGCGTCACTCGCTCGCCCTCGCGGCGGATCGCGTTGAGGCGGCGGTGATTTTCCGGCGAGCCCTCCAAGGGCGCCCATCGTTGCAGTCTGATCGGTTAGCGTGGCCTGGGATGGTGGGAGAGAATCGAGTGGCACTTGTAACGGGGGCGTCGACGGGAATCGGCAAGGCGACGGCGATCCGGCTCGCGCGCGAGCCGGGGACCGAGCTCGTCCTCATCGCCCGCCGCGAGGAGCTGCTGAGCGAGCTGGCCGAGTCGCTGCCCTGCCGCGCCACGTACCTCGCCGCCGACCTGACGGCCGACGACGCGCCGCAACGGGTCCGCGAGCACCTGCAGGCAGAGCACGGCGGCCGCCTGCGCCTGCTCGTCAACAACGCCGGTGCCGCCTGGCGCGGCAGCTTCGCCGAGGGCGGGGCGGCCAACGTCCGCCGTCACATGGAGCTCAACTTCGACGCGGTCGTCCGCCTCACCGAGGCGCTGCTGCCGCTGCTCCGCGCCTCGGCCCCAAGCGCGATCGTCAACGTCGCCAGCACCGCCGGCCGCGTCTCCCGCGCCCGCACCGGCTCCTACAGCGCCAGCAAGTTCGCCCTGATCGGCTGGAACGACGCGCTCTACGCCGAGGAGAAGGCGGAGGGCGTCCACGTCGGCATGGTCCTGCCTGGCTTCGTCAGGACCGAGGGCTTCCCGGCGACCGAGCTGCGCGAGAAAGCGCTCACCCGCTGGGTCGTCTCCGAGCCGGAGAAGGTGGCCGAGGCGATCTACGAGTGCGGCCCTGGCGGCAAGGCCGAGCGTTACGTCCCCCGTCCCTACGCGCTGGCCGCGATCGCCCGCATCCTCACGCCCCGCCTGACCAGGCGCGTGCTCAGCGGCGGCGCCGCGTCCAACCTCACGACCAGCACCGGTGGCGGCAACCACGACCAGAACCCGAGCTGATGCCTCTCTACGCCGACGTCATCGTCGCTCTGGCCCTGGTGGCGGTCGCCGTCGTCGCCACCATCTCGACGAGAAAGGTGAGGCAGGTAAACCGCCGCTTCCGCCTGCTCGACGAAATCTCCCGCGTCGCCGACGAAGGCATGACGCTGGACGAGACGCTGGGGTCGATCACGGAAATCATCGTCCCCGAGCTGGGGGACATCTGCGCGATCGACGTGATCGAAGAGCAGAGCGTTCGCCGTGCGGCGCTGCAGGCCGACGGGCCGGACGCCGCTGAGATCGCCGCCCGGCTGATGGCCCGCGGGCCGCGCCTGCAGGCGGAGATCGCGAGCAAGGCCAGCCTCGAGCGACAGGAACCGCGCCGCTTCGAGCTGAAGACCGTGGAGGACCTGCGCGAGTTCGCCACCGACGAGGATGACCTCGAATTCCTCAGCAGCCTCGGGGTCCGCTCCGGGGTGACCGTCGAGCTGCGCGCCCGCGGCCGGCCGACGGGAATGCTGACGATCAGCGTTGGCTCCTCCGGGCGCCGCTACAGCGACGCCGACATCCACTTCGTCACGATCCTCGCCGGTCGCGTCGCCCTTGCCCTCGACAACGCCGGCCTCTTCTCCGACCTCGAGCGCGCGGAGCGCGAACGGGCCGAGATCGCCGAGACGCTCCAGCGCGGCCTGCTGCCGCCTCCGCTGCCCCACATCCCCGGCTGGTCGGTGGCGGCGACCTATCGCCCGGCGGGGGCGGAGAACGAGATCGGCGGCGACTTCTACGACGCCTTCCGGATCGCCGGCGGCTGGATGGTGGTGATCGGCGACGTCACCGGGCGCGGCGCCAAGGCGGCCGCCGTCACCGCCCACGCGCGCTACACGCTGCGGACCGCGGCGGCGCTGACCGGCGACCCGGTGGTCGCCCTGCGGACGCTCAACCGCGAGCTGCTCGCCCGCAGCGGAACCGCGCTCTGCAGCGTCGCGGCGATGGCCGTCTCCGAAGACCCCACCCAGCCGGTTCAGCTGGCGGTCGCGGGGCACCCGCCGCCGCTGCTGGTCGACGGCGACACGGTCACCGAGGCCACCGCCCCGGCGCCGGTGCTGGGCGCGTTCCCGAACGAGGAGTGGGTGCTGGAGGCAACCACGGTCGCGCCGAACCAGCAACTGGTCGTGGTCACCGACGGGGTGACCGAGGCCCACGGCAGCGAGGAGCGCTTCGGCGAGGGGCGGTTGCGAGCCCAGCTGACCGGGGTCGTCAGCCCGGCCCTGGCGACCCAGCAGATCGAGGTGGCGCTGAACGAGTTCGTAGGCGGCGCGCTGGAGGACGATGCCGCGATCGTCGCCATCGCGCCCGCCACCGCCGACGTGGAGCCGGCGCCCGAGCGGGAGCAGGAACTGATCGAGCGCCTCTACAACGCCTTCAACCGACGCGACACCGCGGAGATCGTCGCCGTCTGCGACCCGCGGATGGACTTCTTCCCGATCGGCACCGCCGAACAGGTCGGCCGCGAGGCCCCGTACGTCGGCCCCGAGGGGCTGAGCGAGTACATGCGCGACGTCGAACGCGCCTGGGACGAGTTGCAGATCGTGCCCAAGGTGGTCGAGGCATACGGCGACTCGCTACTGGTCCGCGGCAGGGTCTACGCCCGCAGCCGCCCGCTCGGCATCCGCGACATGCCGGTCGCCTGGATCTGGGACCTGGCCGACGGCACATTCACCCGCGGCGAGGTCTTCCGCGACCCCGAGGAAGCCGTGCGACGGCTCTCCGCCGCGACCTGAGGCCGCGGCTCGGTAGGGCCGACTAGGATTCGCCGCCGTGACCATCTCGACGAACCAATTCAAGAACGGCACCCATATCGAGATCGACGGCAAGATCTGGAAGATCATCGAGTTCCAGCACGTCAAGCCGGGCAAGGGCGGCGCTTTCGTGCGGACCAAGCTGCGGCGGATCGAGGACGGGTCGGTGATCGACAAAACCTTCAGGGCGGGGGAGAAGTTCCGCCCGGTCCGGACCGAATCGAAAAAGATGCAGTACCTCTACGACTCGGGCGACGCGGCGGTCTTCATGGACTCGACCGACTACGACCAGATCGAAATCACCAAAGAGTCGCTTGGCGACGCGATGAAGTGGGTCCTCGCCAACGACGAGGTCGACGTGCTCTTCGTCGACGAACAGCCTTCCGACGTGCAGGTGCCGAGCGCGATCGAGATGAAGGTCGTGCAGACCGATCCCGGCCTCAAAGGCGACACCGCCTCCGGCGGCGGCAACAAGCCGGCCACCCTGGAGTCCGGTGTGGTCGTCCACGTGCCGCTCTTCGTCGAAGAGGGCGACAGCGTCCGGGTCGACACCCGCAGCGGCGAGTACATCTCCCGCGCCTGAGTGATCGCCTACGACCCCAGCCAGTGGAGCGACCTCTTCGTCGCTACGGCGGGCGCGTCCGCGGCCCTCGCGGGGCTGGTCTTCGTCGCCGTCTCGATCAACCTCGACCGGATCCTCAAGTTTCCGGGTCTGCCCGAGCGGGCGCTGGAAACGCTCCTCCTCCTGCTACTCGTGGTCCTCGTCTCGATCGTCGGCCTGATCCCCGGGCAGACCCACGAGGCGCTCGGTCTCGAGATCGCCTTTCTCGGCGGCCTGATCGGCGCCGTGATCGTCTTCTTGCCGACCGCGATCCATCCCGACCGGGGAGACAGGCGGGCCTGGCTGGTCAATCGCTGGGTGCTGCGTTTGATCGGGACCGTGCCGTTCTTCTTCGGCGGCTTCGCCCTCTTCGCCGAAGCGGGCGGCGGCCTCTACTGGGTGGCCGCGGGCATCGTTTTCGCGATCTCCGGCGCCGTCGCCAACGCTTGGGTCCTCCTGGTTGAGATCCTGCGCTGAAAGAATGTCCGCATGCGCAGATCCGACCAGCGGCGGGACGCCGTCTTCGTCAACTACCAGCGCGACGTGACCGGGCGGCCGCTGGAGGAGCTGCTGGGTGAGGCGCGGCCGCTGACCCGCGAGCTGGCCGAGGGCGTCGACACCCACCGCGAAGAGCTCGACGAGACGATCGCCGGCCACGCCAAGGGCTGGACGGTCGACCGCATCGCCCCGCTGGACATGAACGTGATGCGGACCGCGCTGTACGAGATGGAGTTCATGGAGACGCCGGCCGAGGTGGCGATCAACGAGGCGGTGGAGATCGCCAAGGAGTACTGCGGCGCCGACGCGCCGAAGTTCATCAACGGCATTCTCGGCGCCGTGGTGCGCGAGCGGGAGCCGGCGGGATGAGCGTTCGCCTGCGAGAGATCAGCGCCCGCCTGCGGGAGATCACCGCCCAGCTGGAGGGCGGTGAGGCGAGCGACGAGACGGCCGCTCAGCTGGCGGCCGAGGCCGCCGACCTGGCGGCGGAGGCGGTCGAGGAGGCCAACCGCGAGGCCCGCCAGCAGGCGAGCGCCGAGTAGGGGCCCTTGAGCTATCCCGACGACCTGCGCGGGCTGGTCGACGACGCCCTCGCGAAACTGAGGTTCTCCGCCGCCCCGGCAACCGCCGGCCTGGAGGAGGCGATGCGCTACTCGCTGCTGGCGGGGGGCAAGCGGGTGCGCCCGGTGCTCGCCCTCGCCACCGCCCGCGCCCTCGGCGCCGAGCCGGAGCGCTTTCTGCCGGTTGCCAGCGCGATCGAGCTGATCCACACCTACTCGCTGATCCACGACGACCTGCCGGCGATGGACGACGACGAGTTGCGGCGCGGCCTGCCGACCTCGCACGTGAAGTTCGGCGAAGACGTGGCGATCCTCGCCGGCGACGGCCTCTTCGCCGAGGCGGTGCGGCTCTTCTGCGAGCAGCCCGGGGAGCCGGGGAGGGTGCTGGCGGCGCTGCGGGAGCTGGCCGGCGCGACCGGGGTCGACGGCATGGTCGGCGGCCAGTACGTCGACGTGATCGGCGCCGAGTCCGGCGCCGAGGGCCTGCGGGCGCTGCACGCGCTGAAGACCGGGCGGTTGATCGCGGCCAGCGTCAACGTGATCCTCCTCCTCGAGGGAACCCCGGAACCTGAGACAATGCCGTATCGCCGTTTTGCCGACGAGCTGGGCGTGCTGTTCCAGATCGTCGACGACATCCTCGACGTGACCGAGTCCGACGAGCGGCTCGGCAAGCCACAAGGAAGCGACGAGAGACATGGCAAACTCACCTACGTCAGCCTCTTCGGCCTCGACCGAGCCCGCGAGCTGGCGGCCGAGTCGCACGCCAAGGCGACCGCGGCGCTGGCGCTGGCAAGCGGCGAGACCGAGGACCTGAGGCGCGTGGCCGACTACATCTTCACGAGGAACGAATGAGCGAAAAGCCCCCCACCCAGGGCGACGCAGACGAGAGAGACCAGATCGAGGAGCCGCTGCTGCCGGGCATCGACGGCCCCGGCGACCTGCACGACCTCGGCGACGAGCAGCTGCGGCAGGTCGCGCAGGAGATGCGCACCTACATCATCGACACGATCGGTGAGATCGGTGGCCACTTCGGCGCCAACCTCGGCACCTGCGAGCTCGCCGTCGCCCTCCACAGCCTGCTCGACTCGCCCCGCGACAAGGTCCTCTGGGACGTCGGTCACCAGGCCTACCCGCACAAGGTCCTCACCGGCCGCCGCGAGCGGCTGTCGACGATTCGCCAGTACGACGGTCTTGCCCCGTTCTGCTCGATCCCCGAGTCCGAGCACGACATCATGGGCGCCGGCCACGCCTCGACCTCGATCGGCTACGCGGTCGGGCTGAAGGAGGCGATGCGCCACGGGATCGGCGAGGACGGCAAGGTCGCCGCGGTGATCGGCGACGGCGCCCTCACCGGCGGCGTCGCCTACGAGGCCCTGCACGCCGCCGGCGGCCTGCAGACTCCGATCGTGATCGTCCTCAACGACAACGGGATGTCGATCTCACCCAACGTCGGCGCCCTCTCCCGCTACTTCAACCGGATTCGCCTCAACCCGCGCCTCTGGCACGCCCGCGAGGGGGTCGAGGACAGGCTGACGAAGCTGCCGCTGGGGCTGGGCAGGCGGATCGAGCGGCTGGGGCCGGAGATCAAGTCGGCGATCAAGGCCTACTGGGCGCCCGGGCTCTTCTTCGAGGAGCTCGACCTCGCCTACATGGGCGTGATCGACGGCCACGACGTGCACGCCCTGCGCGAGGCGCTGAAGGAGGCCTTCGAGGCCGACCGGCCGGTCGTCGTCCACATCCACACGGTCAAGGGCAAAGGCTTCGCGCCGGCCGAAGAAGGCGGCCTGGAGTCGATGGAGGAGTGGCACGCGGCGAAGCCGAAGTCGATCGTCAACGGCGAACCGGCCGGTGCGAAGCCGGTTCCGGTGACCGAAACCGACTCGCCGGAGGGGATCGAGGTGCTGGAGAAGCCGCCCGCCGCCGGCTCGCCGCCCCAGTACACGAAGGTCTTCTCCGCGGCGATGGTCGCCGAGGCCGAAGCCGACGAGCGGGTGATCGGGATCACCGCGGCGATGGCGGGGGGGACCGGCCTGCAGCGGCTCGCCGACGAGGTCCCCGAGCAGTACTACGACGTCGGCATCGCCGAGCAGAACGCCGTCCTTTTGGCCTCCGGATTGGCGCTGCAAGGCGCGAAGCCGGTCTGCGCGATCTACTCGACCTTCCTCCAGCGCGCCTTCGACCAGATCGTCCACGACGTCTGCCTGCAGGACCTCGACGTCACCTTCGCGATGGACCGCGCTGGCTTGGTCGGCGACGATGGTCCCACCCACCACGGCGCCTTCGACGTCTCCTACTTTCGCCCGATCCCCAACGTGGTGCTAATGGCGCCGCGCGACGAGGCGATGCTGGTCCACATGCTGCACACGGCGATCGCCCATGACGGCCCGGCGGCGCTGCGCTACCCGCGCGGTGCGGCGGAGGGCGTCGAGCTGCCCGGCGAGGCCGAGCTGCTGCCGATCGGCAGGGGCGAGGTGCTGGCCGAGGGGGAGCGCGTGGCGCTGCTTGGTTACGGCTACGGCGTAGCCGTGGCCCGTGAAGCGGCGGAGATCCTCGGCAAGCATGGGCTGAAGGCGACCGTCGCCGACGCCCGCTTCGCCAAGCCGATCGACGCGGACCTGACCGAGCGCCTGGCGCGCGAGCACGAGCTGCTGGTGACGATCGAGGAGAACGTTTTGCCCGGCGGCTTCGGCTCGGCCGTGCTGGAGCACCTCGAGGACGCCTTCGCCGAGTCGCCGGCGGAGCGCGCGCGGGTGCTGCGCATCGGCCTGCCGGACTCCTACGTCACCCACGGCAAGCCGGAACTGCTGCGGGCCGAGGTCGGCCTCACCGGCGAGTCGGTGGCCGACCGCGTCCTCAGCTCGCTACCCAGCGCGCAGCCCGCATTGACCTAACTGACCTAATCAATTTTGACGATTGATTCAATTGGCGCAATCGATTAGCCTGCGCCAGTCTCTCCGGTTTACAGGAGAAGGCCGGCCAAGAGCCAGCGCTTCTGGGGGAATGCCAAGGGGAGGAGAGACGCGCTCTATATGTGTGGATCCGCTTGGGGAATCGGATCTCTCGCGCCCGCCTCTCGGGGTCGGGGCGCGAGGCGCGTCTGAAAGCGATTGACGCCGAGTCGCCTGCCTGAACGACGGGCGGCCACCGCGAACTCGGCCAAAGAAAAGGGCGC
>JBIOTO010000011.1:0-18394 GCA_044865945.1 Solirubrobacterales bacterium
GAGCAGGTCGCCGGTCTCGGCCAGCTGGTAGAGCCGGTGGACGCCGGTGGTCGTCTCCTCGGTGACGCCCTTGATGTTGGCGGCGATCTTGGTCCAGCGCTGCGGGTCATCCGCGAGGCTGCGCTGCAGCGTCTGCAGGACGATCTTGAACTCCTCCGATTCGGCCGAGTCGGGGTCCGGGACCGAGCCCGCCTTCTCGAACTCGACGCCCTTGTGGACGAGCAGGGTGGCGTCGCCGCCGTCGTCGAGGATCATGTTCGGGCCCTCGCCGTCGGGCCAGTTCAGCGCCTGCTCGGTGCACCACCAGTACTCCTCCAGGGTCTCGCCTTTCCAGGCGTAGACGGGGATGCCGGCGGCGGCGATCGCGGCGGCGGCGTGGTCCTGGGTGCTGAAGATGTTGCAGCTGGCCCAGCGCACCTCGGCGCCGAGCGCGACCAGGGTCTCGATCAGGACCGCGGTCTGGATCGTCATGTGGAGCGAGCCGGTGATCCGCGCGCCCTTCAGCGGCTGCGAAGCGCCGTACTCCTCGCGCGTCTGCATCAACCCGGGCATCTCAACCTCGGCGAGGGAGATCTCCTTGCGGCCGAACTCGGCGAGGCCGATGTCGGCAACCTTGTAGTCCTGCTGGGTGTCGGTTGCGGTCGCGCTGGTAGAAGTCATTGGAGAAAGGTACCGTGCCGATCGTGAGCGCGGCGGACACCGAGAAGCGGCTCGCCGCCGAGGCGGCCGCCGAGCTGGTCGAGAGCGGAATGACGGTGGGTTTGGGGACCGGTTCGACGGTCGCCCACCTGCTGCCGGCGATCGCCCGCCGCGGGCTGGAGGGCATCCGCTGCGTCGCCACCTCGGTGGCGACCGAGGAACAGGCCCGTGAGCTGGGAATTCCGGTCGAGGACTTCGACTCATTGACTCGCCTTGACATCGCGATCGACGGCACCGACGAGGTGACGCCCGACGGCTGGCTGATCAAGGGCGGCGGCGGCGCCCACCTGCGCGAGAAGATCGTCGCCGCGGCGGCCGACCGTTTCATCGTCATCGGCGACTCCAGCAAGCCGGTCGAGGCGTTCACCTGGCCGGTGCCGCTGGAGCTGTTCGGCTTCGGGGCCGCCTCAACCCTGCAGCGGCTCGGTCCCGACGTCGAGCTCCGCGACGTTCCCCGCAGCCCCGACGGCGGCGTGATCGCCGACTACCGCGGCCCCGGGCTCGACGACCCGGCGGCCCTGGCGGGGCGGCTGGAGGCCGATCCCGGCGTAGCCGCCCACGGTCTCTTCCCCCCGGATATGGTGAGCGAGGTCTTCATCGCCAGGGGAGAAGCGGTGGACCGAACCAGCTACACCTGACGCAAAGGAGACCGAAGTGACCGACTTCAGCGGGCTGGCGATCGCCGGCCGCATCGCTACCCCCGCCGACGCCGACTGGGACCAGGCGCGGCTCGGCTGGAACCTCGTCGCCGACCCGCGGCCGAGCGCCGTCGCCTTCGTCGAGAGCGGCGACGACATCGCCGCCGTGGTCCGCTTCGCCGCCGCGAACGGGCTGCGGGTCTCCGGTCAGGGGACCGGTCACGGCGCCGCCGCGCTCGGATCGCTGGAGGACGCGATCCTGATCAAGACCGAGCGGATGCGGGGCATCGAGGTCGACGCCGGCGCGGGGACGGCGCGGGTCGAGGCCGGGGTGCTCTCGGTCGAGCTCGCCGAAGCCGCCCAGGCGCGGGGACTCAGCTCGCTTCCCGGCTCCTCGCCCGACGTCGGCGTCACCGGCTTCCACCTCGGCGGCGGCCTCAGCTGGTTCGGCCGCCAGTACGGGTTCGCCTGCAACCGGGTGCGGGCGATCGAGCTGATCACCGCCGACGGCGAGGCCCGCACGGTCGACGCCGACAACGAGCCCGATCTCTTCTGGGCGCTGCGCGGGGGCGGTGGCGACTACGCGATCGTCGTCGCGCTGCACGTCGAGCTGGTGCCGGTCGAGAGCGCCTACGCCGGGGCCTTCCTCTGGCCAGCGGCGGTCGGCGCCGACGCCGTCCGCATCTACCGCGACTGGGCGGCCGGCGTCGGCGACAACGTCACCTCCGTTGTCCGCTTCCTCACCCCGCCCGACGTGCCCGACGTTCCGGAGCCGCTGCGGGGCACGCCGCTGCTGACGATCGACGGCGCCTGCATCGGCAGCCGCGAGGAGGGCGAAGCCGCCTTCGCGCCGCTGCTGGAGATCGGCGAGCCGATGATGAGCACCTTCGACCGGGTCACGCCCGCTGCGCTCTGCCGGATCCACATGGACCCCGAGCAGCCGGTGCCTGGGCTCGGCCACCACACGGTGCTGCGCGAGCTGCCGGACGAGGCGATCGACGTCTTCGTCTCCCTCGCCGGCCCGGACTCGGGCACGCCGCTGCTGCTGACCGAGCTGCGCCAGATGGGCGGCGCCATGGGGCGGCCGGACTCCAGCGGCGGCGCCCTCTCCCATCTCGACGCCGGCTGGGCGCTGCTCGGGATCGGGATGCCGATGACGCCGGAGCTGGGCCAGGCCATAAACGGCCGGCTCGATCAGCTGAAGGAGGACCTGTCCCCCTGGGGAGCCGACGGCGGCTACTTCAACTTCGCCGAGCGAGCCTGCGACGCCGACGCAATCCTCCCGCCCGAGATCTGCGCCCGGCTCGCCGAGGTGAAGCGCAAGTGGGACCCGGACGGCCGCATCATCGCCAACCACGCGGTCTCGCTCGATCCGGCTGTTTGAGCTTCGAAGCCGGAGACCTGACCGACAGCGTTACGGCATTGCATCGCTGCCTGAAGGGGGCGGGGCTTCCGCACGCCTTCGGCGGGGCGCTGGCGGGAGGTCACTACGGAGCGCCGCGCGAGACGGATGACATCGACGTCAACCTCTTCGTCACCCCAGTTGAGTGGCCCCGGGTCCGCGAGGCGCTGGCTTCCCTCGACATCGAGGTCGATGCCGGCGAAGCCGACTTGGAGCACGAGGGGCAGGTCCGACTCGCCTGGAACCAGGCGCCGCTTCACCTTTTCTTCGCCACCGATCCGCTGCACCCGGAGATGGAGCGCAAGATCCGCACGGTCCCCTGTGCCGACACCGTCATCCCGCTCGTCTCCCCCGAGCACCTCGTCATCCGCAAGAGGCTGCTGGGGCGCCCGAAGGACGAGCGAGACATCGAGCGGATCCTCGAAGCGACGCCGGTCGACCAGGCGGAAGTCGAGGAGTGGGTCGCGCGCCTCGGCAGCGAACAGATCAGGGCGGATTAGCGGCGGAGATCTCGGCCAGCCGCTTAAAGGAGGGGTCGTCCTCACCGACGAGGCCGGCGACCGCTTTGACCGCGGTGTCGACGTCCTTCGGCGTCGCCACCGCCACCTCCTCGATGTCGCCCCAGTCCCTGGTTCGGGCGAAGAACGACTTGAAGATGACCAGCGAAGCGCAGTCGAGAACCGGAATCTGGGTCCCCCGCATGTCGACCCAGAGGACGCCGTTCGCAACCTCCTCGTGGAGTGGCAGATTGTTGAGGAAGATGTCGATCGGAACCCCCTCCCAGAAGAGCCGGGCCTGCCCATCTCGGATCACTTTCTCGACGTCCTCCGCCTCCACGCGAACTCCCTCCGGAAGTGCCGCCAAGACATCAGCAGCCCTCCTCGCGTCGACAAAGATGTTGACGTCGAGATCGCGGGTCCCTCGTGGCTCCCGAACGCAGTAGGCGAGAGCGATGGCGCCGCCGAAGGCATGCGGCAGCGAGTGCTGCTTCAAGGCCCGATGGATCGCAAGGAGCTTTTCGACCAGCTCGGCGTTCATGGGGAGGGCGCTTTGGCTAGCCGGTCCTTCAAGGGCGGATAGGCCATCTCCGCGCGAGGTCGATAAGGGAGCGCCTCGGCCAGGCCGAGAACCTGGTTGAGGATCTTGCTGGCCCGCGCGGGATCGACCGGGGGCTTTCTCTTCTCGACCTCCAGCGATGCCCCCCCAGCGGCCGCAATCCGAATCAGGACGTCCGCACCCGGCTCCCGGTGGCCACGCAAATAGGCGTTCAGGACCGACCGGGGCAGGCCGGCCCGCCGTGCGAGCTCAGCCTGACTGAGATCGCTTTGTTCGAGGACGGTGGTGACCAAGGCTGCAGATGACATAGCCTAATGTTAGCGAATTCGCTAACGCTCATCACGGGCTCTACGCATCCACTCGGGCCACTCCACTGGAACGGTGGACCCGTCCCCGTCCTCTGCCCGGTTGATTCGGAGTTGCGACGGCAGCGCTGCATAGGCCCGCTGATCGCCCACCACCGCCAATGCAGCCCGGGCGCGCGACACCCCGACGAACAGGTGGTTGAGGAACTGGGGAGCGTCGCCCTGCATAACTAGCAAGACCGCCTGTCGCTCGAGGCCCTTGATTTCACCGAGCGCATAGACGGGAATCGAACCTGCACCCATCTCTCGGACGGGAGAGAAGCAAGCTGCAGGCGGGCTGGGGAGAGACCAGATCCAAGCATCGCAGCGAAAGGCGTTGAGAACCTCGATCTGCGGCGGCTTCCCCCAGTGAGAACGCAGCCTCCAATTCGTTCGGCCGGTGCCAAGGACGGGAAGGGCGCCCCAGCTCAGTTCCGGCCGACGAAACTTCGCCTGCTTGGCAGACAGGGTCTCAGCAATCGTCGACGCCGCTGAGGCGACCAGCTCGATATCCGCTGGAGTCGGCTCGGCCGCGTCGCTCAGGCCGTGCAGCGACCACACCTCTGTCGGCTCGATCCCCTTCTCGCGAAGACGCGGGGACCAGAATTGGACGAGCTTTCGCATTTCCTTCCGCACAAGCTCCTGCCATCCCACCGAGGCGCCGTATGGGAAGGGGCCACGAGACAAAATCGAGTCCGAGAAGTCAACTCCACCGCCGAGCACCGCCGCCGTCGAATCCAACACACCTAGGGAGTCGAGCCATCGAAGAGCGCCAAGGAGCGCCCCCTTCAACTTTGCATCGCGAAAGAACTCGACATACCCGAGATCTCGGAGGTGTTCATCGGGAAGTGGGCAACCTGGCGCCAGGCGACGCATGACCTCGTATACCCGCCCTGCATTCCTGCAGTTGCGAGACAGGGTGAGAGGCCAGCCGGCGGGAGGCAAGCTCATCCGACCGGGAAGCAAGCTCTGCTGCGCATCGAAGAACATGTACAAAGTTGCGTCCTCGCCACTCGGCAGACAAGCTTCGACGATCTGCCACCACTCGTCAGCGAAATCCTGAGCCTCGTCGACGATGATCGCCTGGTAGCGGGGTAGGTCTTCCAAGAGGGTGTCGAGGGCTCGGTCCAGCTGCTCACTCGTAGGCTGGCTGTAGTTCGACCAATTAACTGTGGGGTCCGCCTCCACCGGGGCCAGCTCCCCGATCAGGTCCTCAAAAGTCCTCACCTCCACTGCCGAGGAATCAGCCAAACGACCAACCCAGGCGGCGAGGAGTGGGTTATGGCAGAGCCACATAGTCCTGACCCCGGCATGGGACAGACGAATGGCCTTCTCGACCGCAACCAGAGTCTTGCCCGAACCGGGAGTCCCCGAGATCAACGCTCGGGACCGTCCATGCAAGCTGGATATGACTTCGAACTGCTCGAGCGTCAGTTCTTCGACACGCTGGTCGATCATCGCGTACTGCTGCTTGATCGAGGGTGAAAATCGCGCCGACTCCGTGGCACTCGATGCAATCGGACTCGAAAGGTCGTCTGACTCCGGCCTGTGACCAGCATTCAGGTGCTGAAACAGCCCTACGTAATCATTGAGTCGGTACCGACTCACCCGGAACCTGAGGGGTTCGGGAATATCCTCGGTGGAGCTGGTTCGCGGCAGGATAGGTACGAACTTGCCGAGCTTGTGTGGAGGAGTCGCGTAGAGCAGATCGCGTATCAGCGAGGTCTCCCACCTGCTCCCGAGCCCTTCACCATGGTCACCCTGCTGCCGGTAGCGTTCGTTATAGGCGGGAGTGCAGACGAGGACGATGAAGTCCGCGCTCTTAATCTCGTCTTCCATCCAAGCGGGCCACCCGCCCGCTGGAGTCCCATCGACGAAGTAGTCCGCCCGAACGTCGACTCCATCGTCCTTGAGGCGATCCGCGAGCTGACGGACACGCCGCCGGTGACTGTCGGTCTCATGGGTGTAACTGATGAAAACTCGGACAGGCCTCTCCATAGGGGCAGATCCTTACATGACCCACATCGATGATTCAGGCTTCCCGAATAGGAGTTGGAGCGAACTTACGACGAGGCAGCTGCCTCGTCGGCGACGACAAGCATGTGGTCGTTCTTGACCCGCCCAGCGGGGATCGACTCGTCTCCCGCCAGCAGCTTGGCAAGCGGCTCCTTCTTGTCGGGGCCGGTAACTAGCCAGACGATGCGGCGGGCGTCGTTCAGCGCCGGGTAGGTGAGGGTCATGCGGTGGTGGTCCTGATAGACCGTCTCGGTCAGGGCGACGCGGCGGTCGGTGACCTTGAGGACCGGGTCGCCGGGGACGAGCGAGGCAGTGTGGCCGTCGGGGCCCAGGCCGAGGTGGACCAGGTCCAGTTGCTCCGGCAGCGAGGCTTCGTACTCGCGCGCCGCCGCCTCCAGGTCGCGCTGGGTGACCGGCATCGGCCGCAGCGCCGGCTGGTGAGCCATCGAGAGGCCGAGGACCATGTGGGTGAGGTTGCGGGCCGGGTCGCCGGGGGCGGCGATCCGCTCGTCGACCTGGAACAGCTCGGTCTTGTCCCAGGGCATCGCCTTCAGATCGCCGAGGATCGCCAACATCGCCCAGGGCGAGCGGCCGCCGCTCATCGCGAAGGAGAAGCTGCCGCGCTCCCCCACTGCCTCGTCGCCGGCGGCGGCGATCAGCTCGGCGGCGCGGCGCGAGGCCGCCTTCTCGTCGCCGGCGACCTCGAGCTCGATCGGCACCTCAGCTCGCCTTCTCGTCGTGCCCGCCGAACTGTTTGCGCATCGCCGAGAGAACTTTGTCGCCGAAGTCGCCGAGCCCGCGCGAGTAGAAGCGCTCGTGCAGGGCGGTGGTGAGGACCGGCGTCGGCACCCCCTCGTCGATCGCCGCGATCGCGGTCCAGCGACCCTCGCCGGAGTCGGAGACGCGACCGGCAAAGTCGCCGAGGTCCGGTGATTCCCGCAGCGCCGCCGCGGTCAGGTCGAGCAGCCAGGAGCCGATCACGCTGCCCCGCCGCCAGACCTCGGCGACCTCGGGCAGATCGAGGTCGTACTGGTAGTACTCGGGGTGGTCGAGCGGCGCCGTCTCGGCGTCGGCCTCGCGCTCGGCCTTGCCGGCGTTGGCGTTCTTGAGGATGTTCAGCCCCTCGGCGTAGGCGGCCATGATCCCGTACTCGATCCCGTTGTGGACCATCTTCACGAAGTGGCCGGCACCGTTCGGGCCGCAGTGCAGGTAGCCCTGCTCGGAGGGCGAGGGATCGCCGGATCGTCCCGGCGTGCGCTCGGCCTCGCCGAGGCCCGGGGCGAGGGCGGCGAAGATCGGGTCGAGCCGCTCGACCGCGGCGTCGGGGCCACCGATCATCAGGCAGTAGCCGCGCTCCAGCCCGAAGACGCCGCCGCTGGTGCCGCAGTCGATGTAGTCGATCCCCCGCTCCCCCACCTTCGCCGCGCGGCGGATGTCGTCGCGGTAGTAGGAGTTGCCGCCGTCGATGATCGCGTCGCCGGAGTCGAGCGCGTCGGCGACGGCATCGACCGTCTGCTCGGTGATCTCCCCCGCCGGGACCATGACCCAGACCGCCCGCGGCGCACTCAGCTTCGCCGCCAGATCCTCCAGCGAGGTGGCGCCGGTAGCCCCCTCGCCTTCCAGCCCGGAGACCGCGTCGGGGTTGACGTCAAAGGCGACGATCTCGTGTCCGTCGCGCATCAAGCGCCGAGCCATGTTGGCTCCCATCCGTCCGAGACCGACGATTCCCAGTTGCATGCAGACCTCCGCTGGTGGCGAGTTAGGGGGAGGGTGGACGATAGCCTCCCCGCCGATGGGCAAGGCCGCCGCAAAGCACTCGGACAAAGCCGCCGACGTGCTGGCGATCTTCGGGATCAGCGGCGACCTGGCGAAGAAAATGACCTTCCGGGCGCTGTACCGACTGGAGGAGCGGGGCAGGCTCGACTGCCCGATCGTCGGCGTCGCGATCGACGAGTGGGACGACGAGCAGCTGCGCGCCCACGCCCGCGAGGCGATCGGCGCCACCGTCGCCGATCCCGACGAGGACGTCTTCGCCCGGCTCGCGGCGCGGCTCTCCTACGTCCAGGGCGACTACGCCGACCCCGACACCTTCACCCGGGTCGGCGCGGCGCTTGGCGACGCCACCCGGCCGGTCTTCTACCTGGAGATCCCGCCCTCGCTGTTCGCCACCGTGGTCCAGGGCCTCGGCAAGGCGGGGCTGACCGAGAACGCGCACGTCGTCATCGAGAAGCCCTTCGGGCACGACCTCGAATCGGCCCGGGCCCTCAACGCCGAACTCTGCTCGACCCTGCACGAGGACCAGATCCTCCGCATCGACCACTACCTCGGCAAGGAGCCGGTGCTGGACATCACCTACCTGCGCTTCGCCAACGCGCTGCTGGAGCCGGTCTGGAACCGCGAGCACGTCTCCCACGTGCAGATGACGATCGCCGAGAACTTCGGCGTCGACGACCGCGGCCGCTTCTATGACGCGGTCGGGGCGATGCGCGACGTGATCCAGAACCACGCCCTGCAGGTGCTGGGGATCATCGGCATGGAGCCGCCGACCGGCAACCACCACGACAGCGTCCGCGACAAGAAGCTGGAGTTCTTCAAGGCGATGCGGGCGGCGGACCCGAAGCGCTACGTGCGCGGCCAGTACGAAGGGTTCCTGGAGGTCAAGGACGTCGCTTCGGACTCGCAGACCGAGACCTTCGCCGCGGTCGAGCTCGCGGTCGACAACTGGCGCTGGGCCGGGGTGCCGTTCTTCGTCCGCGCCGGCAAGTGCCTGCCGGTCAAGGCGAGCGAGGTGACGGTCTTCTTCAAGCGGCCGCCGCAGCTGGGGATCGGACACGGCAAGACGCCGGAACCGAACCAGGTGACGATCCGGATCGAGCCCAAGCCAGGGGCGCGGATCCGCCTCTACGCCAAGCAGCCCGGCGAGGAGGCGTTCCAGACCACCGACCTGGAAGTCCTCTTCGAAAAGAAACCGGGCGAGGACCCCGAGCCCTACGAGCGACTGCTCGGCGACGCGATCACCGGCAACCACACGCTCTTCACCCGCCAGGACGCGATCGAGGAGACCTGGCGCGTGGTCCAGCCACTGCTCGACGATCCAGGCCCGGTTCACGCTTATGAGCAGGGAACCTGGGGGCCGGCGGAGGCCGCCGACCTGCTCCGCGGCACCGGCCAATGGGCCAAGCCCTGGGTCCCGAGCGACTGAATCCCTAGCTCCCTGCTAGGTTTTCGGCCTTCCTAATTAGGGGCGCCTAACTCTGTGCTGCGCCTCTCTCGACTTCTTCGCCATGTCCCCGCTCACCCGACGCCGCCTGCTGACCACCGCTGGAGCCGGTGCCGCCGGCCTTGGGCTCGGCGCCGGCGGCTACCTGATCGGCCATGAGACCGCCGAGGCCAGTGGCGAGGGCACTGGCAGCGTCCCCTACTACGGGGAGCATCAGGCGGGAATAGCGACCCCGGCCCAAGACCGGCTCCACTTCGCCGCCTTCGACCTGCTGACCGAGGACCCGGCGGAGCTGCGCGAGCTGATGCGCGAGTGGACCGTGGCCGCCTCGGAAGCGACCGCGGGCGAGATGGTCGGCAACGTCAACGACGTACCGCTGGCCCCGCCCGAGGACACCGGCGAGACCGTCGGCCTCCTCCCCTCCCGCCTGACCGTCACCTTCGGCTTCGGCCCGAGCCTGTTCGAGAAGCCAGGCCTGGGACTAGGCGGCAAGCGCCCGGCGGCGCTGAAGCAGCTGCCGCCGCTGCCGGCCGACGAGCTGAACCCGGCCGAAAGCGGCGGCGACGTCTGCGTCCAGGCCTGCTCCGACGATCCCCAGGTCGCCTTCCACGCGGTCCGCAACCTGGCCCGGATCGGTCGCGGCACGGTGGCGATGCGTTGGTCCCAGCTTGGCTTCGGCCGCACCGCCAGCACCAGCCGCGGGCAGGACACGCCGCGCAACCTGATGGGGATGAAGGACGGCACCGCCAACATCCGGGCCGAGGACACCGAGGCGATGGAGTCCTCCGTTTGGGTCGGCGACGAGGGCCCGGCCTGGATGCACAGCGGCAGCTACCTGGTCACCCGCCGGATCCGGATGCTGCTTGAGGTGTGGGACCGGGCCTCGCTACAGGACCAGGAGCGGACGATCGGCCGCCACAAGTACAGCGGCGCCCCGCTCGGCGGCAGTGACGAGTTCGAGCCGCTGCCGCTGGACGAGGAGCGGAACGGCCACCCGGTGATCCCGGTCGACGCCCACGTCCGCCTCGCCTCGGCGAAGGAGAACGACGGTGCCCGCATCCTCCGCCGCGGCTACTCGTTCACCGACGGCGTCGACGAAAGCCTCGGCGAGCTCGAAGCCGGGCTCTTCTTCATCAGCTTCCAGCGCAACCCGGAGCAGTTCGTCGCGATCCAGCGGCGGCTCGGCTCCATGGACGCGCTCAACGAGTACATCAAGCACGTCGGCAGCGCCCTCTTCGCCGTGCCGCCCGGAGCCGCCCCCGGCGGCTACGTCGGCGAAGGGCTGTTCTCCTGACCGGCGCTCTCGACCAGCTCGGCATAGCGACGGAAGAGGCGGGTCAGCCGCTTTCCGTCGGTGTCGAACTTGGCTCGCGCCTCGTAGGCCCGATCGACGGCTCGATCGAGCTCGTCATGCGCGGCTGAAAGCGAGGCCGGCATGCTCAGCGGGTCGTAGAGATCGGCCAGGGCAACGTCGCCGTGCCGTTCCCGGTCCTCCGTCACCGCGCGGGCGGCGGCGGTGATCGCGTCGTGATTCCGGCTGGGATCGGGCCACGGAAAGGCGTGGTAGGCCATGTCGGGCGCGATCCGCACCCGCGACTCGAGTCGCCCGCAGATCGTCTTGACCCAGACGCTGAACATCGCCGACTGCAACACCCCGAAGAGCCAGTCGTCGGCGCCGGCGATGGTCTGGGTCGAGTTGTGTGAGATCTCCTCAGGCGAGTAGAACGCCATCGGGACGATGCGGCGATTCTCGGAAGAGTGAGCGGGCACCGCGAGCCAGCGGGTCGCCGGCTGCCTGATCGCGGTGAACAGGCCGGGCGTCCCGGCCAGCGCCCGCAGCCTCTGCTTGCGGGTCTCGTTTCGGGTCTTGTCCACGGCCGCCAAGCGGGCATCCCGGACCTGCCGCAGCCGCTCCTGGAGAAACGGCGAGGCCTGAATGTCCCTTGGGTCGGCATCGACGAGCCAAAGGCACCAGCGCTTCTCGGCGTGGAGCATCGGCTTGGCGCCGATGAGGGGGCGCAGGTACTTCGCGGCCCGGGGGTCGGCTTCCCCGGGATCCGACTCTCCCCGCAGGGCGGCGGCGGTTCCGTCCTCGACGATCAGCCCTCCCCCATCCTCGGGCCGGTTTCCCTCGGTCATCGGTGGAACCTTGATGAAAGGAGCGGTCCGCTTCTCGACCACCCAGGTCTCCGCGTCCACCAGGTACACGTTGATCGATTTCGCCGGGGTATCGATCGGCTCCCCGTCGACCCTTTCGTAGTCGTAGATTCGCTTTTTCCCGCCGTCGGCCTCGCGATGTGAGAAGCCGACGATCACCACGTGGACGGCGGCATTTCCGCGCGCGTCGTTCTTCCACGCGAAGGGGCGATGGGCGAAGTCGATCCCGAAGTCATAGGCGTCGAACAGCGGGCCCAGGGTTCGCGCCTGCTCTCCCTGCACGAGTGAGTTGGTCGAGACGAGCGCCGCGCGGCCCCGCTCCCCCTCCAGGTATGCGAAGGCCTTCGCGTACCAGCCGGCTACGTAGTCCAGCCGGCCCACCCGGCCCACCCCCCTCGCGTGATCGGCGAAGACGAAATCCGCGTCGGCGTCCTGCTGCTCGGTCATATGGGACATGCCGACAAATGGCGGGTTGCCGAACAGGAACGAGCATTCCGAGCTGGGCAGCGCCTCCTCCCAACTGACTCGCAGCGAGTTGTCGTTGACGATCGTGGCCGAGTCTTCGATCGGAAAGCGGGCGTAGTACTGGCCCAGAACGGCGGAGAGATCGAGGTTCGCGAGGTGGTCCATCAAATACATCGCGGTCTCGGCGATGCGACAGGGAAACTCCTCGATCTCGATCCCGTAGAACTGGCCGACGTGGACGATCGACTCGAGCCTCACGTCCAGCGTTCCCTGGTGCGTGGTCTGGCGCTTGCCTCGCAGGGCTTCCAGGCAACCCAGCTCAAGCGCCCTGATTTCGCGGTAGGCGATAACGAGAAAGTTCCCGCACCCGCAGGCAGGGTCGAAGAACTTCAGGCCGGCAAGCTTCTGCCGGAAGGCCTCGAGCTTGGGGCGGGAATCGGCCCTCGCGAACTCGTCGCGCAGCTCGTTCAAGAAGAGCGCCTCGATCGTCCGCAGGATGTTTCGCTCGCTGGTGTAGTGGGCTCCCAGCTCCCGCCGCTCCTCCGAGGTCATCACGTTCTGGAACATCGAGCCGAAGATCGCGGGGCTGATCTTCGACCAGTCGAAGCGACACGCTTCCACCAGCGACATCCGAATCGCCTCGTCGCAGCTGGGCATCGAGAGTCGCTCTTCGAAGACAGAGCCGCCCACGTGGGTGAATTCGGCCATGTCGGCGGGAAGATTCGGGGACCGCTCCCCCGGGGCGGTGTCGAGGATCTCGAACAGCCAGGCGAGCTGCGGGCCCAGGTCCTCGCCGTCCTCGCGCGTTCTCAGCAGCAGGAAGTCGAAGAAGAGGCCCCTGGGCCAGACCTGGGCGTCGTCCGCGAAGAGGCAGAAGAGCAGCCGAGTCAGCAGGACCCGCCGCTGGTGGGCGCCATACCCCGCCGCGGCCAAGCCGTCATGGACCTTCGCCAGCAGGCCGGTGGCCTTGAGGTTGACGTCCTCCTCGTTTTCCTGCGCCACCCGGTCGCGGCCGGCGAGGAACCCGAAGACGTCGAGGTGATCGGCAAGATCCTGGAGCGGAAACCTCAGCTCCTCCGCGGGTCGATCCAGATCTCGCACGACAAACCAGTCGAAGTCGCAGACGACGACCAGGCGGGGAACGTCTGACTCCTTCATGTCCGGCAGGTAGTCCATTGCCTGCCCCATCGCCTTGTCGAGATCGGCTCCGGCCGATTTGTGCTCGACCAAGAGGCGGCCAGGCCAGAAGAGGTCGATGAACCCCGAGCGGCCGGTCGAGTAGCGACGGGCGACCGGCTCGAACTTCGCGACCTGGCGACGATCGACGTCGAAGATCGCCAGGAACTCGTTCCAGAAGGAGTCCTTCTCCGCCCGCTCCCGTTTCTCGCCTGCCCAGCGCGAGCTGAACGCCCCGGCCGCGACGTACCGGTCCTTCCAGGTGCTCGAGGCCGTGGCAACCGCCGCAGAGGACACGGCGGCAGCTTACTTTCGCCGGTCCCGGGTCCTGTCGGCTGCGGCCTTCCTCCTCCCATATCCGACTCGTTCGTCGGAATTCGTTAGGGTGCCCTAACTCTCTAATGAATCCCAAGGAGGAAGTCTGTTCATGAATCGAAAGCTCGTCCGAACCCTGCTCTGCGCAGGGGTGCTGGGTCTACTCGCGCTCTTTGCCACCGCCTGTGGCTCCAGTGACGACGAGACCACCGGCGGCGACTCCGCGGTCGCCGCGCCGATCGCCTTCACCCTGACCGATGCCGGCTGCGACCCGGTCGACGCCGAGGCTGACGCGGGCCCGCTCACCTTCGAGGTCGAAAACGCGAGCTCCAACCCCGACGTGCACGAGCTTGAGGTCCTCGACGGGGAAACGGTGCTCGGGGAGACGCCGGACCTGAGCGAGGGCGACAGCGGCAGCTTCAGCCTCACCCTCGAGCAGGGCGAGTACACCCTCCTCTGCCCGGGGACCGACGGGGACGGCGGCACGCTGACCGTGACCGGCGAGCTCGACACCGAGAGCAGCCCGGAGGTCGAAGACGCGATCGCCGACTACCGCTCCTACCTGGAGGAAAACACCGCCGAGCTGGTCAGCGCGACCGAACCGTTCGTCGCCGCCGTGGTCGCCGGTGAAGTCGACAAGGCGAAAGCGCTCTACCCGGCAGCGCGCATCCCGTACGAGCGGATCGAGCCTGTGGCCGAGTCCTTCGGCAGCCTCGACCCGAAGATCGACGCGCGTGAAAACGACGTACCGGCGAGTGAATTCGAAGGCTTCCACCGGATCGAGAAAGCGCTCTGGGAAGAAGAGAGCCTGAAGGGAATGGCGCCGGTGGCCGAACAGCTGATGGCCGACGTCGAAGAACTGGCCGAAAAGGTGAAGACCGTGGAACTGCAGGCGGTGCAGATCGCCAACGGCGCCAACGAGCTCCTCGGCGAGGTCTCGGCTTCGAAGATCACCGGTGAGGAGGAGCGCTACTCGCACATCGACCTGGTCGACTTCGAGGCCAACGTCGAAGGGTCGGAGGCCGCCTTCGAAGCGGTGAAGCCGCTGCTGGAACCGGAGAACACCGACCTGGCGGGCGAAATCGAAGCCGACTTCAAGATGGTCTTCAACTCGCTGGAGCCGTACCGGACCGAGGACGGGTTCGTGCTCTACACGGAGCTGTCGAAGGCCGACACCAAGAAGCTGGCGGTTGGGATCGACACGCTGGCCGAGAAGTTGAGTCTGGTGCCGGCGGCTATCGCAAGTAGCGAACACAGCTGAAGCGACGCGCCGGTCGGCCACCTAGGCTGACCGGCGTATGACTTCCGCCGAGGAGAAAGCCGATCAGCTGCTGAAGGAGCTTGGTTACGCCGCGTGGCGGGCTGGGCAGCGGGAGGCGGTTGTCGCTGCCCTTGAGGGGCGCGATTCCCTGATCGTGATGCCCACCGGCGGCGGGAAGAGCCTCTGCTACCAGCTGCCTGGACTTGCTTCCGAGGCGTTGACGATCGTTGTCAGTCCCCTGATCGCCTTGATGCGGGATCAGTGGGGGAAGTTGTCGGCACAGGGGCAGCGGGTGGCGATGATCACCTCGGGGATGGACGAGTGGGAGGTCTCCGAGGCGCTGGAGATGGTGCGCGGGGACGCGCGGATCGTCTACTGCGCGCCGGAGCGGTTCAGCTCGCAGGTCTTCCTCGACGCGCTCTCCCACCGGGAGATCGACCTGGTCGCGGTCGACGAGGCGCACTGCGTCTCCGAGTGGGGGCACGACTTCCGCCCCGACTACCTGCGGCTGCCACAGGTGGTGGAGCGGCTGGGGCGGCCGACGGTGATGGCCTGCACCGCGACCGCGACGCGGCCGGTGGCGGCGGAGATCGCCTCCCGCTTCGGGATGCGCGAGCCGCTGCAGGTGCGGGCCGGCTTCGACCGGCCCAACATCTCCTTCGACGTCGTCGCGCTCGAGGGCAAGGGCTCGACGGCGCGTCGGCAGGCCGTGCTGGAGACCGGCCTGCGCGACCCGGCCAACCTGCCGGCGATCGTCTACTGCGGCACCCGCAAGCAGACCGAAGAGGTCGCCGGGGACCTGCGCGACGCCGGAATCGCCGCCGTCGCCTACCACGCCGGCCTCGAACCCGAGCACCGCACCGCGATCCAGGAGCGCTTCATGGCTACCGACAGCGGCGTCATCTGCGCCACCAACGCCTTCGGCATGGGCGTCGACAAGGCCGACGTGCGCTCGGTCTGGCACGTGACGATCCCGACCAGCGTCGAGGCCTACTACCAGGAGGCCGGCCGCGCCGGGCGCGACGGCCTGCCGTCGCGGGCGGCGATGCTGGCGCTGAAGTCCGACCTCGGCCGTTTGGTCCGCTTCAACGAACAGCGCGCCGGCGACCCCGACCTGGCGATCGCCCGCGAGCGCGGCTGGCGCGCCTACCACGCGATCAAGGAGTTCATCTACGGCACCGAGTGCCGCCGTCGCGCCCTGCTCGACCACTTCTCCGACCGCACCGCCGGGGCGCCGCTGGAGCGCTGCTGCGACGTCTGCGACATGCTCGACTGGCTGCCCGACCCGGACACGATCGAGGTCCGCAGGTCAGCGCGGGCGAAGGCTCCGGCGGCTCCCGCCGCCAATCTCTCCGCCGCCGACGCCCCCCTCTTCGAGGCGCTCAAAACCTGGCGCCTGGGCGCCGCCGCCGGCAAGCCCGCCTACACCGTCGCCAGCAACAAGACCCTGACGGCGATCGCCGCCGCCCGCCCCCACGACGACGACTCCCTACTGGCAATCAGCGGCGTCGGCCCCGCCTTCATCTCCAAGTACGCCCCGGAAGTGCTGGCGATCGTCGCCGAGCACGCCGTCCCGCAGGCGGCCTAAAGCAAAGGCGCCGTCAGCGCTTGCTGCCGCGCTTGCCACGGCGCGGCTCCTTGCAATCGTTTTCGACGACTGGACGTAAGGTCGCTTGGCGCCCGTTCTGAGCGACGAAGCGCGCGTTCGCCCGGTGCGTTTTCCGGCACAGGTTCTCCGAGTTCACCAGGAGGCCCTTTTTGCCGCCCTTCATTTCGAGCACGAAGCGGGAAACCGGGGCGTCGGGGATGACTTCGAACGTGGAGCGCAGTCCCTTTTGCTTGGTGGTGTCGATGCGGGCGTGGACGAGGACGCGGATCTGCCCGTTCAGTTCGGCCACCAGGTCCGGCAGGGTGTGGCCGAAGCCGGTCCCCAGGTACACCGGGCCCTTGAGCGGTTTGTCGAGCAGGGGCGACCAGGCCTTGGCACGGCCGTAGACGGACGCGGCCGGGCATTGCGCGGCGGCGAGCTGCGGTCGGGTGCAGACCGTGCCGATGTGGCCCTGTTCCAGGAACTCCGCCGGCGGCAGACCGACCTGGGCCCGCGCGATGTTGGCGTAAGCGCCCTTCTTGGGATACGTCAGCACCGCCTTCAGGGCCGGGTAACGGTTGCGCTTAGTGCCGCCCTTGAGGCCGATCTTCAACTTCGGCCGGAAGCCGAGCTTCTTGCAGTTGCCCACCTGGAAGCGGTTGGAAAGCGTCGCCGTCTGCCCCAGGCTGCTCGTCACGCTGCCCCCCACGCTCATCGCTTCGCAGTTGGTGGGGTTGAGGGTGAATTTGGAGCGATTCATCTTCACCGCGATCGAGCGGACGTCGAGGGGGATTCCCTTCAGCTCCGTGGGGATCGGATCGCTCTTGACGGTGATCTGAGCGGTGAAGGGGTCGACCTCGAGAGCCGAGCGCACGACGACGGTTCCGAGGTCATAGGGACCGGCCACGGCCGGCGTGATGATCGCGAGGCTGAGCGGGGCGCCCTTGTAGGGACCGGCAAGGTAGGCGCGACCCTGCACGAAGTAAGGAGAGGGACCGGCGCCAGCGCCGACGTTGACAATGCCGACTTCAGACGCGGCGGGGCAGCTGGAAGCCCCCCGCTCCTCGATTCCGGTCTTGCCCGCGGCCACGGCCAGGGCTGGGTCGGGGCAGTAGGGGACGCCGGCAAGTTTGCCGAGCAGCCCCGGCGGCGGGGTGACGGTGAGCGAGGAGAACTGCTGGGAGCCGTCCTCCCGCTTCAGGTTCAGCACGAAGGGGGTGAAGGCTCCGGCGAGCGGGGATTCGGACCCCGCTTCGAAGCTGGGGTTGTTCGGCAGCTGGTCGACCGAGGTCGGGCAGTTGCCTCCACCGGGCGCGGTGTTGATCTGGTGGCTTTCGGACGAGGTGACGGGCGGACCCGATTCGGGCGCGGACCAGGGGGTCAGGGTCGAGGTCGAGGTGTAGGTGCCGCAGACAGCGGGGGTCTTCAGGGCCGCCCGCGGGCCGCCGAAGAAGTCGAGCTTGAAGTCTTCGAAGGGCAGCTGCGGGTTTTCCTCGAAGGTGGTGGTCAGCTGGCCTTCGGCCCCGATCTGGACCTGTCCGGCGAGCTTGATCACCACACCGGACTCGGGGTCGTTCACCGCGATATAGATCGCGAGCAGGCTGTTGAAGGGGTTGTCGTACGGGGTCGCGACAAAGACGCCGCCCGCGAGCGGATGGTCGAGCAACGGGGTGTCGACCTCGACCGTGCCGATCTTGGCGGCTTCGGGGCAGGCGGCAGGGGCGGCCGTGGTGTGAATCGGAGAGGTCCCGACCGGCGTGGTCAGGCCGATCTGCGCCGACGTGCAGCTCTCCAGACCGGCTGCCGAGGAGGGATTGAGGGTGAGGCCCGGCGGCAGCTTCACGACCGCGTCCCGCAGATCCGGCGTCGCCAGCTCGTCAGGATCTTCGTTTTGGGGGACGTGCAGGTCGACGTCGAGCCCGGTGGGCGAATCGGCCGTCTCACTGGTCGTCCGCACCTGCAGCGTCGGTTCGAAAACGAGTTCGTCGCACCCGGTGATCGCGGGCATGGCGAAGGTCCGATGAAATAGGAGTCCCGGCGCGTTGTAGCTCTCGACC
>JBIOTO010000012.1:0-7179 GCA_044865945.1 Solirubrobacterales bacterium
CGCCCTTCTTACCGTCTAGATCAGCTGATCAAGGATCGCTTTTCCGAACGGCTTCGGCAGCACCGGTTTCCATCAGACCTTCGAGGATCGCGGTGTTGGTGCCCGCGGGAGACGGGACGCCGACAACCGAGCTGACAAGCGGATCGACGAGGAACGAGAAGATCCCGCCGCAGCCGCTGGTGCCAGGAGTCGCGAACGAGTTGTCCACGAGTTTCTGGCCTTTGAACCCAAGGATCGAGAACGTTTCGTTGGTGAACGGTTCGCCGATGAATCCTTTGATGGGTTTGTTGGGAGCCGGCGGCGAGGTCGTGCCCACCGTCAGTTTCCAGTAGATCGGGCTCGTGCTCGAACCCATGTAGCAGCTGCTACCGAGGATCGCGTTGTCGAGCTTGATTTTCACCGGCAGGATGATCGCCGGGTCGTTCGTTTCGCTCAACAGAGCGTTGAGGTCCAGTTTGACCTCGGTGGCGGGACGCGCGAGTTCAACCGTCGCGGTAACGCCGGTGAAGCCTTCGTTGATCAGGCCGTTGAACCAGTCCTGGATGAATTTGGGCCACCAGGTCGGAGCGACGACGCCCAGCAGGCCTCCCGGCACCGGCTGCGCGGCTTTCGAGAGGGTGACGCCGTTTTTAGCGCCGTAGAACACCGTTTGACCGGTGGATTCATTGATTTCAACGCCCCCCTGCAGAACCACGGGGTTTTTGATCGGCACGGTTTTGGCGCCGGTCGTGACCGAACCCGAGGTCTGTTTCGCGTAGATGCAGAGGAACAGTTTGGTTTTTTCGGTCGGGCACTGGGCGAAATTCGCATATTCCCCTGTAGGTGCCGCGGATGCCGAAGCGGCCGGAATGAGCAATGCCATAAGCATCGCGCCGACCAGGAAAAGCCTCTTCATGGACTGGTCCTTTCGATTTTTCTGTGGGATTTCCGCTGCCTTTCCCGGAGGCAGCCGGCACGGAACGGAACTGGTTCCGAGTAGAAGGCACCTTCGTACCAGATTGAAATCATTTGTGCATCCCGAAAATTGATTAGACAAAGTGCCAATCATTAAAAAAACAGGCCTGTCTGGCCTGTACTCGAAAGTACCCAAACTGCGAGGGGTCAAAAGTTGCTTTCGGCCGTCTCTCCGGGGAGACTCCGCGCGTGCCGATCTCGAACGCGGATAGACGGGTTGTGCAGCAAACGGCGGGCAAGGCGGGTCGTGCCGCCGTGCCTCGCTCCAGCCACCGCGAGTGGAGCTTCGCCCCGCGCGACCCGCTCTCGATCCTGCGGCAGCAGGACGAGGCCCGGGTCGCCGAGCTGGTGCCGATCCGCTACGGGCGGATGCTGGCGTCGCCCTTCGCCTTCTTCCGCGGTGGCGCGGCGGTGATGGCCGCCGACCTGGCGACGACCCCCAGTGCCGGCTTCGAGGTCCAGCTCTGCGGTGACGCGCACCTCTCCAACTTCGGTGTCTTCGCCGCCCCGGACCGGCGATTGGTCTTCGACTGCAACGACTTCGACGAGACCTGCCGAGGCCCGTTCGAGTGGGACCTGAAGCGCCTCGCGGCCAGTCTCGCGATCGCCGGTCGGGCGCGCGGCTTCGGTAAGCGGGACCGCCGGCAGGCGGTCCTCAGCGGCTCGGCCGGCTACCGGAAGGCGATGCGCGGCTTCGCGGCGATGCGCAACATCGACGTCTGGTACGCCCGGATCGAGGTCGAGTCCCGGCTCGCCGAGCTGCGTCCCCACCTCGACCAGGGAGACCTGCGGAAAGTCGAGCGCAACCTCGCCAAGGCCCGCTCGAAGGACAGCCTGCGCGCCCTGCGCAAGCTGACCCGGGAAGAGGACGGCCAGTTGCGGATCGTCAGCGACCCGCCGCTGATCACGCCGCTGGAGGAGCTGAGCGACGCTCCAGGTGCCGAAACGCAGCTGCGGGCGGTGCTGGACGCCTACCGCGAGTCGCTCGGCGACGACCTGCGGCGTCTGGTCTCCTCGTATCGCTACGCGCACGCCGCCCGCAAGGTGGTGGGGGTGGGGAGCGTCGGCACCCGCGCCTGGATCGTCCTGCTCCTGGGTCGGGACGCCTCCGACCCGCTCTTCCTGCAGGCAAAGGAAGCCCAGCGCTCGGTCCTGGAGCCCTACGCCGGTGCCAGCCCGTACGACCACCCCGGTCGGCGCGTGGTCGAGGGCCAGCGCCTGATGCAGGCGGCGAGCGACGTCTTCCTCGGTTGGGTCACCGCCGAGGGGGTAGACGGGCGCCAGCGGCACTTCTACTTGCGCCAGCTCTGGGACGGCAAGGGCTCGGCCGACGTCGAGGGGATGTCGCCGCGCGACCTCTCCGTCTACGCGTCGCTCTGCGGCGAGGCCCTGGCCCGCGCCCACGCCCGTTCCGGCGACCGCTTCGCGATCGCCTCCTACCTGGGCAAGGGCGACGTCTTCGACGACTCGATGGCGTGCTTCGCCGAGAGCTACGCCGACCAGAACGAGCGCGACTACGAGCGGGTCGCCGCCGCCGCGGAGAGCGGCGAGCTGCGGGTCGAGAGCGAGGCCTGAGTGAGCCTCGTCCGCCGCGCCGCCTTCGTTCTGCTGCTCGACGCGGCAATCCTGCTGCTGCTCTCGGAGCTGATGAGCGGCTTCGTCCTCGACGGCGCCGGGTCGGCGCTCGCGGCGGCCGCCCTGATCGGCCTCCTCAACTCGCTCGTCTGGCCGGCCCTGGTCCGCTTCGCCCTGCCGCTGACGGTGCTGACGCTCGGGCTCGGGGCCCTGCTGCTGAACGGCCTGCTGGTGACGGTCGCGATCGACGCCCTGCCCGGGGCGGAGATCTCCGGGGTGCTGGAGGGGACGGTGGTGACGATCGTGATCGCCGCCGTCACCACCGGTCTCTACGCCCTGTTCGCGGTCGACGAAGACGAATCCTGGTACCGCAACGTGGTCCGCCGCCAGGCGCGCCGCCGCGAGCGGGTGGTCGAGAGCGACGTTCCCGGAATTCTCTTCCTCGAGATCGACGGCCTCGCCCACGACGTCCTCTGGCGGGCGATCACGGGCGGCAGCGCCCCGAACCTGGCCGGCTGGCTGCGGTCGGGGTCGCACCGGCTGAACCGATGGGAAACCGACTGGTCCTCGCAGACGGGTGCCTGCCAGGCGGGGTTGCTGCACGGCTCCAACGAGGACATGCCTGCCTTCCGCTGGTGGGAGAAGGATCGCGGGGCGGCGATCGTCACCAACCACCCCCGCGACGCGGAAGAGATCGAGCGCCGCCACTCCGACGGCAAGGGGCTGCTGCACGCCGACGGCGCCAGCCGCGCCAACATCCTCTCCGGCGACGCGCCGCACTCGATGCTGACGATGAGCACGGCCCTGCGGCGGCGGCGGCCGATCGGCAAGGACTACGCCGCCTACTTCGCCCGCCCCTACGCGGCGGCGCGGACCCTGGTCCTCGCCCTCGCCGAGGTCGGCCGCGAGCGCCGCGCGGCTCGCGCCCAGGTCCGCGACGACGTGCGGCCACGGATCGCCCGCGGCCGCTCCTACGCCTTCGTCCGCGCCTGGGCGACGGTCGTCCAGCGGGACCTGCAGGTGGCGACCGTGGTCGCCGACGCGCTCGCCGGGCGGCCGGTCGTCTACACCACCTTCCTCGCCTACGACGAGGTCGCCCACCACTCGGGCATCGAGCGGCCCGACGCGCTTGCCGTGCTCCACGACCTCGACCGCCAGATCGCCCGCATCGCCGCCGCCTGCGCCGACGCGCCGCGGCCCTATCGCCTGGTCGTCCTCTCCGACCACGGTCAGTCGCAGGGCGAAACCTTCCTCGACCGCTACGGCCAGACGCTCGAGGACCTGGTCCGCTCCGCCTGCGAGCCCGACAGCGTGATCGCCTCAGAAGCGGGCGACGACGACGCGCTCTCCTACCTCAGCGCCGGCCTCACCGAGGTTGCCCGCGACGACACCGTCGCCGCGCGCACGGTGCGGGCGGCGACCCGCGACCGGCTCGCCGACGGCGCCGTGGCGCTCGACCCCGACGCCCGTCGGGAGGTCGCCGAGGGCCACGGGGGGACCCTGCCGGAGCTCTCGGTGATGGCTTCCGGCTGCCTCGGCCTGATCACCTTCCCGCGTGAGCCCGGCCGGGTCAGCCTGGAGCGGCTCGAAGTGCTCTACCCGCGGCTGCTGCCGGCGCTCCGCGACCATCCCGGGGTCGGCTTCATCCTCGTCCGCTCCGAGCGCGACGGGGCGATGGCGATCGGCGCCGGGGGAATCCGCTTTCTCGACTCCGATCGGGTCGAGGGCGAGGACCCGCTGGCGCCGTTCGGACCCAACGCCGCCACCCATCTGCGCCGCACCGACGGCTTTCCCCACTGTCCCGACCTGATGGTCAACAGCACCTACTGGACCGAGTTCGGCGAGGTCGCCGCCTTCGAGGAGCTGGTCGGCTCGCACGGTGGCATGGGGGGGACCCAGAGCTTCCCGTTCGTCCTCCACCCGAGTGAGCTGAGATGGCCCGAGGGCGAGGTGATCGGCGCCGAACGGGTGCACCGGATCCTCCGCGGCTGGCTGGCTGAGCTGGGCCAGGACGCCTACGCCAGCGGGGTCGACTCGCCGGGCGAGAGCACGCGGGCCTCGATCTGAGGCGCGAGCTGCCGCAGGCTGGCGACGAACCGCTCGGCCGGCTTACGTAGCGGGGCGCCGCGGAGGCGCCGGAGACCGAAGGGGTAGAGCGTGCCCCAGTGGATCGGCACGGCGAGGCGGGGCGACAGGGCCGCCGCGGCCCGGGCGGCGCCCTCGGGGTCGAGGTGGCCCTCGCCGATGTTGGGGCCCCAACCCCAGATCGGCAGCAGGGCGAGGTCCAGCTCGGAGCTGAGCTCGTCCATCGCCGGGAAGTAGTCGGTGTCGCCGGCGAAGTAGACCCGCCGTTGCCCGGAGACGAGAAAGCCGATCGCCCGCGGGTCGGGGGCGAAGCGGCGTTGGCCGCCGTCGTGATCCGCCTCGACCGCGGTGACGGTCAGCTCGCCGACCGCGGCGGACTCGCCGGGCGCCAGCTCGGTGACCGCATCGAAGCCGCGGCGGGCGAAGAACTCGCGCGAACCGGGTGGCACGAGCAGCCGGGTCCCGTGGCCGAGCCGGCGCAGCGAGGCGAGGTCGGCGTGATCGTGGTGCAGGTGGGAGACGAGGACGGCGTCGAGCCGCTCGGTCGTCTCCGGCGCCGGCGGCGCCCCGTGCCGGACCAGCGGGCCGACCCTCCCGCGCAGGATGGGATCGGTCAGCAGGCGGGTGCCGTCGAGCTCGAGCAGGACGGTTGCGTGTCCGACGTAGGTGGCACTGTCCGGGCCGTTCATGCCCCGTCGAGTATGGCTTCGCCGAGAAAAGGGCGCGACCGAGGACGAAGTCATCGAGATCGAGCCCGGTGCCCTGAGCGGCCTTTTCGCCGCCCCTCAGTGGCTGCGCGATCTCGGCTTCTCGGCCTGGCTGCTGGTTGGCGTCGGCGCGGCGCTGGTCGCCGCGATCTGGCTGCTCTCGCTGACGGAGACGATCGTGATGCCGGTGATCACGGCCGGGATCATCGCCTCGGTCGCTTCGCCGCTGGTCGACTGGGCGCACCGCCGCGGGCTCCCGCGCGGGATCGGTGCCGCCCTGGTCATGGTGCTGATCGTCCTGGTCGCGCTCGGCGTCGGCCTGCTCGTCCTGCTCGGGATCGCGAGCGAGGCCAGCAGCCTCTCCGCCGGGCTCAAGGAAGGGGCGAACCAGCTGCAGGCGTGGGCCCAGGACCTGGGCGTCAAGGACCCGACCGCCGCCCAGGCCAACGCCGACGCCAGCGCGGGGTTGAGCAGCGCCTTCGCGGCACTGACGCACGGGCTCCTCGGGGGGATCGACCGGCTCGCCTCGCTCGCCGTCTTCCTCTCCTTCACCGCCCTCAGCCTCTTCTTCCTGCTCAAGGACGGGCCGACGATCGGCGCCTTTGTCGAGCGCCACCTCGGCGTTCCTCCCAGCGTCGCCCACTCGGTCCTCGGCCGGGTCGCCGGCAGCATGCGCGGCTACTTCCTCGGCGTCACGATCGTCTCCCTCTGGAGCTCGCTGATCGTCGGCGCCGGCGCCCTCATCCTCGGCGTGCCCCTGATCGGGACGATCGCCGTCGTCACCTTCCTCGGCGGCTACGTCCCCTACATCGGCGCCTGGGTCGCGGGTGTCTTCGCGGTCCTGATCGCCCTCGGCGGGGAGGGAACGGAGGTCGCGATCGCGATGGCCGTCCTCGTCCTATTAGCCACCGGCGTCCTCCAGCAGCTGGTCCAGCCGATCGCCTACGGGGCGGCGCTGAAGCTGCACCCCCTGGTGGTCCTGATCGCGACGATCGCGGGAGGCTGCCTGTTCGGGACCGTGGGCCTGGTCCTGGCGGCGCCGCTCCTCTCGGCAGCGGTGAGGATCCAGGCGGATCTCACGGCTGCCGAGAAGGAGGGGCGGGGCGACGCGACGGCCGCCGCCGAGAATCCCGCCTGACCTATTCCTCCCAGCGGGCGGTCAGCTGGTAGATGATCGTCACGTCGAGGATGATCATCAGGAACGCCCAGAGCGGGGCGGCGGGGAACCAGACGATCTGGGTGACGGCGTTGATCGAGACGAAGAAGATCGCCGCCCAGCGAGCCCACTCGGCACCGGCGAAGAGGCCGAGACCGGTGATGGCGACGATCGAGCCGAGGATCAGGTGGATCCAGCCCCACATCGAGACGTCGGCGATGATCACTCCCCGACCACCGACGAAGACGATTTCGTCGTTGAGAATGCCGGCCAGGCCCCACAGGGCGTCCAGCGAGCCGACGATCAGCATCAGGGCTCCGGCAAAGACGGTCCAGCCAGTGGGCTGCCTTTCCGCGACTCTTCGCCTCTCGGCGCTACTGCTCTCCATGGTTGCTCCTCTCCCTAGTTGACAGACGGGGAAAACCCTGGAACTGGTTCGTTCCGAAAGCAACAATGCCTGCACCGCGCTGACATTACGATGGTCGGCCATGGATCTGAGCGGCGAGGACGAGCGGCGCGTGGAGGCGGAGGTGCGGCGGATGATCGCCGAACTCCGCGCCCGGCCGACCCAGGAAAAGGAGGACGCCTTGGGAGTGGCGGTCGCGACGATGCCCGCGGCGGAGAGGGAGCACGTCACCGCCGTCCTTTTGCGAATGCTCGGCGAGGAAGCTCGCTGAGCAGGTAGTCGCCACAACAGAAAAC
>JBIOTO010000013.1:0-6720 GCA_044865945.1 Solirubrobacterales bacterium
CCGTCCTTGAACAGGATCAGGGTCGGGATCGAGAGGATGTCGAAGCGGGCCGCGGTCTGCTGGTTCTCGTCGGTGTTGATGCTGACGATGCGAAAGTCCTCACGCTCGGCCGCCATCTCCTCGAGGATTGGATGGACCAAGCGACACGGCCCGCACCAGGGCGCCCAGAAGTCCACCAGCACCGGCTGCTCGGCCTCGAGCACCTCAGACTGGAAGTTGCCGTCGGTCACGTCGGGGAGCTTCCCAGTCACTTCTCGTCTCCTGATCGCTCGATCTGCATCGTCTTCGCTTGCCGGCCGCCCTTGGCGACCGTCCATTACTATACAAAATATAGTCGTACGTTCAGCGTCCCCGAAGCCGCATGGCGGGCACTCGCCAGGCTGCCTCGAGCATCACCGAGCCGGTCATCTTCGACTGCCCGACGCGGCGGTCGCGGAAGGTGATCGGCACCTCGACCACCCGCAACCCGGCCCGGATCGTCCGGAACGTGGTCTCGACCTGGAACGCGTAGCCGAGCGAGGCGAGGGACCCCAAGTCGATCGCCTCCAGCGCCCGGCGGCGAAAGACCTTGAAGCCGCCGGTCAGGTCTCGGATCCCGACGCCCAGCGCCATCCTGGCGTAGACGCTCCCCCAGCGGCTGATCGCGCGCCGGCCCGGGCCCCAGTGGGTGACCCCGCCGCCCTCCACGTAGCGCGAGTCGAGCACCAGGTCCGCGTCGACGGCCGCCTCCAGCAGGCGCGGGAGATCGGCTGGGTCGTGCGAGAAGTCGGCATCCATGTGAGCGATCAGCTCCGCCCCGCCCGCCAGCGCCTCACGGAACCCGGCGACGTACGCGGGTCCGAGACCCCTCTTGACTGGCCGATGCAGGACGGCGACGTCCTCGCGACCCTGGGCGAGGCGATCCGCGATCCGCCCGGTGCCGTCGGGCGATGAGTCGTCGACGACCAGGAGCCGCCGTGGCGGCGGCAGCTGCTCGAGCGCCGCAGTGACGATCGCCTCGACGTTCGCGGCTTCGTTGTAGGTGGGAATGACGAGCCAGACGCCCGCGTTCTCCGACACCCCCGGATGCTATTCGCCGCCCGCCCGTGGCGGGACAAACGCGCGCGCGCCGGGATAGTGGTGACCACTAGGTTTGGGGCATGCGAAACGCCGAGATCGCCGACGCATTGGCCGAGCTGGCGACGCTGTATGAGCTCGACGGGGCGATCAGGTACCGCGTCCTCGCCTACCGCGAGGCGGCCCGAGTGATTCGGCAGAGTCCCGTGTCGGTCGAGGAGCTGGCCCGTGCCGGCAGGGCGACCGAGCTGCCCGGCGTCGGCAAGACGCTGGAGCAGAAGATCCTGGCGCTGCTCGACAGCGGCGAGATCCCCGCGGCGGCGAAGCTGAAGCGAAAGTTCCCGCCCTCGCTGATCGAGGTGACCATGGTCCCCCGAGTGGGGGCGAAGACGGCGCGCCGCCTCTACGACGAGCTCGGCGTGTCCAGCCTCGAGGAGCTGCGCGCCGCTGCCGAGCAGGAGCGGATCCGCCAACTCAAGGGCCTCGGGCCGAAGGCCGAGGAGAACGTGCTGGCGGCGCTTGGCAAGCTCACCGACGGGGCGCCCGCCGAGCGGCTGCTGCTCTCCCAGGTGCTGCCGGTGGCCGAGCAGCTCGCGAACGCCCTTCGCGCCCACCCCGCCAGCGACGCGGTTGAGGTCGCCGGCTCGGCCCGTCGGCGAACCGAGACCTGCCACGACATCGACCTGATCGCGACCGCGAGCGAGCCGACGGCGCTGGCGCAGGCGCTTCTCGACCATCCCCTGGCGGCGACCAAGGGGTCCTCAGGCGAAGGCGGCGCCCGGATCACGACCCACAACGGGATCGCCGTCGACCTGCGGATCGTCCCGCCCGCCGCCTACGGAAACCTGCTTCAGCACTTCACCGGGTCGGCCGAGCACAACATCGAGCTGCGCGAGCGCGCCGTCGGGATGGAGCTCTCGGTCTCCGAGCACGGGATCACCGACACGCGCACCGGGGAGGTCTCCCGCTACGCGACCGAGGCCGAGGTCTACGAGCGCCTCGGCCTCGCCTACATCGAGCCCGAGCTGCGCGAGGCCAACAGCGAGATCGCCGCCGCCGCCGCCGGCACATTGCCGGTGCTGGTCGCCATCGAGGACATTCGCGGAGATCTCCACTGCCACACCACGATCTCCGACGGCCACAACACGCTCGAGGAGATGGCCGAGGCCGCGCGGGCCCGCGGCTACGCCTACCTCGCGCTCACGGACCACTCCGCCAGCCACGGCTTCGGCAACCACGTCTCGGCGAAGCGGCTGCGGGAGCGGATCGAGGAGGTGCGGGCGTTCAACTCGGGCCGCCGAGGCTTCCGGCTGCTCGCCGGCTCGGAGGTCAACGTCCTCCCCGACGGCTCGCTCGACTACGCGGACGACCTGCTCGCCGAGCTCGACTGGGCGATCGCCAGCGTCCACACCTCGTTCACGATGTCCCAGCGAGCGATGACGGAGCGGGTGATCGCGGCGATCGAGCACCCGCTGGTCGACTGCATCGGGCACCTCAGCGGGCGCCTGATCGGAAGGCGCGATCCCTACGAGATCGACGTCGAACGCGTGGTCGAGGCGGCCGTCAGCACCGGGACGATGCTCGAGATCAACGGCAACCCGAACCGCCGCGACCTCTCAGAGCGCCACGCCCGGCTCGCCGCCGAGGCCGGCGCCTTGATCTGCGTCAACACCGACGCACATCGGGTGGCGACCCTCAACAACATGGTCTACGGGATCGCCACCGCCCGGCGCGCCTGGCTGACGCCGGAACAGGTCGCAAACACGCGGCCCTGGCGCGAGTTCGCTCGGCTACGTAAGCGGGCCAAGCGTTAGCCGATCTACCCGCTCCCCATCGCCATCGGGACCCTCGTAAGTAGTTTACTATGCTAATTAGCAATGGCAAGGGCATCCGCCATGATCACCCGTTCCGCTCCCAAGGCCACGCTCGACGCCGGCCCGGGAGAGCTCGCGGCACGGTTGCGGCTTGTGATCACGCGCAGCGCGAGGCGCTTGCGGCAGGAGGCCGGGACCGAGCTCAGTCCCTCGCAGACGGCCGCCCTGGCGACGATCGAGCGCCATGGACCCCTCACCCCCAGCGAGCTGGCCCAGCTGGAACGTGTACAGCGGCCCACCGCGACTCGGATCGTGGCCCGGCTCGAGGACGAGGCGCTCGTCGAGCGCACCAGCGATCCCGCTGATCGCAGGTCGGTCACCGTCGCGGCGACCCCCAAGGGCCGCGCGTTGATGGGCAAGCTTCGAACCCGCAAGAACGCCTACCTGGCGCGTCGCCTCCAACGCCTCGACGATGCCGACCTCGCGGCGCTCGGACGGGCGGCCGAGATCCTCGAGCGGCTCCTCGAGGGTGAGCGCCGGTGAGCAGGGCGCTGCGCCGCTCCTTCACTTCCCTTGCCGTCCCCAACTACCGCCGCTACTTCGCGGGCCAACTCGTCTCGGTAAGCGGGAACTGGACCCAGGTCGTCGCCGAGATGTGGCTGATCCTGGCGCTGACCGGGAGCGGCCTGGCGGTCGGGGTGACCTCGGCGCTCCAGTTCCTGCCGCTGCTCCTGTTCGGCGCCTGGGGAGGGCTGCTGGCCGATCGCTTTCCGAAGCGCTCCCTGCTCATGGTCACGCAGACGATGATGGCCATCCCCGCGCTGGCTCTATGGGCGGTGACGAGCGCCGGCGTCGTCGAACCGTGGATGGTCTTCGTCCTCGTCTTCGCGCGGGGGACGATCAACGCGGTCGACTTCCCGACCCGCCAGAGCTTCGCGATCGAGATGGTGGGCGCCGATCTCCTCGTCAACGCGGTCAGCCTGAACAGCGTCCTGATTCATTCCGCTCGGATCCTGGGCCCGGCGACGGCCGGGATCCTGATCACCACGGTCGGGGTCGGCACCTGCTTTTTGGTCAACGCGCTCTCCTTCGGCGCCATGGTCATCGCCCTGAGAGCAATGGAGCGGCATGAGCTTCGCCCCGCCCCCACGGCGTCGCGCGGCTCCGGCGCCGTGCGCGACGCACTGCGGTATGTCCGGCGGACACCGGCCCTCGCGATCCCGCTGGCGATGATGGCCTTGGTCGGGACTCTCGGCTACAACTTCCAAGTCATCCTGCCGTTGCTGGCGCGGTTCAGCTTCGACGGCGGAGCCTCCACGTACACCGCCCTCGCGGTGGCCATGGGAGCCGGATCGGTGGTCGGCGCCCTGGTGGCGGGGGCGCGCGGGCGCGTCGGGCCGGGCCTGCTGGTCGGAGCCGCGTTCGGGTTCGGCGCCGTCGCGCTGATCGCCGCTGCTGCCCCCACCCTGTCCCTTGAGGCGGTAGCGCTGGTTCCGCTGGGGGCCGCCAGCGTCACCTTCGCCGCGGGCATCAACTCCTCGCTCCAGCTCGCCGCGGATCCGGCGATGCGCGGCCGGGTGATGGCCCTGTACTCGATGGTCTTCCTCGGCTCGGCCCCGATCGGCGGCCCGATTACCGGCTTGCTCAGCGAGGCGATCGATCCCCGGGCCGCCCTGGTGCTCGCGGGCGTCTCCGGGGTCGGGGCGGCAATCGGCGCCCGGGCAGCCTTCGCATCAGCCGGCGGCCGCTCGCACGTTCCGGCGGTGGACCGCCGGAACGTCGCCCGCATCCATGCGGGGCTGCGCGGCCGCCGGGTTCGGCGCGACCGTGGCGGCAGGTCCACACGCTCGACCCGCGACTTCGTCGCTAGCCCGTGCGAGCGGTCTCGTCGACCTGGGGCGGCGGGGGTGGCGGGTGGCCCGCCGGCATGCGATCCCGCCCCAGACCCGGTGTCCGGACCAGCTTGATCGGCTCCAGGGCCGAGGTCGGCTCGACGTAGAAGCGGACCCCATCGCGCTCCTCGATCGCGGTCACCGCCCGCTCCCGGTTTCGCCACGCAAGCGCGTTGAGGATCGCGAAGCCGGCGCCGACCGCGGCGACCTGGGGGAGCAGCCAGGCGAGACCGCCGACCACGATCGCGAAGGCCGCGATCGGCCACAGCCTCAACAAGGCGATGCGCCCCGGGCTCTCGGTGGGCAGGGTGGTTGCCGTCCGTGCCGATGACAACGCTCGCGCCATCGCCTCCCCGGCCCGCGAAGAGGCTCCCAGGAGGATGCCGAGCACAGCCGCCAGCGTCCACCAACCGCCCGCGAAGATCAGGGTCGCGGCGTCGGCGTCCTGTTTCGCCGCCACCACCGTGACCGCGCCCAGGGCCGTCGCCGATCCCCCGATCAGCAGCACGGTGAGCCGCAAGAGGTCGACGAACAGCATCAGCCGCCCGCCGCGTCCGGGGCCCCGGCTCTCGGCTTCGCCAGCGCTCTCAGCACCCCCAGGAACTCCTCGGTGCCGCCGACGAGCGCGTCCGCCTGCTGGGAGAGCTCCGCCGGCGCCTCGGCGGAGCCGATGCCGATGCAGACCGCGCCGGCCAAGCGTCCCGCTGCGACCAGCGAGCGCAGGGCACGGAAAGCATCGAGATCGGTGCGGTCATCGCCGGCGAAGAGCGCTCGCTCGATCGGCTGCGCGGAGAGCAGCCGCTTCACGGCCGTCCCCTTGTCGACCCCTGAAGCCGGGCGGATCTCCAGCACCCTGCGCCCCCAGCGAGGCTCGAGACCGGCCTTCCGGGCCGCGGCTGCGATCTCGCCCGCCCGGTGCTCGGCGGCCTCCTCGTCGTCGGCCCCGCGCCAGTGAAGCGCCTGGATCGCCCCCTTGTCCTCGAGCCGCAGCCCGGCGCCGCTCAGCGCGGCGGCCTCCAGCTCGCGAACGAAGTCGCGCGCGGCCTGAGCGCGTTCGGTGACGGCGAGGTCGACGATCGCCTCCCTCGCGCGCGGGGCCAGCAGCTCGAGGCCGTGGTTGCCCGCGTAGGTGAGCTCGTCGACCCCGACCAGCCAACGCGCGTCGACGGCGCGCCGGCCCGAAACGCAGGCCACGAGCGCGTAGCGTCGCGCCAGCGTCCGGAGCGCCTCCCGGGTCTCCTCAGGGACGGCGGCGGACCCAGGATCTCCGACGATCGGCGCCAGGGTTCCGTCGACGTCACAGAGCACCGCGGCGGATCCGGGCTGCTCGCGCAGCGGCGCGATCAACTGCGTGACCCTCGCTGCGACGGCTGCCCCCGCGGTCACGGCGGCGTGGCGGTGGCGGCCATCATGCCCACTAGTATCGCCGCCCGTGTCCCGTGATCGACTCCTGAAGCTGGTGGCGATCGGCACCGCGGCGGGGGCCTTCAGCGGTCTGCTCGGGGTCGGCGGCGGGACGGTGATCGTGCCCCTCTTGATCCTCTGGCTCGGCTTCGGCGAGCGGGAGGCCACCGGCACCAGCCTGGCCGCGATCGTGGTCATCGCCGCCCTGGCGACCGCCGGCCAGGGCCTGTACGGGAACGTGGACGTGGCAAACGCAATGGTGGTCGGGGTCCCGGCCTTGGCCGGTGTGATCGCCGGGACGGCGCTTCAGCAGCGGCTCCCGGAGCGGGCCGTTGCGCTCCTGTTCGCGGCACTCTTGGTGGCCACGGCGGTGGCGCAGATCCTGCCCTGATGGATTACGTGGCCGCAGCGCTGCTGGGATTCGCCGGGGGCACCCTCGGAGGCCTGGTCGGCGTCGGCGGCGGGATCCTGTTCGTTCCCGCGCTGGCGATCTTCCTCGACCAGTCCCAGATCCGCGCCGAGGCGACCTCACTGCTGGCGATCGTCCTCGTGGC
>JBIOTO010000014.1:0-6775 GCA_044865945.1 Solirubrobacterales bacterium
ACCGCTGAGGGTGTTCGAACGCTGAAGAACAATCCGGGGCGAGTTGCTGAGGTGAACCGGGAGGTTGAGCAGATCGGGGCCAAGGTGGTGGCCCAGTACGCGACCCTGGGGCAGTACGACTTCGTCACGATCGTCGAGGCGCCTGACGAGAAGACGATGGCCAAGGTCTCCGTCGAGCTCGGCTCGCGGGGGACGATGACCAGCCAGACCTTGGCGGCGATGCCGGCCGAGGACCTCTCCAGCTCCCTCTAGCCGGGACGCGCGTTGAAGGCACTGGTAGTCGGCGGCGGCGGCCGCGAGCACGCGATCGTGCGGGCGCTGCGGCGCTCGCCCCAGGTGACGGATGTCCTCTGCGCCCCGGGCAACGCCGGGATCGCGGCGGACGCGGAGTGCCTGCCCGGTGTGGCCGTCGATGACGCGGCCGCGATCGTCGCCGCGGCCCAGGAGCACGGCGTCGACCTGGCCGCGATCGGCCCTGAGGCTGGGCTTGTCGCCGGCGCGGTTGACGCGCTGGAGGCGGCTGGGATCCCTGCCTTCGGCCCGACCAAGGCGGCGGCGGAGCTGGAGGGCTCGAAGGCCTTCGCCAAGCAGCTGATGGAGGAGGCAGGGGTGCCGACCGCCGGTCACGTTCTCCTGCGCAGCCGCGAGGAGGCGCTGGAGCGGCTCGCCTCAACCACCTACCCGACCGTGCTGAAGGCCGACGGCCTGGCCGCGGGCAAGGGAGTGATCATCTGTCAGAACGAGGACGAGGCCCGTGCCGCGATCGACGTCTTCTTCACCGAGCGCCGCTTCGGCTCGACCACCGTTGTCCTGGAGGACTTCCTGGAGGGCGAGGAGCTCTCGCTGCTGGCGATCTGCGATGGCGAGAACGTCGTCCCGCTCGCCCCGGCCCAGGACTACAAGCGGATCTTCGACGGCGACCAGGGGCCCAACACCGGCGGCATGGGCAGCTACTCCCCCGTCCCCGGCTTCGGCGCCGCCGAGGTCGAGGAGATCGTCGAGCGGGTCCACCGCCCGGTGGTGGCGACGATGGCCGCCCGGGGCGTCCCCTTCCATGGCGTCCTCTACGCCGGCCTGATGATCGGTTCGGACGGGCCGAAGGTGCTCGAGTTCAACGCCCGCTTCGGCGACCCGGAGACCCAGGCGGTGCTGCCGCGGATGCGCTCCGACCTGGCCGAGCTCTTCCTCGCAGCCCGCGAGCCGGGCGGTTTGGCCGGGACCTCAGCCGAGTTCGGCGACGACTGGGCGGTGACCGTCGTCCTCGCCAGCGCCGGCTACCCGGAGTCCTCCTCGAAGGGCGACGTGATCCACGGCCTGGACGAGGCGGCGGCGATCGCCGAGGTGACCCACGCCGGCACCGCCAAGCGCGACGGCGAGATCATCACCGCCGGTGGGCGGGTACTGAACGTGACGGGCCTTGGTGCGAGCCCAGCCGAGGCGCGCGATCGTGCATACGATGCCGCCCGCCGGATCTCCTTCGAGGGAATGCAGATCCGCACCGACATCGCCGCCCGCGCCGTCGAGCGGGTCCCCAGCTAACCCAGCCAACGAAGAAGAGGAAGAGATGAGCGAGATTTCAGAGGAGCCCCAGCCAACCGGCGCGTCCACTCCCCCGACGGGACCGGCCGACCCCACCCGGGCGGCGACGATGCCAGCCGTGGAGGAAGCTTTCGAGGAAATCGACGTCGACGAGCCGCACGTCGGGATCATCATGGGATCGAAAAACGACAAGCCGAAGATGCAGCCGGCCGGCAAAGCGCTCGAGGAAGCGGGCATCCGCTACGAGGTGCGGGTGATGAGCGCCCACCGCGACCCGGAGCTGGTGCGCGAGTACTGCGTCAACGCCCGGATGCGGGGGCTGAAGGTGATCATCGCCGGGGCCGGGATGTCGGCCGCGCTGCCCGGCGTCGCCGCCGCCCACACCGACCTGCCGGTGATCGGGGTGCCGATCCTCGGCAAGAGCCTCGGCGGGCTCGACGCCCTGCTCTCGGCTGTGCAGATGCCACCGGGGATCCCGGTCGCCTGCGTGGCGATTGACGGCGCGAAAAACGCCGGCGTGCTCGCGGCGCGGATAATCAACGCGTGATTCCCCGCTACACCCGCCCCGAGATCGGGGCGGTCTGGACGCCGCAGGCCAAGCTCGACAGCTGGCTCGAAGTCGAGCTGGCCGCGACCGAGGCCTGGGCGGCGGAGGGCGCGGTGCCGGAGGAGGCGGCGCGCGAGGCGCGCGAGAAGGCCGCCTTCACGGTCGAGGCGGTTGACGAGCGCGAGAAGGTGACCGACCACGACGTCGCCGCCTTCGTCGACGTGGTCGCCGCCTCGGTCGGCGAGCACGGCCGCTGGATCCACTACGGCCTCACCTCCTCCGACGTGCTCGACACGGCGCTGGCGGTGCAGCTGGGGAAGGCCGGCGAGATCGTCCTCGCCAGCGCCCGCGGCTACCGCGACGCCCTGGTCGAGCGGGCGCTCGAACACCGCGACACCCTCTGCGTCGGGCGCACCCACGGCGTCCACGCCGAGCCGACCACCTTCGGCCTGCGCCTCGCCGGCTTCGCCTTCGAGGCCGACCGCAACCTCAAGCGACTGGAGGAGGCGTTCGCCCAGCTGCGCTTCGGCAAGCTCTCCGGCGCGGTTGGCACCTACGCCTCGGTCCCGCCGGCGGTCGAGGCGCGGGTGATGGAGAAGCTGGGGCTGGAGCGCGAGGACGTCGCCACCCAGGTGATCCCGCGCGACCGCCACGCCTTCCTGCTGGCGGCGATCGCGGTCGCCGGCTCGGGCCTGGAGCGCTTCGCGACCGAGGTCCGCAACCTGCAGAAAACCGAGGTGCGCGAGGTCGAAGAGCCGTTCGCCGCCGGCCAGAAGGGCTCCTCGGCGATGCCCCACAAGCGCAACCCGATCCGCACCGAGCGGATCACCGGCCTGGCCCGCGTCCTGCGCGGCTACTCGCAGGCGGGGATGGAGAACGTCGCCCTCTGGCACGAGCGCGACATCTCCCACTCCGGCGCCGAGCGGGTGATCCTGCCCGACGCGACGATCGGCCTCGACTACATGCAGGACCTGGCGACCAAGGTCGCCGCCGGCATGAAGGTGAACGAGGAGCGGATGCGCGAGAACCTCGGCCTCACCTACGGCGCCCTGTTCAGCCAGCGCGCCCTCACCGCCCTGGTCGAGTCCGGCATGACCCGTGACGACGCCTACCGCGTGGTCCAGGAGAACGCCCAGCGAGCCTGGGACACCCGCACCGAGTTCCGCGACCTGATCGCCGCGGCGGCCCCGGACCTCGACCTCGACACGGTCTTCGACTACAACGCCTACCTCACCCACCTGCCCGAGATCTTCGAGCGGCTGGAAGCGCTGAAGCCCTAGTCAGACCTCGATCACCGTCAGGCCGTTGACGCCGGAGAGGGCATAGAAGTCGCGGTCTTGAGTTACCACCGGCATCCCGGCGGCGGCGGCCGTCGCGGCGATCCAGAGGTCATTTCCGCTGACACCTTTCCCAGAGGACGCGAGGTAGGCGCGCATGCCGGCCCAGATCTGGGCGACCCGGTGATCGAGAGAAAGGATCGTGGTCTTGGCGATGCGCTCGAGGGTGTACAGGCGACGATCGCGACTCTCGATGTCGGGAGCGGCGAGGATTCCGGCTCGCAGCTCGCCCACGGTGACGATCGAGATCGCGGCGCTCTTGGGGAGGGCTTCGGCGCGCAGTGATCGGCCCTCCTCCGCCGCGATCAGGACGGAGGTATCGAGGAGTCCTACCTCCGCGGCAACGGCGATCAAGGAATCGGATCGAGCTTGTCGGCCGCCCTCATCTCGGCCAGTTCAGGACCCCAGGTCGGATCGGCGGAGGCCAGCTCGCGGATTTCCACCACCTCGTCCGGAGTAAGCCAGCGCGAGGTCGCGGGACGGTGCGGAACAAGATCCGCCACCGGTTTCCCGCGCCGAGTGATCACGATCGTCTCTCCCTCCTCGACCCTTCGCAGCACTCCCGCAGTGTCGTTTCTCAAGTCTCTGGAAGCTACCTCTACATACATGCTACGAATGTAGCACTTGATCCCCGATACCCTCCGGCGCGTGATCCTCTACACCTGCGGTCAGAAGAAAATGGGTCCGGGCTTCGCGCATCCGTGCGCGAAAGCGGGCAAGGCGCTGGACGCGGCGGGTTACGAGTACGAGATCAAGACCGTTGGCGGCTACCGGCTGATGCCCTGGACTTGGGGCAGCCGCAGCAAGAACCGCGAGGAGGTCAAGCGGCTCAGCGGTACCCCCGAGGTGCCGATCCTCGTGCTCGACGACGGCGAGGTGATCTCCGGCTCCGGCACGATCGCCAGGTGGGCGAGGGAGCATCCCCACTCCCCCGCCAAGTCCGGCGGCTGAGCTTCAGCCCCAGATCCCATTCGCGATCAGCGCGGCGATTACGCCGAACGCTCCCACGAGCATGGTGCTATTCATCCGATCGAGCCGATCGTTGATGTGCAGAAGCTGGGCGTCGATCTTGTCGAAACGTTTGGCGACTTCCCCGAAGCGGCCACCGACTTCGTCAAAGCGCCTGTCGACCTCGTTGAAACGGCGATCGACCTGTTCGAAGCGCTTGTCTACTTGGTCGAAGCGCGTGTCGACTTCGCCAAAGCGAAGATTCATTTCGTCCTTGACGGCCGTCAGTTCGACCTTGGACGCCATCTTCTCGAACCCCGCATCCATCCGCCGGCTGAGTTCGTCCATTCGCTCGTCGTTCCAGCTCTCCACGTCCGTCCCCCTCTCCAGAAGTGCCTCCATTGGAGGGAGTGTAGACGAAACGCTTCGAAACGTGTTGTCAGACCGCGACCGGCTCGCGGGCCGGCTCGCGTGAGGTGACGACCACCGGGGTGCCGGCCTTCGGCGAGAGGGTGATGTTGCGCCGGCCGGTCGTCTCCGGCTCGGGGCTGACCTTGTGCAGCTCGCAGCGGGTGAGGACCTCGCGGAGGACGACGCGCATCTCGAACTCGGCGAAGGTGGCGCCGATGCAGCGGCGGACACTGCCGCCGAAGGGGATCCAGGAGTAGGTGTCGGGACCGTCCTCGAGGAAGCGCTCGGGCTTGAAGGCGAAGGGCTCGGGATAGATGTCGGGCCGGGTGTGGGTGAGCCAGATCGCCGGGGTCACGTCGGTCCCCTCAGGCAGGGTCAGCCCGTCGGCGACCAGCTCCTTGGAGAGGCGGCGGCCCGCCAGCGGGATCACCGGGCGCAGCCGCAGCGACTCGGAGATCGTCGCCCGCAGGTAGTCCTCCTCGCCAGCGTCGAGCGAATCCCGCAGCCGGGTCAGCGTCGCCGGGTGGCGCAGCAGCAGGTCGAAGGTCCAGGCCAGCGCCGTCGCGGTCGTCTCGTGCCCGGCGAGCAGCATGGTCATCAGCTGGTCGCGCAGCTCCTGGTCCTCCATCCGGCTGCCGTCCTCGAACTCGGCCTGCATCAGCATCGAGAGCATGTCCTCGCGCTCGGCCAGGTCGGGGCGCTCGCGGTGCTCGGCGATCTCGGCGAAGAGCAGCTCGTCGACTTCCCGAAGCTGGGCGTCGAAGTGGGCGAACGGGCCGGGGCCACCGAAGCGCTGCAGCGCCAGGCCGAGAATCTGCCGCGCCGGCGTCGCGGTTTCCTGCAGCACCGTGGAGAGCGTCTCCCGCAACCGGTCCAGCCGCGGCCCGGTCGAGACGCCGAAGACGACCTGGAGGATCACCTCAAGGGTCACCGCCTGCATCCGCGCGTGGATCGGGAACTCAGCGTGGAGCGGCCAGGTATCGATCTCGGTGTCGACGATCTCGGTCATCGTCTCCTCGTAGGAGCGCATCCGCTCGCCGTGGAAGGCCGGCAGCATCAGCCGGCGGCGGCTGAGGTGTTCGGCGCCTTCCTGGATCAGCAGCGATTTGGAGCCGAGGATCGGCTCGAGGACGATGTTGCGCCCCGGCGGCAGCCCGTGGGTCGGCTCGCGGTAGAGCGCCTTGATCGCCTCCGGGTCGGAGATCATGAACATCGGCCGCTCGAAGCCGACGAAGCGGACGCCGAAGGCATCCCCGTAGCGGCGGCGGCAGTCCTCCATGAAGGCGACCGGACGAAATCCCCAGCGCAGCGTCTGCGAAAGGGGGTTGCGATCGACTTCGGGAGGGAGGGTCACGACGGCAAGCATCCCAGAGGTTCCTAAATGCGGGGTGTGACCTTCGTCCCACACCGCTCGGAGATCTTTCAGCCTCCTCGATGGCTAGAGTCGCGCCGATGCCGAATATCGCCGACATGAAGCTCCTCTCCTCCGGGAAGGTGCGCGAGATCTACGAGTGGGACGACGACCTGCTTATGGTCGCCTCCGACCGCATCTCCACCTATGACGTGGTGATGCCGACCCCGATCCCCGACAAGGGCAAGGTGCTGAACCGGATGTCGGTCTTCTGGTTCGGACTGACCGAGGACATCGTCCCCAACCACTTCCTCTCCGAGGACGTGCCCGAGGAGGTCGCCGAACGGGCGATGCGGGTGCGGAAGCTGGAGATGTACCCGGTCGAGTGCGTCGTCCGCGGCTACCTCTCCGGCTCGGGCTGGAAGGAATACAAGGAGAGCGGCGAAGTCTGCGGGATCGAGCTTCCCTCCGGTCTGGTCGAGTCCGACCAGCTGCCGGAGCCGATCTTCACCCCTTCGACCAAGGCCGAGATCGGCGACCACGACGAGAACGTCGACTTCGACCGCGCCGCCGAGATCGTCGGCGACCGGGCGCTGCTGGAAGAGCTGCGGCGGGTCTCGATCGAGGTCTACAAGCGCGGCT
>JBIOTO010000015.1:0-26631 GCA_044865945.1 Solirubrobacterales bacterium
CATGGAGCCGCGCCGGAACGCTTGAGGCGTCAGCAGATTGCGATTGACGCGGCGGAGGTGCTCCCGGGGCACCCCCACCGGACCCTTGACCTAACGCTGCTTGAGCCCGAGTTTCCTCCGCCAGTCCCTCGCCCCGAAGAAGCGGGAGATGGGGGAGAGCATTCGGCGGCGGCTCTTGGTGTAGGGGTACCAGGTCGGCTCACGCTTGCCGCCGACACGGCTGATCACCAGCGACTCGCTGCGACAGAACTTCTTGATCCCCGGTTCGCCGTGGCGGTAGCCGATTCCCGACTGCTTCCAGCCACCCATCGGCACGTCGGTGGCGAAGTAGTTGACGAGGACGTCGTTGACGTTGATCGCCCCGCACTCGACCCGGCGGGCCACCTGCTCGGCCCGCTCGCGCTCGCCGAAGACCGAGCCGGAGAGGCCGTAGGGAGTGTCGTTCGCCAGCCGGACCGCCTCCTCGGAGTCGCGGACCTTCATCACTCCGACGACCGGGCCGAAGGTCTCGTCGCGCATCACCTTCATCGAGTGGTCGACGTCGACCAGGACCGTCGGCTCGAAGTAGTCGCCGGGCCCCTCGATCCGCTTGCCGCCGGTCAGCGCCCTCGCGCCCGAGGCGAGCGCGTCGGAGACGTGGTCCTCGACGATTCCGATCTGCCGGGGGGAGGTCATCGCCCCGACGTCCTTCGGGTCGGACGCGGTGTCGGAGCCCTGACGCAGCTTGCGAACCTCGGCGGTGAGCTTGGCGAGGAACTCGTCATAGGCGGGCTCCTCGACGTAGATCCGCTCGACCGACATGCAGATCTGACCGGAGTTCATCATCCCGCCCCAGGCCGCGGCGTTGGCGGCGCGGTCGAGGTCGGCATCGGCGAGGACGATCATCGGGTCCTTGCCACCGAGCTCGAGGCTGACCGGGGTAAGCGTCTCCGCCGCCCGCGCCATCACTTTGCGCCCGGTGCGGTCGGAGCCGGTGAACTGGATGAAGTCGACCTCGTCGACCAGCGCCCCGCCGGTCTCACCGATGCCCTGGACGCAGTCGAAGACGTCGGGCCCGCCAATCTCCTGCTTCCACGCCTCGACCACCTCGGCCAGGCCCAGCGGGGTGAACTCGGAGGGCTTGACGACGACCGCGGCGCCGGCCTGCAGGGCGGGGATCGCGTCGCCGAGGGAGAGGATCAGCGGGAAGTTCCAGGGGCTGATGATCCCGACCACCTGATGGGGCCGGTACTGGATTCGCAGCTTCTTGGCGGCGAGCAGGGGGGTGTGGGGGCGGACGCTCTCCTCGCCGATGTAGCCGGCGGCCTTGGCGCCGTAGAAGTTGATCAGGTCGGCGAGGTAGGCCGGCTCGTTGGAGGCGTCAGCGCGCACCTTGCCGGTCTCGGCCTGCATCGTGTCGAGCACCCGCTCTTCGTTGTCGAGTAGCCAGTCGCGCAGCTTGCCGAGCCAGTGGTAGCGGCCCTCGATGCCCATCGCCTCCCACTCGGGCTGGTTGGCGCGGACCCTGGCCACCTTCTCGGCGACGGCCGCGGGCGAATCGACCGGGATCGACCTGATCAGTTGACCCGTCGCCGGGTTGTGGACCTCGATCGTCTCCGTCGCCGGGGCCGACACCCCGTTGCTCTCGGTGCTCTTGGCAACCGTTCCGCTCTCCACCACTGCTCCCTTCGCCCGTTTGGCTGGTCAGCCAAACTGTAGCGGCGATTCAGAGCTGGGCGGCGATCAGGCCCAAGATGCCGGTCAGCACTGCCCCGATAAGACCAAAGCCGACCTGCATCGTTCGGTTGATGCCTCTGATCTCGGCCTTGACTTCGCCCAGTCCTTCGCGGACCTCACCGATTTCCTTTTGGACTTCGACCATCCCGGCTCGCAATGCCCCGGTCTCGGCTTTCAGTGCGCCCGTCTCCGCTTTCAGCTCGGCTCGCAGTTCGCGGAACCCTTCGTCGGTTCGGTTCGCCAAGAAGTCGAGGCGCTCGTCCGTCCGGTTCTTTTCTGGTGCCATCACGACCATGAAATCAAGTGTAGACAAAAAGATGCTACGTGTTGCGCGCGAGAATGTGAATTCTTGCGCGCGTCAGCGGGGGACAAGCCGGTAAACGGGACCTTCGAGCGAGGTCACGTAGAGCCGCTGCCGCTGGTCTTCACCGAACGAGGTGGGGCTCGCGACGGCCAGGCCCAGCTTGCGGTCGCCTCTCGCCCGTTTCAGGTGCGGCACCAGCGAGCGCAGCTGACCCTCGCAGAGGTCGGCGTAGACGTAGTGGCCGCGCAGCCCACGCAGGCGCGGGTCCTGGACGACGTAGCCGCCGATGACCGAGCAGCTGCCGCCGCGGCTGTGGGGGTAGGCGAAGATCGGCTTGACCGTTTCCCCCGGGTCCCGGGTGCCGCTGTTCTCGTCTTCGTAGGTGTCGAAGCCCTCCAGGGCATCCCAGCCGAAGTTCGCCCCCTTCGCCCTGGCGACAGTCGTGTAGTCGAGCTCCTCGAACTGGTTCTGGCCGACGTCGCCGATCGCGATCCGCGGCTGGCCGTGGGTCATGTCGAAAGAGAAGCGGAAGGGGTTGCGCAGTCCGGTGCTGTAGATCTCGTCGCGCCCCGGCCTGCCGACGAACGGGTTGCTGGAAGGCACCGAGTAGGGCCTGCCGCCGCTGGCGCGCGGGTCGATCCGCAGCAGCTTGCCCAGCAGCACGTCCTTGTTCTGGGCGTTGTTCGGCGGGTCGCCGCCGGAGCCGCCGTCGCCGGTCCCGAAGAAGAGCAGGTTGCCGAGGAAGTGCAGATCGCCGCCGTTGTGGTTGGCGTTTTCGGAGTGCGGGATCTCGATCACCGGTCGCCGCGAGCCGAACGCCGCCCGCGTCGCGCCGCGACGGCGGAACTCATCGACCCGGATCGCGCCCGAGCCGTCCGTGTAATAGACGTAGAAGCGCTTGCTGCGCGCGTAGTCTGGAGCGAAGGCGAGCGAGAGCAGGCCGCGCTCGCCGCCGTAGTTGACGAGCTTGCGGATGTCGAGGAACGACCCGGCGCGCTTGCCGCCCTTCAGAACCTGGATCTGCCCTTCCTGCTCGACCACGAACAGCAGCTTGGGGAAGCCGGGGGCGCCGGTCACCTCGACCGGGCTGTCGAAGGACCCGATCTGCTTCAGGGCGACGCCCTTCTTGGCGCTCGCGGCCGCCCCGCTGTCAGGTGACTGCCGCCGTGAAGTCCGCTCCGGGTCGCTGGCCGAACCGCAGGCCGGCAGCGCCAGGGTCAGCGCGACCGCCAGGGCGATCGCTGTTGTCGAGGTCCTACTTGCCTTTTTCGATCTCAACTATTTCGCCGCTGTCGGTGACTTCGGTTTCCGGTAGCTGGTTGGAGATCACGGTGGCGAAGGAGCCGCCGGGGGCGGCGCCACCAGTGGTCACCGCCCTGGCCTTGCCCCCGATCCCGGCGTCGACGTTGTAGAGCAGGTCGAACTGGCCGGCGCGGACGGCGCTCAGCTTCCAGACGGCCTTGGTCGTCTCGCCTGGCTTCAGCGGCCCGAAGGCGAAGGTCTTGCGGCTCGAGGTCGTGGCGCCCCCCGGATCGGAGGACCCGTATAGGCGCGGGTAGGTCGCCGCCAGCACCCAGACCGGTCGTTCCGGCTGCGCCAGTTCCTTCTGCGAGTCATTGACGCCGAATGGCAGCGGCGAGGATTCCCCCGCCTCGCCGGCGATCGTGAAGCTGACGTTGAGGGCTGGCACGGTCCGCTTGCCGGTGTTGCGGATCCCCAGCCGCAGCAGCGAGGTCTGGCCGAGCTGCTGGGTGGTGGGGAACGTCGCTTCGGTCACCTTGACCTGGAACTTGCCTTCCGGTTCGTTCGCGTCGCTCGCGGAGTCGCCGCCACCGCAGGCGCCGAGCAGCGCCGCCACCGCCAGCGCGGCGAATCCGGTCGCGATGGCTCGGAGGCGGGCGTTCCGGGAATGTCGTCCGGTCCCCCGCAAAGCGGCCCGAACATAGCATGGGGTTTGGCCGCTTTCGCAGGCATTTCCCGCCCCGGCGAGGGGTTAGCCGGATCTCAACACGCGGCTAACGGTTGGGGTACCTCCATCCCCTAGACTCCCGCCAACCGGGTGGAGTGCCGCAAGCTGCGGCACGCCCGGATGGAGGAGCAGATGGTCGGATCCGCGGTCAACAGGGCATTCTTGCCCGCCAAGTCGCTGTTCGAACAGGTGGGGGAGATGATGATCCTCACCGCTCGCACGATCGTTTCCGCGGTCAAGCCTCCGTATCCCTACGGCGAGGAGTTCATCGGCCAGTTCCTCTTCGCCCTGCAGCTCTGCTGGTTCCCGCTGTTGGTCTCGACCGTGGCCTTCGGCTTCGGCGCGCCCGGGTTGCAGGCCGCCAACTTCCTCTCGCTGTTCGGCGCCCTCGACCGGCTCGGCGGCTTCTTCGTCCTCGCCTCGATCCGCGAGTTCGCGCCGTTCGTGACCGCGGTCGTCGTCGCCGGCGTCGCCGGAACCGCGATCACCGCCGATTTGGGGGCCCGGAAGATCCGCGAGGAGCTCGATGCCCTCCAGGTACTGGGCGTCGACCCGATCAAGAACCTCGTGGTGCCGCGCTTCCTCTCGCTGATGCTGATTACCGGCCTGCTCGACATCTACGCGCTGGTCTTCGGGATCAGCGGCGGCATCCTCACCGAGATCCTCTACAACCAGCCGCTCGGCGGCTTCTTCGCAACCCTCTTTTCCAACGCCTCGATCACCGACCTCTGGGGGTCGGTGATCAAGTGCACCCTGTTCGGGGCGCTGATCGCGGTCGTCTGCTCCTACAAAGGGATGACCGCGTCCGGCGGCGCCGCCGGGGTCGGCCGCGCCGTCAACGAGGCCGTCGTCATCTCCTTCATGGGCGTCTTCGCCTTCAACTACGTCTTCACCCAGACCCTGCTTGCGACCAACCCGGAGCTGCAGACGATCCGATGAACGCCTGGCTGGAAATTCCGCGCAGCTGGCTTGACTCGGCCGGGGAGATCGCCCGCTTCGGCTCGCGCGTCGCCGGCCTCGTCTACTCGGGCCGGGTCCTCCGCTTCTTCGGCGAGAGCCTGCGCCAGGCCGGCATCCTGGTTCTCGGCTCGGCGCTGATCATCTGGGGCCTGGTCTTCACCCTCGGCCTGCAGTGCGGGATCGAGGGGGCCTACCTGCTGCGCGCCCAGGGCGCGCCCGCCTACGCCGGCGTCTTCTCCGCCTGGTGCGACCTGCGCGAGATCATGCCCTACGCCTTCGGCTACATGCTGGCGGCCAAGGTCGGGACCGGGATCGTCGCCGAGCTCGGGGCGATGCGGATCTCCGACGAGATCGACGCGCTCGAGGTGATGGGCGTGCCGCCTGTCACCTTCCTCTGCGCGACCCGCCTGCTCGCCGCCTGGATCGCCTTTCCGTTCATGTACCTGGTCGGGATCGGGATCATGTACCTGGCCAGTTACCTCGCCGTCGTCGAGCAGATCGGGGACGTCTCCTCGGGCGGCTACTTGCTGATCTTCTGGATGTTCCAGAACCCACCAGACCTGATCTTCAGCTTGATCAAGGGCATGGTGATGGCGACCGCGATCGTGCTGGTCGGCTGCTACTACGGGTACACCGCCTCGGGCGGCCCCGTCGGGGTGGGGACCGCGACGGCCAAGTCGATGGTCCTCAACATCGTCTTAGTCCACATCATCGGGATGCTCGGAACCCTGGTCTTCTGGGGTGCCAACCCACGCGCGCCAATAGGAGGCTGAGGTGTCGATCGAGGAAGAGAACCGCCGGTCCGAGGACGAGATTCGCGGCGAAGAACAGGAGCTGCGGGACGAGGCCGCCTCGAGCGCGGAAGCGCCGCCTGAGGTCGTCACCGACCCCGACCGCGGTACCGCTGGGCATCCCCAAAGCGCCACGAGCGAAGGTCCCTACGTGAGCGAGGACGGCGCCGTGATGGGCCGCGACTTCGTCATCCCCGGGGTCAACCCGACCGACCACGACCCCTACAAATTCCACACCGGGACCAAGCGGGACCACGGCGGCGAGGACGCGATCGAGATCATCGACCTGGTCAAGCAGTTCGGCCGCGCCCGGATCCTCAACGGCCTCAACCTCGGCCTGCCCGAGGACCAGGTCTCGATGGTGCTCGGCCCCTCGGGAACCGGCAAGAGCGTGCTGATCAAGCACATCGTCGGCCTGCTCTACCCCGACTCCGGCGACGTCCTCGTTCACGGCGAGTCGATCCCGAACATGACCGACGACGAGCTCTTCGACGTGCGGAAAAAGTTCGGCCTGCTGTTCCAGGACGGGGCGCTGTTCGGCTCGATGAACATCTACGACAACGTCGCCTTCCCGCTGCGGCAGCACACCGACAAAAGCGAGGAAGAGATCGGCGAGATCGTCAACCGGCGGCTGAAGGAGGTCGGCCTGGCGGAGGCGACCTACAAGATGCCGAACGAGCTCTCCGGCGGGATGCGCAAGCGCGCCGGCTTCGCCCGGGCGCTGGTGCTGGACCCGGCGATCGTGATGTTCGACGAGCCCGACTCCGGCCTCGACCCGGTGCGGACGGCGCTGCTCTGCGAGCTGATCCGCGAGGTCCATGCCGAGAACGGTGGCTGCTACCTGGTGATCAGCCACGACCTCGGCACCGCTCGCCGGATCGCCGACTTCATCGCGGTCCTCTGGAGCGGCAAGATCGTCGAGTCGGGTCCGAAAGAGGAACTGTTCGACTCCAGCAACCCGTTCGTCAGCCAGTTCCTCAACGCTGACGTCACCGGGCCGCTCTCGATGGACTAAGAGTTGGGGGCCGGAGACCGGTTCGGGCGCGTCGCGGCCTGGGCGGCGAGGCATGCCCGCCCGCTGATCGCCATCAGCGCCGTGCTGGCGCTCGTCGCCGCGGTTGGCGCGACCCGGCTGCCGACCGACGCCGGCGTCGACACCCTCGTCGATCCTGGCTCGCCCACCGCCGAGGCGACCCAACAGGTCCGCGAGGACTTCGGCGAAGAACCGGTGGTCGTCCTGGTCAAGGGCGAACTGCCGCAACTCGTCCTCAGCGACAACCTTTTCCGCCTGCTGCGACTGGAGGGCTGCCTCTCCGGCAAGGTGCCGAAGGGGGCGGAGCCGATCCCCGGGCCTTGCGCCGAGTTGGCCGAAATGGAAGCGGTCGAGTTCCTCACCGGGCCGGCGACCTTCCTCAACGAGTCGGTGGTGCAGATCGACAACCAACTGCGGCGGCTGGCCGAAAACGTTCCGGCGGACCGCTTCCGCGAATACCTGCTGGCGGTGGCGACCAAATATGGGATCACCAGCGTCCCCAGCATCACCAACGAAGACTTCGTCTCCACCGTCGTCTTCGACTTCTCCCGCCCGCGGGGCACGCCGAAGGCCCGCCTCTCCTACCTCTTCCCGAACGCCAGGTCGGCCCAGATCGTCATCCGCCTGCGGCCGGACCTGAGCGAAGCCGAACGCCACCGCGCGATCGGCCTGATCGAAGCCGCGGTCGAGGACACGACCCCGCGCGCCGCCTGCAAGGCCGAAGGCAAGCCGGCGCCCTGCTTCGAGCTGGACGGCGGCAGCTACGTCGTCTCCGGCGCCCCGGTGGTCATCGACGGCGTCTCACGGGCGCTGAAGGACGCCCTCCTGGTCCTCTTCGCCGTCGCCCTGGCGGTCATGGCCCTCGTCCTCCTGCTCGTCTTCCGCTCGCGCTGGCGGCTGCTGCCGCTCGCGTTCGGCCTGGCCGCCACGGCGATCACCTTCGGCCTGCTGGCGCTCGTCGGCGGCTCGCTGACGATGGCCTCGATAGCCGCCCTGCCGATTCTCATCGGTCTCGCGGTCGACTACGCGATCCAGTTCCAGGCCCGCTTCAACGAGACGGGAGCGGTAGAGGAGGCCGCCTCCCGCAGCGGGCCGACGATCGGCGCCGCCTGTATCGCGACGATCGCGGGCTTCCTGGCTCTGCAGCTCTCCCCGATCCCGATGGTTCGCGGTTTCGGCTGGATTCTGATCCTCGGCATCGCAATCGCCTTTGCCCTGGCGCTGACGGCAGGGCCAGCGATCCTCACGCTCCTCGCGCGGGTGGCGGGGGAGGGGGATGCCGAGCATCCAGCGCAGGCGTCCCCCTCCCCCGACAGGACCCGCGCGCCACTGCGCTTTCTGTCGCTGGCCCTCGAATACCCCGTTGCAGTCATCGCGGTGGGCGTGGGCCTCGCCATCATGGGCTGGGCGGCGGGGACCCGGGTCGAAACGGTCTCCGACATCCGCCAACTGGCCCCCCAGAGCATCAAGGCGGTGGAAGGCCTGAACGAGCTACAGGACACGACCGGTGTCAGCGGCGAGCTGGACGTGAGCATCGAAGCCGACGACCTGACCGACCCCGACGTGATCGAGTGGATGGCGGGCTTCAAGAAGCGCGTGCTGGAGGCAAACGGGTTCGGAGGCGAAGAACCGAGCTGCCTTGCCGCCGGGCTCTGCCCCGGGCCGGCGCTCTCGGACTTCCTGGTGCGGGGCGGGGAAACGCCGACGGCGGAAAGGATCGACGCGACCCTGGCGGCGCTGTCGCCGTACGCGCTGCGGCAGGTGGCCCCGATTGACCCGGAGACCGGCGAAGTCGGCAGCAAGGCCTTGATCTCCTTCGGGATCAGGGCGCAGTCGCTGGAGGACCAGCAGAAGCTCGTGGACCGAGTTCGGGGCGAGATCGGCGATCCGCCTGAGGGGGTGGAGGTGCGGCTGGCCGGGCTGTCCGTGATCGCCGCCGAATCGGCGGGAGACCTCTCCAGCAGCCGTTACTGGCTGACGCTCGCGGGCCTCGCTCTCGTGGGGCTGGCCCTGCTCTTGATCTATCGCTCCTGGCGCCGCGCCCTGGTGCCGCTGGTGCCCACCGTCCTCGCCACCGGGTGGGCCTCGCTGCTGCTTTGGATCACCGGGATCCCGCTGAACCCGATGTCGGCCGCGCTGGGGGCGCTGACGATCGCGATCGCGACCGAGTTCGGGGTGCTGCTGGTCGGGCGCTTCCACGAGGAGCGTGGGGGCGGGGCCGATGTCGAGGGCGCCCTGCGGCGGGCCTACGAGCGGACTGGCGCCGCCGTCCTCGCCTCCGGCGCCACCGCGATCGCCGGCTTCGCCGTCCTCGTCGCCAGTGACGTCCGCATGCTGCGCGACTTCGGCTTCGTCACCGTCATCGACCTCACCGCCGCCCTGATCGGGGTGCTGCTGGTCCTGCCGGCGACGCTGCTGTTGCTGGAGGAGCGGCGATGAGGGACCGCTACACGCTCATCGTCGGTCTCCTCTTCCTCGGGATCATCGTCGTCGCCTCGATCAACATGATCGGGAACGGCGGCGGGGGGGACACGCTGGGGCTGGATCGCCTGCCGGCTCGCTGGCCGCTGCCGCAGTTCGCCGTCCCGGCCGCGGCGGGGGATCTGGAAGGCGACGCCAACGTCGCCCAGGACGACTGCGAAACCTCGGCGATCCCCTGCCCGGAGGAGTCGCGGCGGACCCCCGCCTGCCGCGTCGAGTTGCCGGAAGCGATCCGGGTCTGCGACCTCTTCGACCGCCCCCTGGTGATCTCGTTCTGGTTCACCAAGGGCGGCGACGAGTGCGTCCAGCAGCAGGATGTGGTCGCGCGGGCCTCCCGGCGCTACCGTGGGCGGGTGGGGTTTCTTTCCCTCGACATCCGCGACGACCGCGGCACGGTGCGGGAGCTGATCGGCCAGCGGGGCTGGAAGATGCCGGTCGGTTATGACCGCGACGGCGCCGTCGGCGGCCTCTACGGCGTCGGCATCTGTCCCACCTTCGCCTACGTCTATCCGGGCGGGACGCTGGAGAGCGCCGGTATCGGCGCGCTCACCCTCGCCCAGCTGAGCGACCGGGTCGACCGCCTCCTCGCGGCAACCGCCAAGGCGGAAGCGGGCTGAGATGCCGGCCGGAGCCGCCAGCCAGAGGATGGGTTGGGTTCCGGCCCCGCGGCAGGGCTGGGTCGCCCCGCACATCGCCTCCGAGTTCCCCGGCCTCGGCATCGCCTGGGTGGAGGTGGACGCCAAGCCGGGGCGCAGCCCGGAGCCGGTGCGCCGGCGGCTGCGCGACCTCTCCGACCGCACCTACGGCTCGCAGGCGATCCGCCTGCGGGAACGGCCGATCCCCTGGGCCTACCGCGTCTTCTTCCGCCAGATCGGGCTCGACCCCGACCGGACCCGAACCCCCGTCGAGCAGCTCACCCTCGACCGGCTCCACGACGGCGGCTTCCGCAGCCACGGCCTGCCGGCCGACGCGCTGAACGTCGCGATCGTCGAGACCGGGGTGGCGCTGCGCGCCTTCGACGCCGAGGCCTTGGAGGGCCGCCTCTGCATCCGCGACACCGCGCCCGGGGAGTCGTTGGCGGGGCAGCCAGCCGAGCTGGCCAAGGGGACCCTGACGATCGCCGACGAGGCGCGCCCGGTGGCGATGCTCTTCGGTCCGGCCGCCGAGGGGCTCACGGTCGAGAAGGGGGCCCGACGCATCGCGATTGCCGCTGTTCAGGTCAAGGGGGTGCCCCAGATTGCCGTCGAGGAGGCGCTCTGGATGGCCGCTTCGACTTTGGAGGCGGCGTGATTACACTTTCGGGGATGCCTCGTCTACTCGATCAGACTTTTCAGGGACCTGGCGTCGCGGTCGACGAGCGCGAGGCACGCCTCCAGCTGCGCCGACAGATCGCCCGCCTTGAGGCCGAGCTCTGCGCGCTCTTCGGCGAGGCCTTCGGCCATACCGAGGTGCCGCACCGGATCGACCCGATTGCCGCCACTCCCCGGGTCCTGGACCTGGGTGAGCTGGAGGTGATTCGCGACCGCCTCGCCGATCGCGTCGCCGAGGCGCGCGGCGCTCTCGTCGAGCGGGCCAAGGTCGAGGACGAGAACCGCCAGTTGGTCGAACGGATGCTGGCCGCCCCCCAGGACTTCAAGTGGGTGCAGGTCTCCAGGCAGGACCTGGGGCTGGACGGCTGCGGCCACTGGCACTCCCGCCCCCGGCTCGGCCCGATCGGGATGCTGATGGGCTGGTGGCGGGTCAAGGTCTCCTCCGGATGTCCCTTAGCCGGGCGGCTTGCGGCCGTTGACCAAGAAGTCCCGGCCCGCCAAGCGGGTCACCGCGCCTGACGAGAGACCGCCGGCCCCATGGGGGAAAGCCCCGCTGGCCGAGCTGGTGATCCTGGGAGGGATCGTCTCGCTGGCGGTCGGCGTGATCGGTGGCAACCCAACGGCGATCGCCCTCGGCGTCGTCCTGGCAGGCCTGGGCGGCATGGAGGTAGCGATCCGCGAGCACCTAGCCGGCTACCGCTCCCACACCACCCTCCTAGCCGGCTTCGCCTTCGTCCTAACCACCGGCCTCGTCTACTACGCGGCCGGCACGATCCTCGCCATAGCCCTGGGCATAGGAGCCCTAGCCTTCGCCATCGTCTTCTACCTAGCCCGAAGAGCTTTTCAAAAGGCCTCAGGAGGCCTCAGCTACAAAGTCGGAGGCCTACGCGGCTAGCGCAGGCCTCCACCAATGGTTAAACCGCCAGCGGCTCCCGTCCAACCGAGCCCACCGATCGCGTCGAAAGCTCAGCCGCCAGCAACCGCCGCTGCCGCGAGGTGAGCGTCCCCAACTGCTTGTTCTCGTTCAAAGAGAGCGGCATGAGGAATTTCCGCGCCCGGGTCCGACCCCAACGCCGCTGGCTGGTGAGCAGCTCGGCGATGGTCATGCTCTCGGTCTCCCACGGGCAGTCGCGAACCACCTCCGCGGCATCGACGTCACCTCGCGCGATCGAGCGCTTCAGCTCCGCGCGGGCCAGCCGCACCATGTTGGCTCGTTCCAGCGCCCTCATGTGTTGCGGGGCCTCGGTTGAGGCGATGGTCTTTGCGGGTGCCGTTGAGGCAGCTTCCACTGGGACTCCTCCCTTCAAGGAATCGTTTAACTGGGGGGTATTAGGCGTCCGAAGGGATCACTGCCGGGCGAATCCAACCGGACAAAACTCCCGCCTTCCCAAACTTCCCGTCAGGGTCGTTTCGGCGAGGAGGCCAAGCTACGTCTTCGAGGTACCGGGCGTCAAGCCGGCATCGCCATATTGACGTCCGACCCATTCGCTAAGAGCAACAATTTCGGCTCATCGGCCCGCTTGTCCGATTCCGTCCAAGCCTGAAACTCCCCCGGTGGGGGGATGTCAAGAACCCGTTACCCCTCGGTTTAAGAGCGGGGAAGGTCCGGGAAGTCTTCGATCACCCTGGCGACGGTGCCGAGGGCGCCGTCGAGGTGCTCGCGCTCGTGGGTCGCCATAAGGCTGGTTCGCAGCAGCGCCCCGCCGGGGGGAACCGCGGGGTGGATCGCGACGTTGGTGTAGACGCCGGCGTCGAACAGCGCCTTCCAGAGCAGCACCGCCTGCCAGTCGTCGCCGACCATCACCGGCACCACCGGGGTGGTGGCGACGCTGCCGTCGGGCAGGGTGCCGGGCTCGACCACCTTCAGACCCAGGTGCCGCAGGCCCTCGCGCAGGTACTCGGCGTTGTCGAGCAGGCGGCGGAACAGCTCGGGCCCCTCGGCGCGGATCACCCGCAGCGCTCCCAGCGCCGCTCCGACCGCCGCGGGTACCGCCGAGGCGCTGAAGACGAAGGAGCGGGACGAGATTCTCAGGTACTCGATCACGTCGGCCGGGCCGGCGATGAAGCCGCCGCAGGAGGCGAGGCTCTTGGAGAAGGTCCCCATCCGCAGGTCGACCTGGTCCTCGAGACCGAACAGCTCGCAGGCGCCGGCGCCGCGGGCGCCGAGAACGCCGGCGCCGTGCGCCTCGTCGACCATCAGCCGCGCCCCGTGGGCCTGGCAGAGCTCGACGATCCGCGGCAGGTCGCAGACGTCGCCCTCCATCGAGAAGACGCCGTCGACGATCACCAGGACGCCGCCGCCGTCCTCCGCGGCGCGCCGCAGCATCTTCTCCAGCTTGTCCATCCGGTTGTGGCGGAAGGGCCGCAGCTTGGCGCCGGAGAGGCGACAGCCGTCGAGGATCGAGGCGTGGTCGCCGGAGTCGCAGATCACCGTGTCGCCGGGGCCGAGGATGGTGCCGATGCAGCCGACGTTCGACTGGTAGCCGGTGGTGTAGACGATCGCGTCCTCGGTCTGCATCCACTCCGCCAGCTCGCGCTCGAGGTCGAGGTGCAGCGGCGTCGTCCCGTTCAGCAGGCGGGAGCCGGTGACGCCGGTGCCGTAGGTCTCCAGCGCCTCGCGCGCCGCCTCCTTGACCCGCTCGTCGCCGGTCAGCCCGAGGTAGTTGTTGGAGCCGAGCATGATCGTCTCCCGGCCCTCCATCTCGACCACCGGGCCGGCCTGCGAGGTCAGCAGGCGGAAGTAGGGGAGAAGGTCGTGCTCCTTGGCGGCTTCGAGCTGCTCCAGCCGGTCGTGGCTGCGGGCCTTCTCGAAGACGTCGACAGGCGCCTTCGCGGTCTCGCTCATCGCCTCAGAGTGTAGGTTGCGGCCCACATGGCAAGCGTCTCCATCCGGCCCGTTCGCAACCGGCGCGAGCTGAAGCGCTTCGTCAAGGTCCCGTTCGGCCTCCACCGCGACAGCGAGCAGTGGGTGGCGCCGCTGATCTTCGAGCGGATGCAGTTCCTCGACCGCGGGAAGAACCCCTGGTTCGAGCACGGCGAGGCCGAGTTCTTCATCGCCGAACGCGACGGGGAGCCGGTTGGCCGGATCAGCGCCCACGCCGACAGTCGCTGGGACGAGTTCCAGGGTGGCAAGGACGCGATGTTCGGCTTCTTCGAGACGGCCGAGGACCCCGAGGTCGCGCGGGCCCTGTTCGATGCCGCCGGCGAGTGGGCGAGCGCCCGGGGGCGGGAGCGGATTCTCGGGCCGATGGACTTCACCACCAACGACGAGATCGGGATCCTGATCGAGGGCTTCGAGCGCCAGCCGATGATCCTCGAGCCCTGGCACCCGCCCTACTACCAGCGCCTGATCGAGGCGGAGGGCTTCGCCAAGGCGATGGACGTGCTGATGTGGGAGCTGCGGATGGGCGAGCTGAAGGAGGGGGAGAAGTTCGACCCCTCGATCCACGAGGCGGCGGAGAAGGCGCTGCGCGACGAAGGAATCGTGATCCGCAACATGCGCAAGCGCGAAATGGCCGCCGAGGTGCGCCGCTTCATGGACGTCTACAACGAGGCCTGGGGCCAGAACTGGGGCTTCGTGCCGATCACCGACGCCGAGGTCGAGTTCCAGGCGAAGAACCTGAAGCAGGTGCTCAGCGAGGAGTGGACCTTCATGGCCGAAAAGGACGGCGAGGTGATCGGCGCTGCCCTCACCCTGCCGGACATCAACCAGGTGATGGCGGGGCTGAACGGGAGGCTGCTGCCCTTCGGCTGGGCCAAGTTCCTGCTCGGGCAGCGCAAGATCGACCGCCTGCGCGTCTTCGCCCTCGGCGTCAAGCACGACTACCGCCACACCGGCGTCGCCGCCGGGCTGTACCTCGAGCACATCAAGTTGGCGGCGCAGCCGGACAAAATCCACTGGGGCGAGATGGGCTGGATCCTGGAGACGAACAAGCCGATGAACCGGGCGATGGAGGGCATGGGCGGCAAAGTCGTCAAGAAGTACCGTCTTTACGAGCGTTCTCTGTAAAGGCCGACCCCGGCCCGCGCTAGAGTCGCGACGGTGGACGAGCTGCAGCTAGACGGCGAGGTGATCGCCGAAGAAGACGCCAGTCCCCAGGACGCGACCGCTCCGGTCCGTCCCCTCCCCTCCAGCTACGAGGGCGATTCCGGTTCTTCCCTGCCGGTCCTGCGAGCGGAGGTGCGGACCGCCGCGATCGCCGCCGCCGGGGGCGTGCTGGCCGGCGCCGCCACCGTCGCCGCTGTCAGGGCGGTGACCGGTGCCGCGTCCAAAGCGCGCTCGCCGCGCCGCCTCGGCGGCCGTCGCCGCGAGCGCCAGAACGTCGTGGCGAGCCGTTCCTTCCTGGTCGATGTACACCTCCTCGGTCGCTGAAGCGGAGGTAAGGCCTCCTTCGCCCTTCCGGCTGCCGCGCGGCAGCTCCGATCGCACCCTGCGGGTGAGCGGCGGGGTCGCGACTCGGCTCCTCCATGTCGACGGCAGTCCGGTCCTGGTCCGCGTCTGGCAGCCCGCCCGCGACCGGGTGCGCTTTCGCGCCGACGCGATCGAGCCGGAGCGGGTCTCGCGACCGCCGATCGAGCTGCCGCCCTGCCCGGGCCCGGCAGGCCGCGAGCAGCTGGAGTTGGCGATCGAGCGGATGCGCGGCGCCCTCTGGGTCGACGTCGACCTCTCCGACTTCCAGCGCCGCTTTCGCCGCGACCGCCTGGTCGGGCCGCTGATCCGGCGCCTGCCTGGCTTCCGTCCCAAGGGGCGGCCGTGGCCCTGGGAGGCGCTGGCGGCGGCGGTCGTCGGCCAGCTGATCGAGGCGCGGCGGGCGGCGCTGATCGAGCGCCGGATCGCCGGCCGTTGGGGGTCGCGCCTGGGGGAGGGGCGGGAAGCGCTGCGCGACGTCCCCGGCCCGGCCGCGATCGCCGGCCGGGCTCCGGCCGAACTGGAGCAGATGGACCTGGCTGGCAAACGGGCGATCGCGATGCGGCTGCTGGCCCGCGACGTCGCCGCCGGCCGCTGCCAAATCGGGGATCCTCGCGGCGACGCTCGGCTCCTGGCGATGCCGCAGATCGGTCCCTGGACCGTGCGGTGCCTCGGTCTCTTCGGCCGCAACGAACCCGATTCGCTCCCTGCCGGCGACCTCGCCTACATCAAGCTGGTCGGGCGTCTGCGCGGCGAGGGGCGGCGGGCGACGGTCCCCGAGGTCGAAGAGTTCTACGCGCCGTATGAGCCCTACCGCGGCCTGGTCGGCGCCCTGACGCTCGCCGGGCTCTACCGAATGGTTTCCCAGGGGCCGCCGATGCGGCTTGCCGCCTGACTCTTCCGGGTTGCCGCGGCGCTCAAGCCTGGCCACCCAGGGTCGATAAGCCATAAAGATGCGCGAGCCTGCCGACAGGAACTGGTCTGAGCACGAGGTCAGGCGCTTCCTCGACCAGCTTGCCGCGGGGGGGCAGGACTTCCAGCGGCTGGTCGAGCAGCTGCCGGTCATCGTCTATTCCGCCGAGCTCGGGGAGCGGGGCCGCTGGCGCTACGTCAGCCCCCAGGTCGAGGAGATCCTCGGCTACAGGCCGGAGGATTTCATCCGCGACCCCGGCCTCTGGGCCAGCCGGCTGCACCCCGACGATCGCCAGCGCGCCCTTGCCCTGGAGACCGAGGAGCACCTCGGCAACCGGGACACGGCGCCGGCCGAATACCGCATGTTCAGGCGCGACGGCGAGGTCGTCTGGATGCACGACGAGGCGGTCCTGGAAGCCGGTGAGGATGGGATCCCGATCTGGCACGGCGTCCTCTACGACGTCAGCGAGCGCAAGGAGACCGAGCTGGAGCTGCAGCGCGCCCTCTCCCAGCAGGCGGTAGTCGCCCGCCTCGGCGAGCGGGCGATGCAGGACAGCGACCCGCAGGAGCTGATGGAGGTGGCGACGGAGCTGATCGCCAAAGTCGACGGCGTCCACAGCGCCTGCATCTGGGAGCTTGGTCGCGACGGCCGCCGGCTCAACTTGCGCGCCGGCCTCGACGACTCGGTCCTCGGCGGCGGCCGCCGGGTCTCCGCCTCGCGCGACTCGCACGCCGGCGCGGCGCTGGACTCCGGCACCCACGCGATCGTCTCCGACTGGGAGAGCGAGACCCGTCACACGATGCCGCCGGTGCTGCGCACCTTCGGCGCCGCCAGCAGCCTCGCGGTGGTGATCGACGGCAAGAACCGCCCCTTCGGCGTCCTCGACGTCCACGCCACCGAGCCGCACCGTTTCACCGCCAAGGACGTGCCCTTCGTGCAGGCCGCCGCCAACGTGCTCGCCGACGCGATCGAGCGCCACGCCGCCGACCAGGCGCTGCGCTACCGCGTCCTCCACGACTCGCTCACCGGCCTGCCCAACCGGCTCAGCTTCGTCGATGCGCTCGGCGACGCGCTCAGCAAAGCCTCGATCTCCGGCTCCCCCGTCGGCATCCTCTTCCTCGACCTCGACCACTTCAAGCTGATCAACGACAGCCTCGGCCATCACGCCGGCGACGCGCTGCTGCGGGCGGTGGCGCCGCGCCTGCGCGCCCACCTGCGGCCGGGAGACGTCGTCGCCCGCTTCGGCGGCGACGAGTTCGGGATCCTGATCGACCGCCTCGCCGACGAAGCCGAGGCCCTGGCGATCGCCGACCGCGTCGCCTCCGCCTTTACCCAGCCGTTCTCGATCGACGACGTCGACCATTTCGTCAGCGCCAGCATCGGCGTCGCCGTGGCGGGCGCCACTGAGGAGAGGACGGTCAACGCCGAGCTGCTGATCCGCGACGCCGACGCGGCGATGTACCGGGCCAAGGAGGGCGGTCGCGCCCGCTGCGTGCTCTTCGACGCGGAGATGCGGGCGGGGGCGATGCGCCGCCTCGAGGTCGAACGCGAGCTGCGCGAGGCGCTCGACCGCGACGAGATGGCGCTCTTCTACCAGCCCGTCGTCAACCTCCGCTCGGGTGAGATCACCGGGCTCGAGGCGCTGGTTCGCTGGCGCCACCCGGAGCGGGGGATCCTCGACCCGGGAGAGTTCGTCTCGATCGCCGAGGACAGCGGCCTGATCGAGCCGATCGGGCGCTGGGTGCAGGAGCGCGCCTGTCGCCAGGCGCTCGAGTGGCACCAGCTGCGGCCCGACTCACGCCCCTTCGACGTCGCCGTCAACCTCTCGGCCCGCCAGGTCGCCCACCGCGACCTGCCGGCGACGGTCGAGGAGATCATCGCCCGCACCGGCCTCGACCCCGTCCACCTGCGCCTGGAGATCACCGAGAGCGTCCTCGTCGACGAGTCGGCGACGGCGATCTCCTCCCTGCACGCGCTGAACGAGCTCGGGGTGCGGCTCGTGCTCGACGACTTCGGAACCGGCTACTCCTCGCTCGCCTACCTCAACCGCTTTCCCTTCCACGCGCTGAAGATCGACCGCTCGTTCGTCGACGCGCTCGGCATCGAGCAGGAGCCGACGGCGATCGTCGAGGCGATCATCGGCATGGCGCGGGCGCTCTCGCTGGAGGTGATCGCCGAGGGGGTGGAGAGCGAGGTGCAGCTGGCGGAGTTGAAGCGGCTGGGCTGCGACTACGCCCAGGGCCATCTCTTCCACCCAGCGATGCCCGAGCGCGAGGTCAGCCGCCTGATCGCCGAAGGCGCCCTCGGCTATTCGGGAATTTCGCCCGAGGGCAGGTAGCCGTTGTCGAGCAGTTCGCTCGAACGTGGCAGCGAATCGATCAGGTCGTTGTCCCGCATCCAGCCGGCGAAGGCTTCCCACTCCTTCGGGTCCATGTAGCCGTAGGGCTGTCCCTCGGCGCGGGCCCCGAGCAGCGGCAGCGTCGCTTTCACCTCGGCCGCGGCGAGTTTCGGTTCCAGGTCGGGGTTGGCTTCGGCGATCGCCGCGGTCGCGGCGCCCGGCTGCGCCACGGCGGCCTCGGTGCCGCGCTCCAGCGCGGCGAGGAAAAGGCGGAACTTTTCCGGATCTTCTTCCAGCGTCTGGCGGCGCGCGACCAGGACCAGCTCGTCGTAGGTGGGGACGCCGAGTTTGTCGACTGGGGTGACGACCGGGCCTTTGCCGCGTTCGCGCAGGTCGACCCCCTCGACGTTGAGGAAGCCGCCGAGCATCGCCTGGGCCGAGCCGCCGACCAGGGCGGGGAGGAGGCCGAAGCCGACGTTGACCGCTTTGACGTCGTCGGGGGTGAGGTTGACGCGGGCGAGGATCGTCTTCAGGAAGGCGTCCTGGTAGGGGATGCCGGCGGTGGCGACCGTCTTGCCTTTGAGGTCGGCGACGCCTTTGATCCCCGATTTCCCCAGCCAGATCATCGAGGTCAGCGGCCGGTTGACCAGCGCCGCGACGGCGACCACGTCGAGGTCCTGCTCGCGGGCCAGCGCCACCTCGGGCTCGTAGGAGATCGCCAGGTCCGAGCGGCCCGCGGCGACCTGCTTCATCGGCGCCGCCGGGTCGGAGGGGGTGTCGATGCTGACGTCGAGGCCCGCTTCTTCGAAGTAGCCGAGCTTCTGCGCCATGTAGATCCCGGCGTGATCCGGGTTGGGGTAGAAGTCGAGCGTCAGGTTGAAGCTCTCCCGCTCGCTGCCGCCTTCCTCGGACTTCTCGCCGCAGGCGGCGAGAAGGAGGGCGATGGCAAGGACGGCGAGCGCGAGCGCGGGAATCCGGATGCGCGTCATCGACTGAGTTCTATCGCCAAGTGACGACGCGTCGCTCCGCGAGGGCCGTGAGGCCGAAGAGCGCGAGGCCGATTACGGAGAGGACCGCCACCGCGGCGAACAGTCGAGCGGTCTCCAGTTGCGCGTTGTCCTGGAGGATTTGGTGCCCCAAACCGCTGCTGGAGCCGACCCACTCGCCGAACAGCGCTCCGATCGGGGCGAAGACGACCGAGATCTTCATCCCGGTGAAGAGATAGGGCAGGGCGGTTGGGGCCGAGAGCCGCCGAAACATCTGCCAGCGCGAAGCATCGAGGGTGAGCATCAGCTTCTTCGCGTCCGTGGGGACAGAGGAAAGCCCGTTCAGGGTGGCGACGGTGATCGGGAAAAAGCAGACGAGGGCGACGATCAGGATCTTGGGAAAGATCCCGAAGCCGAACCAGATCACCAGAATGGGAGCGATGGCGACGATCGGGATCGTCTGGGAGGCGATCACCAGCGGGTAGGTCGAGCGCAGGACGAAGCCGGAGAGGTGCATCGCGACGGCGAACGCGATGCCGGTCAGCAAGGCCAGGCCGAACCCGAGCAGGATCTCCCGCAGCGTCACCCAGGCGTTTTCAGCCAGCAGCGAGCGACTGTCCCACGCCGCCTCGGCGATTTCCGCCGGCGAGGGAACGAGGAACTCTTCGAGACCGAGGACGTCGGCGAGAAGGCCACTGGAAGCGGCCAACTGCCAAAGCGCGATCAGGGACGCGAGGAAGAGCGCCGGCAACAGCCAGCGCCAGATTCCATCCCATCGCGTGGTTCCTTTGTCCTGCATAACCGGACTTAGGAACCACGACTTCCGGCGTGGAGCGCCCGCAGTGCCTCCTCGCGGGCGGCGACAAAGGCTGGGTCGGTGACGGCGGCGTCGCGATTCTCGGCGCGGGGGGCGGGGGAGCTGAGCTCGGCGACGATCCTTCCCGGGCGGGCGGAGAGGACGGCGACCCGGTCGCAGAGGTAGAGCGCCTCCTCGACGTCATGGGTGACGAGGACGACGGTGCGGGGGTCGGCGCGCAGGGCGGCGGCCAGCCACTCCTGCATCTCGGCCCGGGTGATCGCGTCGAGCGAGGCGAATGGCTCGTCCAGGGCCAATACCGGCTTGCCGGCGACCAGGGTGCGGAGGAAGGCGACCCGCTGCCGCATCCCGCCCGAGAGCTCGCCGGGCCGGACCGCCTCGAAGCCGGCCAGGCCGAAGCGCTCGAAGAGGGCGCCGGCTGTGTCCCGGGCCTCATGGCGTCCCATCCCCTGGTTGCGCAGCGCCAGGGCGGCGTTGTCGATCGCCGAGTACCAGGGCAGCAACAGGTCCCGCTGGGGCATGAAGGCACAGCGAGCCAGGCGCTCGTCCGCCGCTGTCTTCCCCTCGACGGAGATCGTTCCGGCGCTTTGTTCTTGCAGCCCGCAGATCAGCTCCAGCAGCGTCGACTTGCCGCAACCGGAAGGGCCGACGAGCCCGATCACGCCCTGCGCTTCGACCGCCAGATCGAGTGAGTCGAGCGTCCGCAGGTCGCCGTAGGCATGCGACGCCCCGCCGATTTCGAGCTTCATCCCCTGGTATCCTGCCGCACTCCGCACTTCTGACCAACAAGGTCAGAAAAGTCGAGATCAGTGCAGGTGCGGAGCAGCGAATCCAGTGGACCCGGCAATAGTCCTTTTCGGCTTCGGCATCGGAGCGATGGTCGGTATGACCGGCATGGGTGGCGGCACCCTGATGACCCCGATGCTGATCTTCCTCTTCGGGGTGAAGCCGGTGACCGCGATCGGCACCGACATCTTCTACGCCGCGGTGACCAAGACCGTGGGCGGTTGGCGTCACCTGAAGATGGGCACGGTCAACATGAAGCTCGCCTACTGGCTTGCCGCCGGCAGCGTCCCCGCGGCGGTGACCGGCGTCTGGGCGATCTCGGTCCTGCAGAGCAAAATCGGCGAAGAGAAGCTCGACTCGATCGTCTACGCCCTGCTGGGGGGGACCCTGCTGATGGTCGGGATCATCACCCTGGCGCGGGCGCTGATCCTCAGCAACCTGATCGAAGAGCGCGACGACTTCGTCCTCCAGCGCCGCCACAAGATCGCGGCGGTCGCGATCGGCGCCACCACCGGCTTCGTGATCGGCATCACCTCGGCCGGCTCCGGCACGGTGATCGCCATCCTCCTGATCGCGGTCTTCCGGCTGACCCCGGTGAAAGTCGTCGGCACCGACGTCTTCCACGCCGCGATCCTGCTCTGGGCGGCCGGCATCGCCCACTGGGTCGGCGGCAACGTCGACTTCGTCCTCGCCGGCAACATCCTCCTCGGCTCGGTGCCCGGGGTGATCGTCGGCTCCCACTTCGCCGCCCGCGCCCCGACCGGGTTCCTGCGCACGGCGCTCGGCGTCGTCCTCGTCGCTTCCGGCATCGTCACCGTGCAGAAGGGCGACCCGGTCGTTTGGCCGATCGCCGCGGGCGTCGCGGGAATCGGCCTGCTGCTTTTGATCTGGTTCCCGCGCTGGTGGAACGAGCGCCGGGTGAAACGGGAAGCGGACGAAGATCGGCAAGCGCGCGACCGTTCCGACGATCTCGCGCCTGACGTGATCGGCTGACTGATTTACTAAAAGCATGCGTGTTTCCGCGAAGGCCGACTACGCGGTGCGAGCCGCTGCCGAGCTTGCCGCCGCCGGCGACGACGGTCCCGTCAAGGGCGAGCGCCTGGCCGAGGCCCAGGACATCCCCCTGCAGTTCCTCGAGCACATCCTGCTGGAGCTGAAGCACCACGGCATCGTCCGCGCCCGGCGTGGCGCCAAGGGCGGCTACTGGCTGGCGCGCCCGGCCGACGAGGTGACGATCGCCGAGATCGTCCGCGCCGTCGAGGGCCCGATCGCCCACGTCCAGTCGACCCCGCCGGAGGACATCGAGTACCGCGGCCACTCCGAGCACCTGCAGGAAGTCTGGATCGCGGTCCGGGCCAGCCTGCGGACCGTGCTGGAGGGGGTCACCCTCGCCGACCTCGTCTCCGGCGAACTGCCCAGCGTGGTCGGCGAGCTCGCCGCCTCCAAGGACGCCTGGGTCGCCCGCTAGCGCGCCTTCTCCTCGACCGGAACCGGGTCGAGGTCGAAGTCCCGGCCGAGGCGCAGGTCGCAGTAGCGCTTGGTCCAGTCGTCGTTGATGCGGTCGGACTGGCGCTTCATCCGCGGCTCGAACTCGAAGTCCTCCGGGCATGAGAGGCCCAGCCGCTCCAGCAGGTTGAGGGTGCTGGTCTCGTAGTCGGCGGCGAAGTTCTCGTAGAGGACGAGGATCGGCCGGATCCCGCAGTGCTCGAAGAAGGCGTCCCATGAGGCCTCTTCCTCCAGCAACCCTTCGAGCAGGTGGTCGATCGCCCGGTAGTGGAAGCGCAGCTGGGGCCGGTGCTCCTCGAGGAAGCTGCGGTAGGGGGCGCCGTTGTCGCCCTCGACCGAGCCGGCCTCGGCGCTGACCTGGTCCTCGCGCCAGGTCGCCGTCTGCACCGCCTTCCAGAGGGAGACCGCCTGGCGGACCTTATTGGCGCGGACGACGCGGACGAAGGTGAGGTCGGGAAAGACGGTCGGCATCAGCTCGGCCAGCGGCACGTCGCGGTAGGCGGGGATGTTGCGCAGGAGGCTGACGAACTCGCCGAAGTAGCCCCACATCAGCTTCGCGCCGAAGACGCCGTTGGCGGTGGTGCCGGTCTCGAAGGCCCACTCCAGGTAGCGGTCGTAGGCGGCGCGGCTCCAGAGGGGGGAGCGGGGCTGGGGGTCGGAGCCGACGCTGCGCTCGCCGAGGTGGTCGCGGATCGACTGGTCCTCGACCCCGAGGAAGTATTCCTCGGGCCGGCGCGGGCGGCCGCTGTGGCGCAGCGCCTCGAAGTACTCCTCGGGGCGACCGGCGACGCCGGTTTCTTCCAGCGCGTGGCAGACCAGGGTGCTGCCGCTGCGGGGGGTGGCACAGACGAGATACGAGCGATCGGGTGGCGCTTGGTCAGACATAGCTTCCTAACTATCCCTATCAACAAACAAGTAAACAAGGTCGGGTCGGTAACCTGGGCGGTCGTGACGCGACCCAACATCCTCTACATCCACTCGCACGACACCGGTCGCTACGTCCAGCCCTATGGGTTTCAGGTCCCGACCCCGAACATCCAGATGCTGGCCGACCAGGGGGTGCTGTTCCGCCAGGCCTTCTGCGCCGCGCCGACCTGCTCCGGCAGCCGCGCCAGCCTGCTGACCGGCCTCTACTGCCACAACAACGGCATGTTCGGCCTCGCCCACCGGGGTTGGAAGCTGAACGACTACGGCCAGCACTGGGTCCACACCCTGCGCCCGGCCGGCTACCGCTCGATCCTGATCGGCGAGCAGCACATCTCCATCGACCCCGGGGTGATCGGCTACGACGAGGTCGTCCCGGTCGACCAGAACAACGCCCAGTTCGTCGCGCCGCTGACGATCAAGACCCTGCGCGAGGCGCCGGCCGAGCCCTGGTTCATGTCGGTCGGCTTCTTCGAGACCCACCGCCAGTTCGCCGCCCCGACCTCGGTCCGCGACACGCTCTACTCGCAGCCGCCCGCCAACCTTCCGGACACCCAGGTGACCCGCCGCGACATGGCCGAGTTCAAGGCCAGCGCTCGCTCGCTCGACCAGGGGATCGGCGCCGTCCTCCACGCCCTGCACGACTTCGGCCTGGTCGAGAACACCGTCGTCATCTGCACCACCGACCACGGCATCGCCTTCCCCGGCTCCAAGGCAACCCTGTTCGACGGCGGGATCGGGGTGATGATGATCGTCCGCGGCCCGGGCTTCACCGCCGGCAGGGTGGTCGACGCCCAGGTCAGCCATCTCGACGTCTACCCGACCCTCTGCGACCTCGCCCGGGTCGAGCACCCCGATTGGCTGCAGGGCAGCTCGCTGCTGCCGCTGGTGCGGGGGGAGGTCGAGAGCCTCCACGACGCGATCCTCGCCGAGACGACCTACCACGCCGCCTACCAGCCCCACCGCGCGATTCGGACCGAGCGTTGGAAGTACATAAGGAGGTTTGACGAATACCCGCATCCGGTGCTGGCTAACTGCGACGACAGCGAAAGCAAGGCGCTGCTGGTCGCGGCGGGCTGGGGCGAGCGGGAGGTGCCCGAGGAGCAGCTCTACGACCTGGTGCTGGACCCGCAGGAGGGGACCAACCTGGCCGGCGACCCAACCAAGGCCGAGGTCCAGGCGGACCTGCGGGAGCGGCTGGAGGGGTGGATGCGTGAAACCGAGGATCCGCTGCTGGACGGCCCGGTGGCGCCCCCCGAGGGGGCGATCGTCAACGAGCAGTGGCAGGTCTCGCCCGACGACCCGGTGCGGATCGTCAGGGCCGATCCCACGGCCGCTCCATCCAGGTGAGGCAGGTCCAGCCGGGAATCGGCTGACCGAGCGGGTCGCGGCTCTCGCCGTGGGCGAAGATCGAGAGGCCGCAGTTGTGCGAGCCGAGGTTCCAGAGCCCCTGCGCCATCGGCGCCTCGAAGCGCTCGCCGAGGACCGAGTCGAGGAGGAAGAAGCGGGCGAAGATGCCGTGGGTGACGAGCAGCGGCAGCTCGCCGTCGGCGCCGGACTCGAACTCGGCCTTCAGCCGCCGCACCCTGGCGACCGCCTGCTCGAAGCTCTCGGCCGAGGTCAGCTCGCCGGTGTAGTCGATCTCCTCGGCCTCGAGCCCGAGCGCCCCGCCGACCGCCCGCGCCGTTTCCCGCGCCCGCCGCAGCGGGCTGCTCAGCAGGCGCGTCACGCCGAGCTCGCGGAGGCCGGCGCCGGCGGCGTGGGCCTGTTCGACCCCCTTCTCAGTCAGCCGGTCCTGGTCGGAGTGGGCCGCCGGCTCGCCGCTGCGCTGAGCGTTGTGGACCGACTCGCCGTGGCGGAGGAGGAGCGCCCTCATTCGGCGGCGGGGGCGGCGCCGGCGACGACGTTGACGAAGTTCTCCAGGTGTTTAGTCGTCCAGCACTCGAAGGTGCCGTCGCAGTAGCGCTCATAGGCGGCCATCACCGAGTCGCCGTAGTTCCAGTAGAGCTTCGGCTCGGGGTTGAGCCAGAACAGGCGGCCGGCTTTCTCGGCCACCTGGGCGAAGACCTCGGCGTGCGGCTCGCGGCCGTTGGTGCGGGCATCGCCGAGCACGATCACGGTCGAGCGCGGGTCGAGGTCTTCGGAGATCTCGGTCAGGAACTCAAGCCAGACGCGGCCGTAGTCGGTGTAGCCGGAAACGTCGGCGACGCCGCCCTCGCTGGAGATCTTCTGGGCGATGACGGCGAAGTCGCGCTCGGACTCGAAGACCTCGGTCACCTCCGAGATTCGCTCGATGAAGACGAAGCTGCGCAGCTTGCGGAAGCTGTCGTGGAGCGCGTGGAGGACCGAGAGGAAGAAGACGCTGGCCGAGGTGACCGAGGTGGAGACGTCGCAGAGGACGTAGATCTCCGGCCGCCGCGGCCGCTTCGGCCGGTAGCGCAGGCGCAGCGGCACGCCGCCGGTCTCCAGCGAGGCGCGCATCGTCCGCCGCACGTCGACCATCTGGCCCTTCTTGCGACCGCGCTGCTCGTGGCCGAGGGTCGCCAGCCGGCGCTTCATCTGCGAGACGGCGCGGTGGACGGCGGCCAGGTCCTGGGTTGGGCTGGTCGGCAGCGCCCGGTCGAGCTCGGCCAGGGGGCGGGAGGGGGGCAGGGTCTCGGTCCGCTCGATCAGGTCGCGCTCCAGCTCGCGCCGCAGGTGGCGCTCGAACCCGGTCAGCTGGTCGCGGTCGATCGGCGGCCGCTCGCCGCCCTCCGCGGTCGGCGGCTGCTGGCCGGCGGTGAGGCCGAGGGTGCGGCGGATCCGCTGCACGTCGACGCCGACCACGCCCGAGCCCTCGGCGCTGCCGAAGGCGGCGATCGCCAGCCGCGCCAGGTCGCGCATCGCGTCCTCGTCGCCGGCCGCCATCGCCTCGCGGATCGCCTCGCTCAGCTCGTCCATGTCGAAGCGCTCGCCGTCGCCGGCCGGCGGCCCGCCCTCGGCGTGCTCGGTCACCCCGCGCTGAACCGCCTCGGCCTCGGCGGTGCGGAAGAAGTAGCGGTCGAAGAGCAGCTCGAAGACCCGGCGGTCGTCCTGGGACTTGGCGATCGTCGTCGCCAGTGCCTCGCGGAAGTCGGCGCGCGAGGTCCAGTCGACGTATTCGAGCGCGGCGAAGGCGTCGAGCAGCTCCGAAGTCCCGACCGCGACCCCCTCGCCGCGCAGCTCCTCACAGAAGCCGAGCAGCTTCGCCGCCATCCCCGGCGGCCCGGCGTCAGCCTTCGGTCCGTAGGGGGTCGGCAAGTTTCACCCCGACCCGCTCGGCGACCAGGTCGATGTCGGTGCGGTGCTTGACGATGATCGACATCGACTGGGTGAAGGTCTCGCGGTCGATGTCCTCGGCGCCCATCAGC
>JBIOTO010000016.1:0-17154 GCA_044865945.1 Solirubrobacterales bacterium
CGCTCGCCGGATTCCAGTGAATTGTTCAGTCTCGACTGGTCCAAGCTACTCCCTTCTATTAGAGAGTACCTAAGTAATCGAGTGTTTTTGATTTGCGCCTGGACTCAAGGACGAAGCTTAACGCATATATGCGTTAATGCCTGTATGCGTGAAGCCGGCTCTTATACGGGGTCGAACTTCACCACGTCGCCGGCGCTGGTCACCGCGGCGCAGAGCGAGGCTGAAGCGCAGGACACACCCTTCAGGTCGCCCCTGGCGTCGAAGCGCTTTTCCCAGCTGGTGCCGCTGTTAGAGGAGGAGAAGATCGCGCCTTCGTCGTCGACGGCGACGCAGGTGGTGCCGGTGCAGGTGACCTCGTTGAGTTTGCCTGCACCGGCCAGGGTCTGACCCGAGGGGGTCGCCGCCCCGCTGGGGTTGGCGATCGCCAGTTTGAGGAGTTCGTTCGACCCGTCGACGGCGATGCACGAGGTGGTCGAGCTGCAGGCGACCGAGAGCAGCGCGGCGCCACCGTTGACGCTGGTGGCAGTCCAGCCGCCTGCTTCTTTGATTTTCGCTTCCGAGGTGGCGACTCGCACGTTGCCCGCGCCGTCGACCACGGCGCAGAAGGAGGAGGAGAGGCAGGAGACGTCCTTCATCGCGCCGGTGCCGATCACCACCGCGGTCCAGAGGATTCCCGAGGGTTTGGTCGAGTAACGGATGAAGCCGCCGCCTTCGTGCGCGCTGACGCAGAAGGAGCTCGACGGGCAGGAGAGGGCGCCGACGCCGTTGGTGGGTTTGAACGAGGAGAGGAAGCTGCCGCCAAGGGAGCTGGCGCGGTAGACGTTGCCCCCGCCGCCGGTGACTTCGCCGACGGAGAGCACGCAGAGCGTCGAGGCCGGGCAGGCGACGTCGTGGGCGGGGCTTTCACCGGGGCCGCTCCAGGAGGTCCAGGTCGAGGCCGAGCTGGAGCTGACGTTGGTCGAGTAGAAGGCGTTGCCTTTGCTGTCGGCGGCGACGCAGGTGGTGCTCGACGGCACGCAGGAGACGGCGTTGAGACTGTTGGGGGCGTCGATCGTCTGCATCTGGGCTTCTTCTTCCCAGCGCACGCAAGCGGAGGCCGGGACCGTCGTTTCTTCGGCGGCGTTCTCGGCCCACATGTAGTACCGGCCTTCACCGGAGGGGCAGCCGGGTTCGGCCGCTTCGCCGTTCTGGTGGATCCAGGTCGCCGTCGGCCCGCCGCAGCTCTCCGTCACCGCGCTGCCGGCGCGGCCGCAGAGTTTGACTTCGAACTGGCCGAAGCTCATCTGGACGAAGTAGCCGTTTTCGGTGGTGACCGTGACCGGCTTCGTGGTCATGGTCAGTTTTCCGCCTTCTTCGCTGACCCAGGCGTAGCCTTTGCCGGTAACCGAGCCTTCGCCGTTTTTGAACGTGCTTTTGCCTTCGTAACAGGCGAGTGCCGATTTCGGGCACTGGGATTCGCTCCAGCTGGTCAGCGAGAGGAGGCCCGCCTGGCCGTAGATCCGCTGGGTTTCTTTGCCGGCGCAGGCGATCCCGAAGCCGATCGCTTCGCCGACCCAGGAACCGGCGCTGAGGTTTTTGCTGGAGTTGACTTTGTCGCCGGGCGGCAGCTGCACCGAGACCTTGGTGTTGAGCGATTCTTCGTTGACGCAGCCGCTTTTGCCCGCCGTTTCTTCGACTTCGGCACCGCAGATGATGCCGCCGGCGTTGAGCGGCGAGACCTGGCCCGGAATCCGGTGGTTCGGGGTGTCGGCGTAGAAGTCGTTGACGTGGAAGTTGTTGGGGTAGGGGGAGTTGTTGCAGTTGGGGTCCATGATCACCCCGGTTTCTTCCATCAGGCTCTGCGATTCGACTTCGCCGTTCAGTCGCGCGAAGCCCTCCTGGTAGTCCATCCCCGCGTAGCTGGGCAGCCCCATCCACTGCAGTTCCTCGTCGATCAGGTCGGCCAGCTGGCCGGCGCCTTCACCGCCGTAGAGGCGATCGTCGGCGGCAAGGCGGTTGAGCGCGGCTTCGATTTTCTCCATCTGCTCGGCGGTGAGCACGAACTCCTCGCCTTCGCCTTCGATCAGCGCGTTGAGCGCCGGGGTGATTTCTTCCAGACCCGAGATCGCCATTTCGGCCAGCACCGGATCCTGGTCGACGAGTTCGGTGATCCTCACCATGTTGGCTTCGTAGAGGGGCATGAAGTGGTCGCCGGCCGGAGTGGTCAGGGCGAGCTCGCCGCGGGCTTTGTAGAGGGTGGAGAGCATCTCGGCGGCCGATTCGCCGCTGGCTCGATGCTGGCTCTGCAGGGCCCGCGCGAAGGAGCATTCGAACTGCGCCGCGCAGTTGGGCATCAGCGGCTGGGTGACACCGTTAAGGCCGACTTCGTTGAAGGCGTTTTCGACCGATTCGTACACCGGCGATTCTTCGCCGAAGAATTCTTTCGTCGCCTGCAGGGTCGCCGCGCGAGCGTCCTCGAGGGTCGGGTTCGGCACGCCTGTCAGGTATTCGGTCCAGCCCCGGTAGAAGAGGAAGGCGACTTCCGCGACTTCCATTTCGAAGTTGGTTTCCAGGTCGACCGCGGCCAGGTAGAAAGCGTGGCTGGTGATCGTGCTGTTGATGTGGATGCCGAAGTTGTCGAGGCAGGTGGCGACCCATTCCGAGAGGTGTTCCGGGTTCGGGTCGGCGACTCCCCCGCCTTCGAGTTCGCTGTCTTTGCCGGGTTCCGCGAGATCGCGAATCCTGCCGCCCGGAAGGTCCTCGCCGATTTCCCAGTCGACTTTGCCTTTGCTCTGGCCTTCTATCGCCGCGCCCATGATGTCGGCGAAGCTCTCGTTCAGGGCGCCGGCCTGGCCCGACCCGACCAGTTCGGCGGTGTTTTCGACGACCGCGTGGGTCAGCTCGTGGCCGACGATGTCGAGCGCTTCCACGTATTCGTCCCCGAAGACCATCTGCTCGCCGTTCCAGTAGGCGTTTTCGAAGGGTCCGCCGGAGGCCTGGGTGAAGTGCACCGTCGAGACCAGCGGCGAGCCTTTGTCGTCGTAGCTGTCGCGTTCGTACCCCGAGTAGAAGTCGTAGACGATGCCGGTGTTGTCGTAGGCGGCGTCGACGTCGGCGTCTTCGGTCGGCGGGTCGCCCTCTTCGCGGACCAGTGCGCCCGGTAGTTTGGGCCCGCCCGTCCAGTCGTAGACTTCGCGGACTTTGGCGTGGTCGCCTTTCGGGATCGTGTCGAGGATCTCGCCGGTGACCGCGTCGACGACGTATTCCTCCGAGGTCCCGTTCGTGTCGCTGATCAGCCAGACGAACCAGGCCAGCCGCGCGTTGGGCCCCGATACGTACGGTTCCACACCGGCGTAGACCTGAAGCCGCGCCGGCTCCGCCAGGCTGCCGGACGGAAGCGCGTCCTCGGCGATCCCGACCGCCCGCTCGGCGGACAGCTTCGTTTCGTCGTCGGCGACGAAGACGTTGGGGATCGGCGAACCGCTGATGAACTCGAGCAGTTCGCCCTTGTTGGAGAGATGGACGCCGATGCCGCCGCCGAAGACGGGCAGGCCGTTAGCCATCTGGGTGAAGGAGACGTGGGTGACGCCGAACCTGTCGGTGGTGCTTTGCGGATCGCCCAGTTCGGTGGCCGGGTCGGAGAGGCCGAACAGCTCGCTGTAGCGGTCGAGCACGTCCTCGGCCTTGGTCGCGCGCGACTTGCCGGGGGCGATGCCGAGCGCGCGCAGGGGCGTGTGCACGCTTGCCGTGCCGACCACCCGCGTCTCCGGGTTGACCGTCACGGCGACCGAGTCGTCCTTGGTGCTGGCGCCTTCGAGGCGCTCTTCGGCCGCCTGCTGGATCGGCGCCAGCGAGACCTTTTCCGGCGAGGCCGAGGAGACCGGGCCGGTCGCGCCGATGCCGACCAGCATGACCGGCACCGCGGCGAAGCTCACCCCCAGCGCGGCTCGCCAGGTCAATCCGTTGTTCACCCAATCGGGCCGGTTCGGCCCGCCGGGGCCCCAGCCCCAGCTGGACGGACGCGCGGCGGCGACCAGGGCCGCTGCCAGCTGGCGGCGCGCGGCGCGTCCCCGCGTCATCGCGTAGGCGAAGCTGCCGGCGAAACAACCGGCGAAGACGACGAGCGGCACCCGCCACAGCAGCGCGCCGGCCTCCGGCATCAGGTGGAAGCCGAGCAGGCCCCCGACCTGGGCATCGACCCGCGCCAGCAGGGCCAGCAGCCAGACGGCCAGCGTGGTCAGCATCGCCGCCCGCGCGGCGTTGGCCAGGCCGAGCCGGGCGTTTGGCCCGGAGCGGCGCGCCGAGAGCCAGCCCACCGCGAGGACGGTGGCGAGGGCGATCAGCGGCGCCAGGGCGAGCACGGCCGGCGCGCCCTGAGCGGAAGGGCCCGTGCTCGGCAGGCTGCCACCGAAGGCCGAGATCGAGCCCTGGCCATGGGCGAGGGCGTCCATCTGCCATTCGAACGGCACCCCGAAGCCCGAGACGAGTACAGCCGCGGCGAGCGTGGGCAGGGTGAGGAGGGCGACGCCGGCGACCTTCAGCGCGTGGCCGAAACCGCCGCCCACCACCAGTCCCGGGTCCCAGCCGGCGAGCGCGAGGGCGCCGACCGAGGCGACCACCGCCGCGGCGGCGAGGCCGCCGGCGACGGCGCGGGAGGTCGCGGCAAGCGGAGCTGCCCAATCCCCGAGCAGCCGCGTCGCCTCACGGCGCCAACCGCGCCCGTAGACCCCGACGAGGCCGCCGATCGAGGCGAACAGCAGCCCCCAGCCGAGCGGCAACAGGAAGGCCTCGACGGGCGAGGGGGAGATGGCGACGCCGACGGCGAGACCGGGAGCGGTGAAGCTCAACGGGACGAAGAGACCGGCAAGCCCGATGAGCAGCGCGTACGGGATCGCCGTCGCGGCGGCGACCTTCAGCCGCTGCCGCGGCGAGCCCGCCGCCAGCCTGGCCACCAGCGCGGTGACGGCGACGAGCGACAGCCCCACCAGGAGCAGGCCGGGCACGGCGGCGAAGCGCAGCTCTGCCGTGTCGTTGAAGAAGGAGAGGCCGACCAGCTGCACCGCGTAGAGGGCGGCGACGGCGTCCTGACCCGCGGCGACCACGGTGCCGGGGGCGGAATCCACACCCACCACTCCCAGCAGCAGGAGCAGCACGGTCATCGCGGACAGGGTCAATCCGATCGCGAGGGCGGCCGCGCCCACGCAGAGACCGCAGGCCGCCGCGCGCGCTCGCGGGCCGCCTTTGAAGGAACGCCGTGAAGTCCGCTGTCTATCCATCGAGCCCGCCCTCCCAAGCTGGGTGATCAGTCGCCTCTGCCATCGGTGAGTGCCTCGCGCAGCACCCTGGCAGGGAGAACAGCGACTGTCATCGCCAATGCGGGCGGACTTCTTAGGAGTGTGCGATCCCCAAAACGAACGTCTTCACCATTACTCACACGTCCGCAGTTTTCGGTACCGCGAATGGCGCGACCTGGTGTTGCTGCCCCACTTCCAGGAGACCGCTGCGCATCGCGGTGACGATCGCCACCTGCATCGAGGGAGCGCCCAACTTGGTACAGATGTCGCGGCGAACGTCCCGCACCGTGCTGGGCCCAAAGCGGAGGCGCTCGCCGATCTCGGCCCGGGTGAGCCCCTCGGCGCTCAGCTTCAGCACCTCCCACTCGCGTCCGCTCAGCTCGACTCGGTTGCGGGCGAGCAACTGGGCGCGCTCGAGGTTGAGCCGTCCGGGCGAGAGCGCTCCATCGCCGTCGATGGCGACCAGCTCCTCGCAGATCCCGTCGACGCTCGCGTCCATCAGCAGGAGCGAATCCGGGCGGTAGCGCAGCGCGTTGCGCATCTGGACGACGTTGGCGTGTCCGGGGAGGAGCAGGACCCGGATCGGAAGCCGGCGCTCCCGCACCTGCTTGAGGACCGCGGCGCCATCGAGGACCGGCATGGCGACGTCGAGAACCAGGGTGTCGGGGCACCGCTCCTCAAGTGTCAGAACCGCCTCTGTACCGTCCTTCGCCTCGCCGACGAGCTCCAGTCGCTCGTCGGCGTAGATCGCCTCGGCGAGATGCTCCCGCACGAGGGGATGGTCGTCGGCAATCAGCACGGAGGTCATGTCTCACCCCCGCGCTGCGCCCCCCTCGATGCGGCTTTCCCCAGCCCCTCCATGCTCCCCCACCATTACTCAACGAATACATGGTCGTTCAACAAAAGGTAACTATATATACCTCTTTAGAGCATAGAGTGACTCTTGGGAAACTCCCTCAGCTCCCTTCGATCTGCTCTCCCAGCCGCTCGTTGGCCTCGCGCAGCTCGGGCGTCAGCTGCTCGTCGAAGTCCTCCAGCTCGGCGATCTGGCGCAGTTCGATCTCGGTGCCGCCGTCGAACGGGGCCTTCTTCAGCCACTCGATCGCGTGATCGCGCGAGTCGCACTCCCACAGCCAGTAGCCGGCGACGACCTCCTTGGCCTCGGCGAAAGGGCCATCGGTGACGGTGCGCTCCTCGCCGTCGAAGCGAATCTTGGCGCCCGCCGAGGTCGGCAGCAGGCCATCGCCGCCCACCATCACGCCCGCCTTGACCAGCTCTTCGTTGTACCGCGTCATCGCCTCCAGCAGATCGGTGCTGGGCATCTCGCCCGCCTCGGACTCGGGACTGCTGGGAACCAAAACCATGAAACGCATCGCTTCCTCCTCGTTTAAGGGGTGTCTTTACCTACCCGACGAACGAGGGTGGCGGAAATCGACACGGCGCGGAAATATCTTTCGCGCAACCAATGCCGCGCGAAGGGTTTCGAGCCAACACCATGAACGCCCGCTGGCTCCTGCCGCTGCTTCTGCTCACGCTCCTCGCCCAGCCCGTCTCCTCCGCGGCGGCCAACCGCACTGCCGGGCGAGCGGCATTGCTCGACCCGTCCTTCGGAGAGTCCGGGCGGGTGATGCTGCCGCCGCTGGATTCCGAGCGTGAAGTGCGGGTCGCCCTCATGGGCGACGACGGTTTCGTGATCAGCACCGGCCACACGCTGAGACGGCTCGGCCCCGACGGCCGGCTGGACGGATCGTTCGGCCTAGGCGGCAGCGTGACTCCTCCCGCCCGGCCCGGCAGCGAATTCGAGATCGAGGGGGTGGCGGTGGACCCGGCTGGCCACCTGATCGTCGCCGGCACCGCGGTGATGCCCGAAGACCCGGCGACCCGGACCGAGTTCGGTCGCGGCTTCGGGGAACGGCCGCAGGCCGCCCGGGTCCTGCGGTACCTGCCGAACGGCGTTCTGGATCCCGAGTTCGGGGCCGGCGGTGTGGTCGAAACCGATTTCGGCCTGCCGCCCACCTACGACGAGGACGGCAAGCGGATCCTGGCCGAGCCCTGGGTCGAAGTCACCGGCGTGGCGGTCGATTCGCAGGGGCGGGTGCTGCTGACCGGCGGAGCCAGCGCCGGTCTCGAGTTCGGCTGCATGCACGACTGGTTCTGGGACACCGTCACCTACGCCGCCTACGTCGCGCGCCTGACCCCCGCCGGCGCGCTTGACCCCAGCTTCGGCAGCGGTGGCGTCTTCGGTGGGCGCAAGGCCGGCGAAAACCGCCTGCGGGCCGAAGTCAGCGACAGCCCGTCGATCGGCCCGGAGGACGAGGTGACCTACGGCAGCGGCCGCGGCCACTGCCCCTACGGCGAAGGCGCGAGCGGGCTCGGGCGGCTGAGCTCCAGCGGCGCGCCGGACCCAGGCTTCGGCACCCAGGGCACCGTTCGAGGCGCGCCCTCCGAACCGCTGGTGCTCCCGGACGGCCGTATCGCCGGGATCGGGCTGGCGAGGACCTGGTACTACCCGAAGGAATCCGCGCCGATCGAGGTCGAGCGCCTGAACTCGAACGGCCGCCCGGATCGCTCGTTCGGAACCCGCGGCACGACGGTGCTGCGGACGCCGGGAGGGCCCCTGAGCGAGCTGGTCGCCGTCGCGGCGGGCGGTCGTGGCCGCCTGCTGCTCGGCGGCACGATGTACACCCGGCGCCCCGGCAAATCGAAGAAGCCCCGGCACAGCTCGCTGATACTGGCGCGGCTGACGGCCTACGGGCGCCTGGAACGGTCCTTCGCTCCGCGCGGCCGGGTCGCCGCCAGGTTCGGCTCGCGGACCCTGAGCGCGTCGCGGCTCCTGGTCGACTCGCAGGGGCGCGCGGTGCTGGTCGGCACCTACGGCCCCTGGGATCACGAGGGCGTGGCGATCGCCAGGTACACGATCTCCCGCTAGACCCTTCGGGGCTACGATTCGCCCCATGCTTGGGAGAAGGCGCGCCGGCGCTCTTGTCGTGCTCTGCGCGCTCCTGCTCGCCGCCTTCGGGGCCGGGCGGGCGGGCGCTGCCGTTTCGGCACCCAATGACCTCTACTGGCTCGGCCCCTACTTCGCGGGGATGCGGGTGACCGGATTGCCGGAAGAGCACACCTACGCAACCTTTTCCTACGGCGACTGCGAGCTGCCCGAGGGGGAGGGCGGCTGCTCGGTGCCGGCCCAGATCCAGAACTGGAGCTCTTGCTCGCGCAATCCCTTGCGGATGGGTCCAATCCCCTACCAGGTCTTCCCGCTGCGGGGCGGCGGAATCGTCTCGGTCTATGAATCGTCGCGAGCCGAGGTCGCGACCGGCGATCGAAACGTGGTCGTGTTCGCCGACCGCGAGCTGATCGGCGCGGCCCTGCTGGAGATCCACCTCCAGTCGCAGCCGGGCCCGGAACCGCTGGCGCCGCCGGACTATCCGATGCCCGTCCTCCGCGAGCTGAAGCGCGTGACCGTGCCGGCGGAAAGAGGCCTTGACGTCGGGGCGATCGCCAGGAAGGCCAAGGTCCACCCGGACGAGGTGGGGCTGCGGCTGCGAATCGCCGAGCTGCTCGGGCCCGAAGCCCTCGCCAACGTGCCCCCGCCGACGCTGTCGACGGCGGAGGTGGAGTGGCTGGGCAAGCTGGCGCACCGGGCCATCTACAAGCCGGCCCTGACCGCGCGCAGGCAGAGCATCACGGTCGCCGAGCTGAAGAAGAGGATCAGCCGCGTCCGCGGCCTGGCCGGAGCCTGCGGAGAAACGGGCCCCCTGCCCGAGCCGCCCTAGTCGAAGTGATATTCCGGATAGAGGCCGGCGCGAAAGCCGGGTCCGTCCGTCCTCAGCGGCGCCGCCCCCAGCAGGGGCACCCGGATCGTGCTCTTCCAGAGCTCGCGCCCCTGGGGCCGCCGCTCGAAGCTGGCGCGTCCCCGCAGCGGCCGCGGCGCCCGTAGCGAAGCCGTTCCCACTTTGTGGTCATAGTCGAAGGCGGATGCGGGACCCGGTGCCGCGGTCAGCCGGATGATCGCCATCCGTTCGCGGCGTTCGGCCCGCGCTCCGACAAAGATGCTGCGGCCGCCGCTGTGGCGATGGTGGACGCCGGCGGCGAAGAAGCAGAGGCAGCGGCGGTTGCCCGCGTGTAGCGACGCGGTTTCTCGTTCACCACCGACGGGCCTGGCGCTCGACCGCGGGAAGCCGGGAACGGGTTCGAAGGGATTCAGCCCGTCCTCTTCCGGGCACTGCCACGGCGCGATCACGCTCATCGACCCCTCCACCTGCGGTGCCTCGATGCGGACGTAGTCGCGCTCCCCGGCGAACGCGATCGTTCCGGCGAACACCCCTTCCCGAAGCGTGCGGGGCGCCCCCATGCACCCAGGCGAGGGCGCGGTCTCGTCCAGCGTCGCGGTCGGGGTGAAGCCAACGTCGATAAGGCCGAGCCGCCCGAAGCGCACCTTCAACCCGGCTTCGCTCACTTCGCCGGGGACTTCGTAGCGGACCTCCTGGAACACTCCCTGCCGCTCACGTCCGATGGCGAGCGTGACGTCCTCGTCCGGAGACGTTTCGAGATGGGCACGGAGCCCGTTGCTCGCCGGAAGATCGAATTCGACGCGGACGACAGGCGCCGATTCGGTGCTCGCGCCCAACGCGGGACCGGCGGCAAGCGCCGTCAGCAGAGCCGCGATCGCGGTCGCGCCGACGAGGCGCGAGAGACTTCTCATGCGCTCAGACTAATTCAGCCCGTGCGGGTGCAGGTGGTCTTCGGCCATCCGCTTCAGCCCGACGCGGTCGATCTTGCCGGTCGGGTTGAGCGGCATCTCGTCGAGGAAGAGGATCTCCTCCGGCGCCTTGTAGCCGATCCGCTCGCGGCAGTGGACGATCAGGTCGGCCGCGCTGGGCCGCTCGGCTCCCTCGCGCAGGGTTACGTAGGCGCGGACGTTCTCGCCGTGGACGGTGTCGTGGACGCCGACGGCGCCGGCGAGGTCGACGGCCGGGTGGTCGACCAGCGCCCCCTCGACCTCGTAGGGGCTGATGTTGGAGCCGTCGTGGACGATCACCTGCTTCTTGCGGCCGAAGAACCAGAGGTAGCCGTCCTCGTCAGCGCGGGCGAGGTCGCCGGAGTCGATCCAGCCTTCGCGCAGCACCTCCTCGGTCGCCTCCGGCGCCTGCCAGTAGCCGGCCATGCTCGCCGGGGTGCGGATGAAGATCCGGCCCACCGCCTCGGCCGCGATCGGCTCGCCTTCATCGTCGCGCAGGGCGATGCTGAAGCCGTTGATCGGCCGCCCGATCGATCCCTGCTTGACCACCCCCGAGGGTGGGTTCAGCGTCGCCAGGCCGACCTCGGTCATCCCGTATCCCTCGATGATCGGGAAGCCGGCGATGGCGGCGAACTCGTGCAGCAGCTCGGTCGAGACCTTGTCGGAGCCGCAGCGGCAGACCCGCAGCGAGTCGAAGTCGTGCGGCTGCAGGTCGTGGTCCCGGATCAGCGCCAGCAGCGCCGCCGGGATCATCGCCAGCACCGTCGGCTTCTGCTCGCGCAGCAGCGGCAGCAGCTCGTGGCTGTCGAAGGTCCGCGCCACCACCACCCGGTCGCCGACCGAGAGCGTGCTCAGCGCCCAGAGGAAGGAGCCGATGTGGGACATCGAGGAGCCGGGCAGGAAGACGTCCTCGGCCGAGAGCTCGAAGGCCGCGGCGGCGCTGGCGATCATCCAGCGCAGCGAGGAGCGGGTGTGGGTGACGCCCTTGGCGGGACCGGTGCTGCCGGAGGTGAAGAAGATCGCCACCGGCTCCTCGGGGTCGGGCTGAGGCTGGAGCGGCAGCGGCTCGCTCCCCACGAGCTCGTCGAAGCTGTGGTGCCAGTTGACGTCCTCGACCTCGCCGGGCAGTTCGGGATCGGCGTAGGCGACGACGCCCAGCGGCAGCTCACAGGCAAGCCGGCTCTCCCCCACGTCCTCGTGACGCTCGATGTGCGCCAGCAGCGCCCTGGCGCCGCTGACCTCGAGCGCGTGATCGATCTCGTCGTGGGTGTAGCGGTAGTTGAGCGGCGTCGCGACCAGTCCGGCCTTGAAGCAGGCCAGGTAGTGGACGATCAGCGCGATCCGGTTCGGCATCAGCGAGGCGATCCGGTCCCCCGGCTCCAGCCCCATCTCCCGGTACCCACCGGCGAGCCGCTCCGCCTCCGCCTCCAGCTCCCGCCAGGTCATAGAACGATGCGCCGAGACCAGCGCCGGCGCCTCCGAATCGGCATCGAGCCCGACCCGCAGCAGGTCGGCCAGCGGCGCGGCGGGCGACTCGAGCGGAAGGCCGTCGATCAGCACGTCGGTACTTCTACCGGAGAGACAGCCAGACCTACGATCGGCGGTCGCCCCGATGCGTCGAGCCGTCGGCCTCCTTCAGCCTTCCCGCCAACTCTCGCAACTTATCCTCCGAGCGCTTCAGGGCTTCCTCCAAGCGGGGCGGTAAGCCTCCAGCACGGTCAGCTAATGGAGGTCCTGGCTGTCTGATGCCTTTTGACATTGGGTCGAACCTACAGACGACTTCAGTCGGAGTCCAATTTTTCAGGGCCTAAGGGCGGATTCCGCCGCAGTCGCCAAAAAGCGCTCCAGATCACGTAAGAAGTCCGCATCATCGGTTCGCAGTTCTCCAAGCACGCTGTCCTCAAGGTCGCGACTTGAAACCAAGGTCACAGCCCCGACCGGCAACCTCCCGTACTCCCCATCGTCTTCGAGCACTACAGGGGTCGCCAGGATCCAGTGCCACTTTGGTCGACCACTCGGGATTTCGATCTTCGGCGTTCCCGCACAGAAAGCGTCGACGGCAGCCCGGCTAGATGGCTGGGTGATCAACCGTACGTGCATCGCGCGAGGATCGTTCCAGGTGCGATCCGAACAACCCATCATCGCTAGCGAGGTCAGTTCGACCTTTTCTTCTTCTGCCGGCGGTTGGGAATGATCAATGCGATCCGGCGTACGACACCAGAGATGCACATGCAACGTCTCGTCGCTCAAGTCGTATCCTCGTTCCTCCAGAGCTCGTTCGATTTCCATCACCCAGTCCGCAAGCACTCCTTGCAGCACCTTCTGTGCGTCGCGGAACTTCTCCCTGCTCAACATGCCGAGCGGATTCGCATAGGCAGCTCGAAACCAAGCATCCAGCCTCTCCCCGTATCGAGCCGCGCCAGCCGATCGCTTGTGATGAACCACCTCGTGCAGGAACTGAGCCGGTTGCGCCTGAAAGTCGGCGCGAAGCGCCTTCACATGAGCGAAATCCCACCGCCCCTGCTCAAGTTTCTCTAGAAGATTATCCGCGTCGCTCGAAGGCGGGTGAGCGTCAACCACACCGCCTTGCTCGGACCCCCCGACCAGCAATGCCACCGGCTTGGGCTTGTCTTCATGGGAATGACGAAAGATGTAGCTCAAGAGATCCTGGTCGGTGAGGCTTGCTCCTACGAAGACCACCGTTGATTCGGCAAACCGGCGGCGAAGGTAGGACTCCTGCCATGGCATGGATTCGGCCGTCGCGTGATAGTCAGCCTCGGTCAGTGCCACCCTTTTCTCTTCACCGTCCGGAGTCAGCAATCCATGCAGGTGTCGCACAATCGCCCGCGCTCCGCGATCGTCGGCATCCGAGAAGCACGGCTGAACCTCAAACCCAAGAGCCTCTTCCATCGCCAACTCGAGATTGAGGTCGTAATTCGTCGTCGCCACCTCACAGTTCTCACCTCGCTCGGTCATCGTCCGGTAGAGCTCCGCCACCGCCCTGGCAGTGGCTCCTGGTAAGTCCCATCGCCAGCGGTCGGCCCAGCCATAGAGGCAGACTCGGAGCTCCTCGATAAAGCGATCTGCCAGCGCCGCTCGTGCCATCGTCGCCGCCCCCATCAGGCCGTTCTCCTCAATTGCCCGACAAGCTGCTTCCCGAACCTCGGTGGCATAAGCACCGTCGGCAGGCTCTGCATTTGGTTGTAATGCCCGCAGCAACAGGCGTTCGATCAAGGTCGACCATTGCGGATAACCCATCTCTGCTGAGGCCCCGGCCCCGACGACAAGGGTTAGCCGGGACTCATCGGTCAGATCCTCTATCGCTTTCCGAGTCTCATCCCTGCGAAAGAATTGTCCCGCTCGACCTCCCATAGGCTGAGCGAACCCTACTCACGCTCAGACGAAGAGCATGCGATACCTATTCTCAGTCCGCGTACAGCGCCTCGATCTCGGCTTCGTACTTGTGGGCGATCGGGCGGCGTTTTAGCTTCATCGTCGGGGTCAGCTCGTCGCCGCCGGGCTGCCAGTCGGTCGGCAGCAGCTTGAACTTCTTCACCTGCTCGACCCGGGAGAGGCCGGCGTTGCCGCGCTCGATTCCGGCCGCGACCTCCTCGAGGATCGCGGGGGCCGTGGCGAGGTCCTCCGACGAGGTGTCCTCGATCCCGTGCTGTTGGGCGAAGACGGGGGCGAAGTCCGGGTCGAGGACGACCAGGGCGACGTTGTAAGGGCGGTCGTCGCCGACGGCGCAGACCTGGCCGATCAGCGGGCTCGACGCCTTCAGCTTCGCCTCGATGTTGGCCGGCGACATGTTCTTGCCGGCCGAGTTGATGATCAGCTCCTTCTTGCGGTCGACGATCCGCAGGTAGCCGTCCTCGTCCAGCTCGCCGACGTCGCCGGTGTGCAGCCAGCCCTCGTCGTCGAGCGCCTCGGCGGTCTTCTCGGGAGCGTTGCGGTAGCCGGGCATCACCGCGCCGCTGCGCAGCAGCACCTCGCCGTCATCGGCGATCTTCAGCTCGGCGCCGGGGGCGGCCGGGCCGACGGTGCCGATCTTGATCCGCTCGGGCGGGTTGCAGGTGCCGGCGCCGGTGCTCTCGGAGAGGCCCCAGAGCTCGGCCAGCGGCACCCCGATCGCGTGGAAGAACTCGATCGTCTCCCGCGGGCAGGGGGCGGCGCCGACGTGGGCCCAGCTCAGCTGGTCGAAGCCGATCCGCTCGCGCAGCGCCGCGAGCACCTGCTCGGCTTTGGCGTGCTCGGCGGCGAGCTCGGCCGAGGGCTCTTCGCCGGCCTGTTCGGCCGCGACCATCCGCATGCCGACCTCCAGCGCCCACTCGATCGCCTGGCGGCGGTTCTCGTCGGGCTCGGCCCCGATCCCGATCTCCATCGCCGCCTTCAGTTTTTCCCAGACCCGCGGCACGGCGAAGAACCAGATCGGCCGCACTTCCGCCAGGTAGGCGACGACCTGGCGCGGGTCGGGGCAGCAGGTGGTGGCGACGCCGGAGCCGATCGGCCCGTAGTGGGTGGCGTTGCGCTCGGCGATGTGGGCCATCGGCAGCCAGGAGATCAGGCCGCCGTCACTGGGCAGGCGGAAGATGTCGTCGAAGGAGCGGAAGGCCGAGAGGATGTTGTCGTGGGAGAGCTGCACGCCCTTCGGCGGCCCGGTGGTGCCGGAGGTGTAGATGACCGTCGCCATGTCCTCTGGCCCGACCGCTCGCCAGGCCGCCTCGAAGTCGAAGCCCTCCTCGCCGCGCCCTTCCAGCTCGGCCAGGGAGATCGCCCCGTCGCGGGGCTCGCCGTCGACCACGACCACGTGCTCTAGCGCCTCGGAGCTCTCGCGCACCGCGAGGACGGTGTCGAGGAAGGCCTGCTCGGTGACCAGCACCGAGTTGGCGGCGTCGGCCACCAGGTACTCGATCTGCTCCGCGGTCGAGGTGTTGTAGAGCGAGAAGGGCGTCGCCCCGAGGTGCATCGCGGCGGTGTCGGCGAAGTGGAACTCGGGCCGGTTGGTGAGCATGATCCCGACCGTGTCGCCCCGCCCGACACCTAGTGCCGCGAAACCAGCCGCCACCGCCCGCACCCGCTCGCCGTACTCGGCCCAGGTGGCGCTGAACTCGTCGTCCTTGGTCCGCAGCGCGGTCCGCGCCCCGTGCTCGGCGACGGTCACCTGGAAGGCCTCGGCCATCGTCGCGGACTCCAACGCCCGCGGTCGCGGCACAGCCGTCTCTTCCCGGTCGGTCAGCATTCCCAAGTCCCCCGCCGACTATCGCACGGAGTCGAGGGAGATTCCAGCCCTTAGAGGATCGCCAGCTGGCGGTTGCTCTCCAGGTCGAGCAGGGCTCGCTTGCGCTCGAGGCCGCCGCCGTAGCCGGTGAGGGAGCCGTCGGCGCCGATCACGCGGTGGCAGGGGATGACGATCGAGATTGGGTTGCGGCCGTTGGCGGCGCCGACGACGCGGGCGCGCTGCCAGGGCTCGACGTCGGTCTCGAACAGGGCGGGGTCGATTTTTGCCGCCTGCTCGCCATAGCTCGCGGTCTGGCCGTAGGGGATGTCGAGCAGCGCCCGCCAAACCGCCTTCTGCAGGGGAGTGCCGTGGGGGTCGAGTGGCAGGTCGAACTCGCGCAGCTCACCGGCGAAGTAAGCGTCGAGCTGCTCGGCGACCTCGGGCAGCGCCCCCTTCTCCACGTCGCTCGGCGGGTCGACGCGACCGGGGAAGTTGAGGTCGGTGAGGCCGTTCGGGCCCATCGCCACGTTCAGCGGCCCGATCGGGCTCTCGTACACGGTCCAGCGCTTCACGTCCATACATATAAGACGTCGCGCAGGACCGGAACGTGAGATTTCCGTTGCAGAAAGCCTCTGGCGTCCGAACGGGTCGGCACCATCGAAACATGTTCCAAGTGACTGTTGTGTGTTCCAGCTGTGCCGAGGAGACCGACGTCGTGGTCGAGAGCCTCGACGACCTCGACCGCGAGGTCTGCGAGTGCGGCTACAGCTACGTGGTCCTCTCGGTCGCCGAGTTCGAGCCGGTGGAGATCAAGGGCGGGCAGCTGATCGAGCTGCGCCCGCGGCCGGACGACCTCAAGCGCGCCGCCTGAGCTTCCGCGGCTGAACTCAGAACGCGGTGCGCGGCAGGCGGATCGCGCGCTCGAAGGTGAGCTGGCCCCCGTCGGGCGGCTGAACGGCGATGACGACTCGCAAGCGCAGCCAGCGGGCGGCGAGGTGGCGGCGAACCATCGGCGAAAGGCGGCAGCGCAGCGATCGTTGGCCGCCGGCGGACTTTATGCACGCCGGCGCTTGGCCATGGACGGTGGCGATGTGGGCGTCAAATTTGAGCCGGGAGCCGGGTGGCGCTTCGAGGCGGGCGAGGAAAAGGCCATGCCCCAGCGCGGCGCGGTTGACGATCAGTCGGCGGGATAGGGGTGGTGGCCCGGCAGGGGCTGCCGGGAGGCCAGCGGAGGCGGCATCTCCGCCCGCAGGCGCTTCTTCTTCGCCGAGGAATTTCGCCAGTGCCGCCGGGCGTTTGGCGGCGAACTGCTCCGCCCCACCAATCGCGGCGGCGATTTCCAGCGGGCCGAAGGGCCTGCGCGGCGGTTCTTCGAGCTCCTGCCACGGCGCCAGCAGCGCGGCCATCGCCCGCGCCTCGGCACCGGGGTCGAGGCCGGTGACGACGGTCCTGGCCTCGCGGAGCGCGTCTATATATAGAGAGCGGCAGGCAGCGTCCGCGAAGCAGGCTTCGAGCACGGCCGCCCCCGGTGGGCCGAAGCCGAGCTGCGATTGCGTCCAGGTCTGGTCGGTCCCCCAGGGCAGCATCTGGAACTCGCCGAGCGGGTCGCTGAAGAGGTAGTAGTTGTGCGGCAGCGTGCTGTAGCCGTCCCAGTGGCCGACGTAGCGCTCGACCGCCCACATCCGCGTCATCTCCTCCAGGTCGGCGTAGCCCGCGACCCGCTCGGAGAACCCGGGCGAGGGCGCGGCCACCGCTTCGATCAACGCTTCCAGGTCGGAGCGCTCGCCCTCCTCCCCCTCGTCGACCTCGAAGAGGCCGGCGTCGCCGGGAACGACATCGACCCCGGCCTGGCCCTCGTAGAGATGCTGCGGCGGTTCTTCGAACGGCCCGAAGAGGCGTTCGAGGGCGACGCCGTCGAGCGT
>JBIOTO010000017.1:0-4073 GCA_044865945.1 Solirubrobacterales bacterium
CGCAAGATGGAGTCGATCTTCCCGATGGTGCCGCTTGCCCGCCGCCAGGCGCTCTGCGTCGGGATCATGTCCTACAACGGACAGGTCAACTTCGGCCTGATCGGCGACTACGACGCGATGGCCGACCTCGACAGCTTCGCCCTCGACCTCGAGGCGGCGACCAAGGAGGTCATCGGCACCGCCCCCGCCAAGAAGAAGGCCAAGGCGAAGAAGAAAAAGGCCGCCGCGTCGGCCAACGGCGCCGGCCCGGTCGCGGCCGAGGCGCAGTCCTAGGCATTACCGGACCAGGCTGCCGCTGAGCTCGAACGGCAGGCCGTCGGTCAGGTAGTTCCAGTCGAGCAGGCCGATGTCGAAGCCGCTGGCGCGCGCGTCGGCGTTGACGACCACCGCGGTGATCCGCTTGAAGCGACCCGGCCGCGGCAGCCGTGCCCTCAGCCGCCCTCCTCCCCGGGCGTAGTCGAGCCGCAGGACCGAATGGCCGTGGCGCTCGCTGCCGCGGCGGCCGACCAGCGCGATCCCCGCCGCGGTTCCCCGTGGCGCCGAGAGGTTGACGACCACGGCGCGGCCGCCTCGCGGTCGCACCCGCAACAGCTGGAAGGTGGTGTGGTTGAGCATCCGGGTCAGGCGGGTGCCGTCGAGCGGCAGGTGGCCCTGCCGCGGCGCGTCCGGGTACAGGTGGCTCTCGCGGAATCCCCGGCCGGTGCGCCACTCGGCCACCGCGGCGGCGAAGCGGGCGAAGTCGCGGCTGAGGTCGGAGGGCCCGCCGGAGCGCAGCGCTCGTTCGTAGCTGCCGACCGAGAAGCCCCCGGGCTTGGCGTCGATCGACCCGGCCCAGGCCCTGCGGATGATCTCCGGGCCGTAGCGCCGCGCCAGCCACTGGTTCCAGACGGCGCTGCCGTACTCCTTGATCGAGTTGGTGGTCAGCGGCGTTTCGTAGAGCTTCACCCAGCGCCGCACGTAGCGCAGGTAGTCGTCGATCCCGTTGTAGACCTGGTCCTCCATCCAGGTCGCGCTGGCCTCGGCGAACCAGGGGTCCTGGTAGGCGTCGTAGCCGAACTGGAGGATGTGGTTGTACTCGTGGGCGAAGGTGACCTGCAGGTCCTCGACCGGCTTGGTGCCGGGAAACTCGAAGGCGCTGTAGTCGTTGTCGAGGACCAGGTAGCCGTGCAGCCGGCGCGGGATCCGGTGCTCCTCGGTCGCCTGGCCGCGATCGGGCGCCGCGTAGCCGAACAGTTCGCCACCGATCTGCGAGAGGTAGACGTCGGTCTTGCCGTTGCGGCCGCCCTGGCGGCCGTCGCTGCGCGGCTCGCGCCAGCCGAGCCTTCCGTTCTCCACCCGGTGGACGCGTTCGGCGACCCGTTGCACCCGGTCGACGAAGTCCGGGATGCCGTCGCTGTCGCGGTCGCTGAGGTTGGGGGCGTCGAGCCCCTCCTCGACCCAGTGGACGCAGAAGTGGCGCGTGCAGGCGGGCGAGCGCGGCGCCTCCGGCACCGAGTAGGCGTTGCGGTTGGGATCGTCGGTGTCGGTCGGCCGCCAGCGGGGCGCCAGGAAGGGCTTCTGGGCGTCGGAAGCGAGGTCGGCTTCGCCGAGCCCTGGCGCGGCGTGGGCAGGGCTGGCCGCGGCGAAGGCCAGTAGCAGCGCCGCCGAGATACCGACCAGTTGCCTCCGGCGGTTCCGCATGCCTGGAAAACCCTAACGATGACCAAAAGTACCTCCGGGTAGGACGATGGAGATACTTCTCCCGATGCGCCTGGCCCTCGCCCAGATCAACCCCACCGTCGGTGACGTCGCCGGCAATGCCGCCAAGGTGGCGGAGTGGATCGGCCGCGCCCGCGAGGAGGGCGCCGAGCTGGTGATCTTCCCCGAGCTCTGCATCCCCGGTTATCCGGCCGAGGACCTCTACTTAAAGCGCCACTTCCTCCGCGCCAACCAGCAGGTGGTCGAGGAGCTGGCCGCCGGCGCGCGGGGGATCACGGCCCTGGTCGGCTTCGCCGAGCCGGTTGCCGACCAGGTCGACCCCCGCCACGCCTACAACTCGACCGCGGTCCTCGCCGACGGCCACGTCAAGGCCGTCTACCGCAAGAACCGCTTGCCCAACTACGCCGTCTTCGACGAGCAGCGCTACTTCGTCCCCGGCAGCGAGCCGATCACGATCGAGGCCGGCGGCCTGACCGTCGGGCTGACGATCTGCGAGGACGTCTGGCTGCCGGGGCCGCCGGCGCAGGCCGAGGTCGAGGCCGGCGCGCGGCTGATCGCCAACCCCTCCGGCTCCCCCTACCACCGCGGCAAGGGCCAGGAGCGGGAAGCGATGTTCGCCGAGCGCTCGCGCTCCTACGGGGCCTACTTCGCCTTCTGCAACCTGGTCGGCGGCCAGGACGAGCTGGTCTTCGACGGGCAGAGCCTGGTCACCGCCCCCGACGGGACGGTGATCGCCCGCGCCGCCCAGTTCGAGGAGGAGCTGCTGGTCTGCGAGGTCCCGGACGGCGCGCCGGGGCCGCTGGCCGACCCCCTCCCCGAGCTCGACGAGGTCTACGGGGCGCTGACCCTCGGCCTGCGCGACTACGTCGGCAAGAACGGCTTCAAGCACGTTGGCCTGGCGCTCTCGGGCGGGATCGACTCGGCCCTGGTGGCGATGGTCGCCGCCGACGCGGTCGGGCCGGAGCGGCTGACCTGCGTGGTCATGCCCTCCCCCCACTCCAGCGCCGAGACCCAGCAGGACGCCCGCGATATCGCCGCCAACCTCGGCTGCGAGCTGTTCGAGTTCGCGATCGAGCCGCTAATGGCCAGCTACGAGGAGGCGCTGAGCGGCTACCTGGAGGAGCCCGAGGACCCCGTCCCGCGCGACCCGACCAAGCCCTCGGAGCCCGACCTGACCGCCGAGAATGTGCAGGCGCGGATCCGCGGCAACCTGATGATGGCCCTCTCCAACCGCCACGGCTGGCTGGTCCTCACCACCGGCAACAAGAGCGAGATGTCGGTCGGCTACGCGACCCTCTACGGCGACATGGCGGGCGGTTTCGCGGTGATCAAGGACGTGCCGAAGCAGCTCGTCTATGACCTGGTGCGGCGGCGGAACGAGCGCGCCGGCCGCGAGCTGGTGCCGGCCAGCGTGATCGAGCGGGCGCCCTCGGCCGAGCTGCGGCCCGACCAGCGCGACGAGGACTCGCTGCCGCCCTACGAGGTGCTCGACCGCATCCTCGAGGCCTACGTCGAGCGCGACGAGGGCCGCGAGGAAATCATCGCCGCGGGGCTGCCGGCGGCGAGCGTCGACGAGGTGATCCGCCTGGTCGACCGCTCCGAGTACAAGCGCCGCCAGGCGGCGCCGGGGATCCGGATCACGCCGAAGGCGTTCGGCAAGGATCGCCGTTTGCCGATCACCAACCGCTTCGGCGGCTGAGGGCTAGCTCGGCCGCGGCCGAACCGCGATCGTCATCTGCGCCAGCGCGCAGGTCCTGCCCTCGTCGTCGAGGACTTCGGCCTGCCAGAGCCAGGTGGTGCGGCCGCGGTGGCGGGCCTGGGCGCGGACTTCGGCGCCGCCCTGAGTGATTGGCCGCATGAAGCTGAGGTTGATCGCCTGCCCCATCGCCACCATCCCGTCCTCGTGGACGGCGCCGAAGGTCGCCCGCGAGCAAACGCTCTCGACGAGAGACGACATCACCCCGCCGTGCATCAGCCCGAAGGGCTGGCGCAGCTCGTCGCGGATCTCGACCCGGACGCGGGCGTCGTCGGGGTCGTCGCTGAGCCACTCGGTGCCGATCAGCTCGTCGAAGTGGGAAGGCTTAACCGAAGCGTCGTCGTTCACGGCATCGCACCCTAATAGGCTTCCCAACTCGTGGCGCTGTCCGACGACCAGAAGGCGATCCTGCGGCTGCTCTCCCAGCGAGGTGCGCAGGGCTATGACGATCTCTCCGCTCTGCTTGGGGTGAGCGTCGATGAGGTGCACTCGCGAGCGAAGGCGGCGGCCGCGCAGCTTGAAGAGGAAGGGATCCCGGCGCCCTCTGTTCCGGAGCCTGGTGGTGGGGGCGGAGATGACTCCCCCTCCGTCGCAGGTGGGGAGGCTCCTCCGGGGGAGT
>JBIOTO010000018.1:0-3495 GCA_044865945.1 Solirubrobacterales bacterium
ACCTCGACGACCATGATCCGGTCGTGCGACTGGGCGGTGGTGTGGAGGCGGTCGATCGCGTCGGTGACGATCTGCACCGCGGTGTCGAAGCCGAAGGTGAAGTCGGTGCCGCCGACGTCGTTGTCGATCGTCTTCGGGACGCCGACCAGGGGCAGGCCGCGGTCGGCGTGCAGCTGGCGGGTGATCTCCATCGTGTGCTCGCCGCCGATCGCGACCACCGCGTCGAGCCGCTGCTCGGCGAAGGCGCCGGCGACCTTGTCGACCGCCCCCTCGCGGATCGGCTCGAAGCTGGAGGTGCTGAGGATCGTCCCGCCTTGGTGGAGGATCCCGGAGACCCGGAGCATGTCGAGCGGCACGTAATCGCCCTCGGCCAGGCCGCGGTAGCCGCGGCGGATTCCGATCGCCTCGTCGCCGCGCTGGATCGCCGAGCGGGCGACGGCGCGGATCGCCGCGTTCAGCCCCGGGCAGTCGCCTCCAGCGGTCAGGACACCGATACGCATAGCGAGCGAGTTTAGGATCGTCGCTCGTGACGCGCCTGCCAGCAATCCTGATCGCCTGTCTGTCGGCACTCCTCCTCGCGGTCGGTTGCGGCGAAGGTGGGGCCGAGGAGGGGGCCAGGCTCAACGTCTACGTCAGCGCGCCGCTGAGCGGGACCGAAGCGGACGTCGGGCGGCAGGTTTGCGACGAAGCGCGCCAGGAGGCGCGGCGGGCGGGCCAGCCCGGCGGGTTCGAGCTGCGGGTCGTCTGCCTCGACGCGGCGGGGCAGGAGGGGCGTTGGACGCTGGCGCGGGTCGGCGCCAACGCGCGGCAGGCGACCGAGGACTCGACCGCGGTCGCCTACTTGGCCGAGCCGGAGCGGGAGGCGAGGCGGCAGTCGCTGCCGATCGTCGAAGCGGCGGGGATCGCCGAGCTGAGCGGGCTCTCGGGCAAGGACGCGGTCGCCAAGGTCGCGACCGCGATCGAGGAAAGCGACTCGAACGATCTCCGGCAGGCGGTCTTCGACGCGGTCGAAGGCTGATGGGGGGGGAGCGCCCGCGGGTCTCGGTCGTGGTGCCGACGCGCGAGCGGCCGGAGCTGCTGCGACGCTGCCTGGCGGCGCTGAAGAGGCAGACGCTGCCGGTGGAGGTCGTGGTCGTCGAAGACCACGAGGGACGCGGCCCAGCTTGGGCGCGCAACGAGGGCGTGCGGCGAGCCGGGGGAGAGGTCGTCTGTTTCACCGACGACGACTGCGCCCCGGGGCCGGGCTGGGTCGAGGCGCTGGCGGCGCCGATCCTCGCCGGGGAGGCCGAAGCGGCCAGCGGTCCCGTCTTAATGGGCGAGAACGCCACCGCCGGGGATAGAGCCTGGGAGGCGATCGTCAACTACCTGCAGGTAAGGGCTGGAGCACCCGGCACCGCCTCACCGGGATTTGCCGTCACCGCCAATTTGGCCGCAAGGCGGTCGTGGCTCGAGCGAGTCCCGTTCGACGAGTCGTTTCCGGCAGCGGCAGGCGAGGACCGGGACTGGGGGGAGCGGGCGGCGCGCGAGAGAGTGGAGCCGCGGTACGTTCTCGCGGCCTCGGTGGTCCATCGGAGCGGCATGAGCGCGGGCGCTTTCCTGCGTCAGCAGTACCGCTACGGCCAAGGCGCCGCCCGGTACCGAAGCGCCGACTCCAGCCGTCGCCGCGGGTCGCTTGGGTTTTACATCGGCCTTATGCGCGCCGGCTTTCGCGCTGGCGCCTTCGGCGGCCTGCTCGTCTGCGCGGCGCAGGTCGCCGCCTTCGCCGGAGTCCTCCGCGAGACCGTCTCAACTCGCGGATAGCGCGGGTTGAGACGGTCTCGCGTCAGCGCTCGATCAGCGGCTCGCCGCTGAGATCGTCCAGCGGGACGCCGTTGAGGGCGGCGACGGTGGCGGGGATGTCGGTGATGCGGGCTGGGCGGCCTGGGTCGCGGGTTCGGCCGGTGCGGGGGGCGAGGATTGCCCAGGCGTCGCCGTCGGTGTGGTTGCCGGTGCGGCCGCTGCCGTAGCCCTGGCGCTGGACGCTGCCGAAGCGGGGGGAATGGACGGCGCTGAGGGCGACCGAGGAGGTGGGGCGCCAGCGGACGACCAGGTCGGGGAGGCGGTCGGCGGCGTCGCCATGCCAGCGGTCGGCGACCTCGTCGACGGCGACGACGGTCGGCTCGCCATCCGGGTCGCGGAAGTCGAGCAGGCCCTCGCGGATCTGCTCCGCCAGCTCCGCCGCCTCGGTCTCGGCGACGATGCCGTCGCGCTCGCGCCCGGCGCGGTTGAGGCAGACGTAGCCCTGGTTGTCGGCGGGGTGGGCGAAGGCGCGGGTGGTTGACCAGTCGACCCCGCGCAGCTCCAGCCGCGAGGTCAGCTCCAGCGCCAGCCGGTCCGGCATCGCCGCGGCGACTTTCGCGCGCAGCCGGCCCGAGAGCGCCCCGCGCAGCCGCCAGATCGCGCCCGAGTCGGAGTCCGAGCCATCGCGTGGTTCCTTTGTCCTGTTATCCCGGACAAAGGAACCACTCGATTGGCCCTCGCCTGCCAGGACGGCTGAGAGCATTCCCGGCAGGAGGTCGGCGCGGCTGGTGTTCTGGTCCATCCCCAGGACCGAGCAGACGATCACGTCGCAGTCGTCCGGCAGCGCTTCGAGGACGCGGCCGAGCTGGGCGTCGACCTCTTGGTAGACGTCGGCCAGCGCTTCGTCCAGGCGCCGGCGCTCGTCGGTGCCGATCGCCTCGCCGTCGATGTAGGGCGGCACTTCCCAGAGCCGGTGGCCGGCGAGGTGGGGGGCGGCGAAGACGATCCAGGCAAGGTCGAACGGCCGCTGCCGCAGGCGCTCGATCGCCAGGTCGGCTACCCGCGCCGGGGCGGCGAGGAAGCGTTCGCGCAGGCGGCGCAGCTCGCGCGGGGTCTGGGCGCCGAAGACCTCGGTCACGTCGGGGGGCCGGCCATGGCGCCGCCGGGCCTGGCGATCGCCGCCGTCGGGTACCGACCAGCGCTCAAGCACCACGCGCTCGCGCATTCCCCAGCCGCAGACCAGCTCGCCCTCGGCCCGGTCCGGGCGGTGGCACTCGTAGGGGTCGATCGCCAGCGTGTCGCGGCCGTGCTCGCCAAGGCGGTCCCAGATCGGCGGCGGGGCGTCGAAGCTCGCCGCCAGCCGGATCCGCTGGTCGCCCGAACCCCACTGGAAGGGGTAGAAGAGCCCGTGGTCGCCGACCTCGACCCCGCGGTAGAGGTCCTGGTAGGCGCTGGCGGGGAAGTGTTCGGCCGGGGTCTCCAGCTCGACGCGGCTGCCGCGCTGCCGCAGCTCCGTCAGGTTGGGCAGTCGCCCTTCCTCCTCCAATCGCCCCAGCAGGCGGGCGCTGGCGGAGTCGAACTGAATCACCGCGATCACGCCGAGACCTCCGCGACCGGCGCGACGGTGACCTCGGCTCCATCCAGGGCGGCCGAGCGCCGGGCGGCCTCGACGATCGCCATCGCGGTCACGGCGTCGGCGGCGGAGGCGAGCGGCGG
>JBIOTO010000019.1:0-5109 GCA_044865945.1 Solirubrobacterales bacterium
CCTGGCACCGCCCTGGGTAGGCTCAACTCAATGCCCAACCGACTGGCGCTGGAGACCAGCCCGTACCTATTGCAGCACCGCGACAACCCGGTCGACTGGTACCCGTGGGGCCCGGAAGCGCTGACGCGCGCCCGCGAGGAGGACCGGCCCGTCCTGCTCTCGGTCGGCTACTCCGCCTGCCACTGGTGCCACGTGATGGAGCGCGAGTCCTTCGAGGACCCCGAGACGGCGGCGTACATGAACGAGCACTTCGTCTGCGTCAAGGTCGATCGCGAGGAGCGTCCCGACGTCGACGCGATCTACATGGAGGCGGTGCAGGCGATCAGCGGCCACGGCGGCTGGCCGATGACCGTCTTCCTCGACCCCGACGGCGTCCCCTTCTACGGCGGCACCTACTTCCCGCCGGACGAGAGCCGCGGCATGCCGAGCTTCCGGATGGTGATGGAAGCGGTAGTCCACGCTTTCGAGACCCAGCGCGAGGAGATCCGCGAAAAAGCGCCGGTGACCCGCGAGCGCCTCGGGGCGATCGGCGCCTTCGAGCCGCGCGCCGACCTGCCGGGAAACGCTGAGCTGGAGCAGGCCGTGCAGCGCCTGCTCGGCGCGCTGGACCGCCGCAACGGCGGCTTCGGCGGCGCCCCCAAGTTCCCGCCCGCCTCCTCGCTGGAGCTTTTGCTGTCCCGCGGCGAGACCGAGGCGGTCGAGCTGACCCTCGACGGGATGCTGGCCGGCGGCATCTACGACCAGCTCGGCGGCGGCTTCTCCCGCTACTCGGTCGACGCGATCTGGCTCGTCCCCCACTTCGAGAAGATGCTCTACGACAACGCCCTGCTCGCCCGCGCCTACCTGCACGCCTGGCAGGAGCTGGGCCACCAGCGCTACCGCCGCGTCTGCGAGGAGACCCTCGACTGGATGCTGCGCGAGATGCGCGGCCGGGAGGGCGGCTTCTACTCGGCCCTCGACGCCGACTCCGAGGGCGAGGAGGGCCGCTTCTACGTCTGGACCCCGGCGCAGGTGAGTGAGGTGCTGGGCGACGGCGCCGGCCCGATCCTCGACTACTACGGAGTCAGCGAGGAGGGCAACTTCGAGGGCTCGAACGTGCTCCACCTGGCGGGCGGCGCCGACGCCACCGAGCCGCCGGGCCTGGCGGAGGCGCGGGGGGCGCTGCTGGAGGCCCGCGCGCGGCGGGTCCGGCCCGGCCTTGACGACAAGCGCCTCGCCTCCTGGAACGCGCTGGCGATCGCGGCGCTGGCCGACGCCGGCGCGGTGCTCGGCCGCGAGGACTACCTTCGAGCCGCCCGCGCCGCCGCCGAGTTCGTCCTCACCGAGCTGCGCGACGAGGACGGCACCCTGCTGCGCACCTACAAGGACGGCCGCGCCCACCTCAACGCCTATCTCGAGGACCACGCCTTCCTGCTCGAGGCGCTGCTCAGCCTCTACGAAGCGACCTTCGAGCCGCGCTGGTTCGAGGCGGCCCGAGCGCTGGCCGAGACGACGATCGAGCGCTTCGGCGACCCCGAGCGCGGCGGCTTCTTCTCGACCTCCTCCGACCACGAGGAGCTGATCGCCCGCCGCAAGGAGGTCGGCGACCACCCGATTCCCTCCGGCAACAGCTCCGCCGCGCTGGGCCTGCTGCGCCTGGCGGCGCTGACGGGAGAGCGGCGCTACGCCGAGTGGGCCGAGGGCGTCTTCGCGCTGTTCGGCAAACCGGCGGTCGAGCACCCCGACGCCTTTGCCCACATGCTGCGAGCGCTCGACTTCCAGCTCTCGCCTAGCCGCGAGGTCGCCCTCACCGGTGACGACCTGGCCGAGCTGGCCGCCGTCGTGCGCGAGCGCTTCCGGCCCCACCTGGTCCTTGCCGGCGGCCCGGAGGGAAGCGAGCAACCGCCGCTCCTCGCCGGCCGAACGGCCGTCCAGGGCAGGCCCGCCGCCTACGTCTGCGAGAACTTCGCCTGCCAGCTGCCGGTGACCGATGCGGAAGAGCTGAGGAAGCTTCTGTGAGGCATTAACCCGTCGGGACCGGCATCTCTGTAAGGATGCGGCCCGATGCGCGGCTCCTGGTTCACCTTCCCCGCCGGCCGCCGGTCGAAGTGGGTCGTCTTCGCCCTCTGGTTCGTCGGGATCTTCATCGCCGCCGGCGTGGCGGATCTGCCCGGCAAGTTCGAAGAGGCCGAAAACAACGAGGCGACCTCCTACCTGCCCGGCGACGCCGAATCGACCGCCGCGCTGAACGCCACCGAGGAGCTGCAGAACGGCGAAATCGCCCCCGCCGTGGTCGTCTTCCGCCGCGAGTCCGGACTCACCCCCGGCGACTTCAAAACGATCGAAGACACGGTCGCGAAGATGGCCTCGAAGAAATTCCCCGGCCTGATCGGCGACGGCGAAACCGCCGCCGCGGGCGGCAAACCGTCCGAGCCCGATCGCGAGTTCGACCAGGAAAAGCAGAAGTCGGAAGTGGCCGTCTGCACCGGCCCGACCACCGAGGTCCCGGGCCAGCCGGCCGACTTCAGCCCCTTCGTCGGCCCCGTCTGCTCGAAAGACGGCAAGGCGGCGATCGTCACCGCCTACATCAACGCCGAAGGCGAGGGCGAACGGATCGTCGACCCGGTCAAGTTCTGGCGCGACCAGATCGACGACGAAGCCAACGGCCTGGAAGTGAAGATCACCGGCGGCGCCGGCTTCTCCGCCGACGCGATCGAAGTCTTCGAAGGCATCAACGGCACCCTGCTGCTGGCCGCGGTCAGCCTCGTGATCTTCCTCCTGATCGTCATCTACCGCTCGCCGATCTTCCTCTTCATCCCCCTGATCGCGGTGATCTTCGCCGAGACCCTCTCGCGCTCGATCGGCTACGGCGTTTCCGAGCTGGGGGTGACGATCAACGGCCAGTCGAGCTCGATCATGTCGGTCCTCGTCTTAGGCGCGGGCACCGACTATGCCCTGCTCCTGGTCGCCCGGTATCGCGAGGAGCTGCACCGCACGGCGGACAAGTACGAGGCGATGCGGACCGCGCTGGAATCGGCCGGCCCGGCGATCTTCGCTTCGGCGCTGACCGTGATCGCCGCCCTGCTCTGCCTGATGCTGGCCAAGGTCAACGGCACCTCCGGCCTCGGGCCGATCGCCGCGATCGGGATCGCCTGCGCGGCCCTCTCGATGCTGACCCTGCTGCCGGCGCTGCTGACGATCTTCGGCCGCCGCGCCTTCTGGCCCTTCGTCCCCCACACCCCGGAGACGGCGCCACGCGCCGAAGCGGTCTCCGATGGCGCCCGGCGGCGCATCGTCGAGGGCTCCGGCTTCTTCGCCTTCCTCCAGGTCGCGCTTGCCTGCATCGTCGTCCTGATCCTTCTGCCGCTGGTGCTCATCAACTGGGTGCTGCGGATTCTCAGCGGCCGCCGCATCCCTTCGCTGATCGTCGGCCCGCTCGACCGCGCCGTCTTCACCCCCTACGAGCTGCGCCGCTCCCGCCTCGAGAAGACCAAAGACGAGACCCACGGCATCTGGGCCCGGATCGGCCGCCGCGTCGCCGCCGGCCCGCGGCGGGTGATGGGCGGGGCAATCGTCCTCCTGCTCGTCTTCTGCGCCGGCTTCGCCTTCTTCTCGACCGACCTGACCAGCGAAGACAGCTACCGGACCGAAGTCGAATCGGTCGAAGGCCAGCACCTGCTCGATCGCAGCTTCCCCTCCGGCGCGACCGCGCCGACCGACGTGATCGTGCCGCAATCGGGTGACGTCGCGGCGGTTAAACAGGCGGTCGAAGGCGTCGACGAAGTCGAGGCGGTCTCCGAACCGGTCGCCAGCGGTCCATCGGGAACCCTGATTCAGGCGACTCTCGTGCCCAACCCCTACTCGACCGAGGCCTTCGAACTGATCACGCCGATCCGCGAGGCGGCCCACGAAGCCGATCCCGAGGCGCTGGTAGGCGGCCCCTCGGCGATCGAAGCCGACGTCCGCGACGCCGCCGGTTGGGACTCGACCGTGATCCCGCCGATCATCCTCGTCGTCGTCTTCCTGATCTTGATGCTGCTGCTGCGCGCTGTTGCGGCGCCGCTGGTCCTGATCGGCACCGTCATTCTCAGCTTCCTCGCCGCCCTCGGCGTCGGTTACTTCTTCTTCGACGTCGTCTTCGGCTTCCCGGGCTCCGACCCCTCGTTACCGCTCTTCGCCTTCGTCTTCCTCGTCGCCCTCGGCGTCGACTACAACATCTTCCTCGTCGCCCGCGCTCGCGAGGAGACCGAAAAGCACGGCTCCGAACAGGGCATGCTGCGGGCCCTGGCGGTCACCGGCGGGGTCATCACCAGCGCCGGCATCGTCCTCGCCGGCACCTTCTCGGTCCTCGCCGTCCTCCCCCTAACCTTCCTCACCGAGCTCGGCTTCGTGGTCGCCTTCGGCGTCCTCCTCGACACCTTCCTAGTGCGAAGCGTCCTGGTCCCAGCCGCCGCCCTGAGTCTGGGCGACAAGTTCTGGTGGCCCTCCTCCCTATCTAAAGGATCGGGAGGAAGTTCTCAATCTCGTACGGGGTGACCTGCACCCGGTAGTCGTCCCATTCCTGCCGCTTGATCTCGACGAAACGGCGGAAGGTGTGCTCGCCCAGGGTGCGCAGTACCAGCTCCGACTCGGCCGCGACCTCGATCGCCTCGCCCAGCGTCGCCGGCAGCTGCTCGATGCCCTGATGTGAGAGCTCCTCCTGCGAGAGGTGGTAGAGGTTCTGCTCCATCGGCTCGGGCAGCTCGTAGCCTTTCTCGACTCCCTCCAGCCCGGCCTGCAGCATCCCGGCGAAGCAGAGGTAGGGGTTGGCCGCGGGGTCCGGGCAGCGCAGCTCGGCCCGCGTCGCCGACTCCTTGCCGGGGTGGTAGAGCGGCACCCGGATCAGCGCCGAGCGATTGCGCCGCGACCAGGCCAGGTAGACCGGCGCCTCGTAGCCGGGGACCAGCCGCTTGTAGGAGTTGACCCACTGGGCGAAGAGCGGCGAGATCTCCCGCGCGTGCTTCAGCTGGCCGGCGATGAAGGACTTCGCGGTCGGCGAGAGGTAGTAGGGGTCGTCCTCGTCGTAGAAGGCGTTCTTGCCGTCGCGGCTGAGCGACTGGTGGACGTGCATCCCCGAGCCGTTCTCGCCGA
>JBIOTO010000020.1:0-6439 GCA_044865945.1 Solirubrobacterales bacterium
CCGCGCAGCGCCCCCACCGGGGCCGATAGCATCGCGCGCCGCAAACCCGAAGGAGACGAGACCAAGCATGAGCGAGACTTACGAGCTGACCACCGACCAGGCCGAGCGCGAGGCTTCCGGCGCGCACAGCTACGGCCGCTACCTCGAGGAGTTCGAGGTCGGCGCCGTCTACAAACACTGGCCGGCGAAGACCGTGACCGAGGCTGACGACCACCTCTTCTGCCTGATCACGATGAACCACCACCCGCTGCACATCAACGACGTCTACGCCAGCGGCTCCCAGCAGGGCAAGAACGTCGTCGTCGGGCCGCTGGTCTACTCGCTGGCCCTGGGCATGTCGGTCTCCGACATCTCCGGCAAGGCGATCGCCAACCTGGCGACCGAAGAACTGAGCCACCCGAACCCGGTCTTCCACGGCGACACCCTCTTCTGCGAGACCGAGGTGCTCGACGTGAAGCCGTCGAAATCGAAGCCCGACCGCGGCATCGTCAAGGTCCACACCCGGGTCCTGAACCAGGACGGCGTTCTCGTCGCCGAGTTCAAGCGCCTGGTGCTGGTCCCGAAGAAGAACCCGGGCGAGTCCCCCGAGCCGGCCGCCGACAACGTCGACTGAGGCGCCTCAGCCTTCTCGCACGGCTGAGACCGGCAGCGACTCGACGGTCCGGGTGCCCCGCGGGCCGTCGGGCGTCAGCCCGGGGCAGTAGCTGCCCATCAGCACGTAGATTCGGCCTCCGACGGTGACCGCGCCCATCCCGCGGCGCTCGATGTTGAGGTCGGGGAGTCGCTGCCAGCGGTCGCCGCGGGGGTCGAACGCCCAGGAGCTCGGCGTCGCCCAGCCGCCGCCGTCCTCCCAGTGCTGCTGGTCCTCGCCGCCGACGATCACGACCTTGCCGGCGGCCGTGGTGATCCCCATGAAGCCGGCGCCGAGCGGCATCGGCGGCAGCCGTTCCCACTCTTCGGCGGCGGGGTCGTAGCGGTCGAACTCGTCGGAGGGCGGAGTGTCGTTGTTGGTGTCCAGCAGGCCGGCGCGACCGCCGGCGACGTACAGCTTGCCGCCGAGCCCGACCGCGACGGTGTGGTGGCGGGGCACCGGCATGTCGGGGCCGGTCTCCCAGGTTTCCTCGTCGAAGTCGAAGACTTCGAGCCGGCCGTAGGGGCTGCCCTCGAGGTTGACGCCGAAGGTCTGCGGGCCGCCGCCGGCGACGTAGAGCTTGTCGCCGACCACCGCGGTCCCTGCCGCGCCGCGTGCCAGGCCCATCGGCGGCAGCTCCTGCCAGTCGTCCGTCCGCGGGTCGTAGCGCCAGAGGCTGTCGGTCGGGTCGTCCCCGTTCAGGTAGCCGCCGGCCAGGTAGAGATCGCCGCGGTAGGCGGCGGGCTGGCTGTGGTTGAGGCCGACCGGCGACCTGGTCGGTTCGCTCCAGCGACCGGTGCGGGTGTCGAAGGCGAGGACGGTGCGGACGTTCTCCGGCTTTTCGCCGTTGGTCGCGTAGATCACCGGCCCGATCGCCACCGCGCCGCCCTCGACCGGCGCCCGCGGAGCCGGCGGCTCGAAGCGCCAGCGGGCGCCATGGGGAGGGGGCGGCGAGTCCGGGCTGTCGCGGTACATGCCGAGCTTGCAGGGCGGGTAGGTCAGCCCCTCGTCGAAGCCGAGCGTCTCCCGCCACTGTCCCGGCAGGTCGATCGGACCGGCGGCGGCCAGCACTACCAGCACGAAGACGGCGCACATCGCCGCGAGCAGGCCTCCCAGGATCTTCATCTTCACCTCAACGCCCGCGCGGCGGGTTTATCAGCCCGAGCTGTACTGGGCGACGCCGAGCGACTCGACGGTGTGGGTGGTGACCGGTCCGGCGGGCTTCAGGCCAGGGCAGATCGTGCCGGTGATCGCGTAGATCCGACCGCCGGCGGTCGCCGCCGAGAAGGCATGGCGTTCGACGTGCATGTCGGGCAGGCGGGTCCAGCGCTCGGTGCGGGGGTCGTATGCCCAGGTCATCGGCGAGACGAAACCGCCGCCGTCTTCCCATTCCCGCTCGTCGTCGCCGCCGATGACCACGACCCGGCCTCCGGCTGCCACGACCCCCAGCGAGGAGACCTTCCCCTGCGGCAGGTCCGGCAGCCGCGTCCAGCGGTCGGTCGCCGGGTCGTAGCGGTCGAAGGTGGCGCTGGAGGCTTCGTCGAGGTAGCGACCGCCGGCGAGGTAGATCTTGCCGTCGATGACCGCGGCGCCGGTGTGGTGGACGCCGACCGGCGGTGGCGCGGCAACGGACCAGCTCTGATTGCGGAAGTCGAAGATTTCGAGGCGGGGCAGCGGTGGTTGGGGGTCGTCGGTCGCGTAGGGGTTGGAGCCGCCGTCCACTACGTAGAGCTTGTCGCCGATCGTCACGGCGGCGCTGCCACCGCGCGCCAGCTTCATCGGGGGCAGCTTCGTCCACGTGTCGGTAGCGGGGTCGTACTCGAGGAATTGGTTGGTCGCCTCGTCGCCCTCCAGGAAGCCACCGGCGAGATAGAGCTTGCCGTCGTGGGCCGCGACCGCCACGTGGTTCAGCCCGACTGGCAGCTTGGTCGGCTCCGACCAGCGCCGGCTGTGGACGTCGAAGGCGAGCACGGTGTGGAGGTTGCCGGGACGGGCGCCGCCGAGGACGTAGATCGTGCCGCCGACCACCGCGCCGCCGCTCTCTACCTGCGCTTTGGGGGCTTCCGGTTCGAGTCGCCAGTGGCCGGCGGCCGGCTGGGGCGAGGCCGGCGACTTGCGGTAGAGGCCCGGATGGCAGGGTTGGTCGGCGACGGCCTCCTGAAAGCCGAGCTTGACCCGCCAGTTCCCCGGAAGCTCGAGCGGGCCGGCGGCGGCCAGCACTCCCAGCAGGAAGACGACGCACATCGCCCCGAGTAGAAGCTTGAGGACGGTGAATCCGCGCGTCGACATGGTTCAGTAGCGGCGTACCACCGAGATCGGTAGCGACTCGACGGTGTGGGTGCCCACGGGACCGGTCGGCTTGATGCCCGGGCAGTAGCTGCCCATCAGCACGTAGACGCGGCCGCCGGCGGTGGCGGCGCCCATCCCGCGGCGCTCGATGTGCAGGTCGGGCAGCCGCTGCCAGCGATTGGTCTTCGGGTCGAAGGTCCAGGCGGTCGGGGTGGTCCAGCCCCCACCGTCCTCCCAGCGCGTCTGGTCCTCGCCGCCGACGATCACGATCTTGCCGGCGGCGGTGGTGATCCCCATGTAGCCGGCCGGGAAGGGCATCGGCGGCAGCCGTTCCCACTTGCCGGTCTTGGGGTCGTAGCGGTCGAACTCGCCCGTCGGGGGGACGTCGTTGTTGGTGTCCAGCAGGCCGGAGCGACCGCCGGCGACGTAGAGCTCGCCGTCGAGGCCGGCGCCGACGAGGTGGTGTCGGGGCACCGGCATGTCGGGACCGGTTTCCCAGGTTTCGTTTTCGAAGTCGTAGATTTCGAGGGTGCCGAAGGCGGACCCTTCGGCGGTGACGCCGAAGGTGCGGGGCGCCCCGCCGGAGACGTAGAGCTTGTCGCCGACCACCGCCGTCGCGGCGGCGCCGCGCGACTCGACCATCGACGGCAGCTGCGTCCACTCGTCGCTCCGCGGGTCGTAGCGCCAGAACTGGTTGGTCGGCTGATCGCCGTCCAGGTAGCCCCCGGCCAGGTACAGGTCGCCCTTGTAGGCGACGGCCTGGCTGTGGTTGAGGCCGATTGGCGTCCGCGTCGGTTCGCTCCACTTCCTGGTCCGGGTGTCGTAGGCGATCACCCGGTGCAGATCGCCCGGGTAGGAGCCGTTGGTCGCGTAGATCACCGGCCCGATAGCGGTCGCGCTGCCCTCGACCGCGGCGCGCGGGGCTTCCGGCTCGAAGTGCCAGCGCCCGGCCGGGGCGGGGGGCGACTTCGGCTCTTCGCGGTACATGCCGAGCCGGCAGGGCGGGTTGGGCGTCGGGTCGTTGAAGCCGAGCGTGGTCCGCCAGGAACCGGGCAGGTTGATGACCTCGGCGGCGGCGAGGACCCCGACGACCAGCAGGACCGACATGGCGGCGGCGAGGACCGCCAGGAGTTTCATTCCTTTGCTTTGCATGCGGTGGCGGGCGCAGTATGGCGCAGGCCCTTTGGCCGGGGAGCGGGGGCGCGATGGAGGGAAACGCGGTGCATTGGTTGAATCAAGCATCAAGCGCCGATGGCAACTCCAGAGACCTTCACCCCGATCCCCGTCTTCGACGTCCAGCTCTCCGAGAAGCACGTCGAGGCCGTGGCCGCGACGCTGCGCTCCGGCTGGCTGACGCTGGGGCCGCGGACCCAGGAGTTCGAGGCCGAGTTCGCCGAGCACATCGGCGCTCCGCACGCGATCGCCGTCTCCAGCTGCACCTCGGCCCTGCACCTCGCCTACCTGGCGGCTGGGATCGGGCCGGGGGACGAGGTGATCGTCCCCGGCATCACCTTCGTCGCCTCGGCGGCGGCAGTGCGCTACTGCGGCGGCACGCCGGTGCTGGCGGAGGTCGCGGGCCAGCACGACCTCGGGCTCGACCCGGAGGACGTGGCGGCCAGGATCGGGCCGAAGACGAAGGCGGTTTGCGCGGTCCACTACGGCGGCTACGCGGCGCCGCTGGAGCCGCTGCGTGAGCTCTGCGAGACCCACGGGCTGGCGCTGATCGAGGACGCCGCCCACAGTCCCGAGGCGACGCCGGTCGGCGACGAGCGCAAACTTGGCACGATCGGCCTGGCGGGCACCTTCAGCTTCTTCTCCAACAAGATCCTCAGCTGCGGTGAGGGCGGGCTGCTGGCGACCCACAGCGACGAGGTCGCCGAGCTGGCGCGGAGCCGTCGCTCGCACGCGATGACCTCCGGAACCTGGGACCGGCACCGCGGCCACGCGATGGGCTACGACGTGGTCAACGTCGGCTACAACTACCGCATGGACGAGCCGCGAGCGGCGCTGCTCTCGGCCCGGCTGCCGGACCTGGCCGCCGACATCGCCCAGCGGCGGGCGCTGACCCACCGCTATCGCGAGCTGCTGGGAGAGATCGAGGGGATCGTGCTCCCTTACAAGGACGAGGAGGTGGACGTCAGCTCCTGCTACGTGATGCCGGTGATGCTGGAGAACCCCGAGCTGCGCGACCCGGTGCGGAAACTGCTCTCCGAGAACCACAAGGTTCAGACCAGCGTCCTCTATCCCTCGATCAACGAATTCACCGCCTACGGGGCGGGGGAGAAAGAGCTGACCCGTTGCGAACTGGCGGCCCGGACCCAGCTGACCCTGCCGCTGTACCCGCACCTCGGCGAGGAGCGTCTGCACCGGGTGGTCGAGGCGCTGCGGGCGAGCCTGAAGGAGGCGGCATGAAGGTTGCGCACTGCCAGGCGGCACTGCCCTACTTCGCCACCAGCAAGGCGAACTAGCGGGTCGCCGCTACGGCGGCGAGGAAGTCGGTCCAGTCGGCGGCGATGCCCCGCAGCAGGTCGCAGAGGCGGCGCAGGGAGGCGAAGTCGTCCTCCAGCTCCCAGCCCCAGTGCAGGGTGACCGGGGCCCAGAGGTTGGCCTGCTGGTCGATTAGGGCCTGGACGCCGGCGGTGGCCTCGGCCGAGGTGCCGTAGAGCGGCGCGTAAGAGGGAAGGTAGACCGCCTCGCCCTGCCAGACGGGGGTCGGCTGCCAGCCGAGCAGGCGGACGCTCTCGGGGCCGCCGCAAACGACCTCGAAGCGGTCGGCGAGTAGCGGGTACTGGCCGGCATCGAAGCGGTTGAAGGGCGGGACGAAGACGGGGGTGGGGAGGTCGAGGCCGTCGAAGATCGCGCGGGCACCGTCGATCCGGGTAGCGGCCTCGTCGCTTGAGAGGCCGCAGAACTCGGAGTGCTGGCGGGGGTTGGCGTGGCGGGTGCGATGGTCGGCGCCGTGGAGGCCGAAGACGACCCGGTCGGCGGCGAGGGCGGTCATCGTCTCGATCTCGCCTGGGTCGAGCGGGCGCCTCTCGCTGATCTCGGGGTCGAGGTAGTCCCGGGAGACATGTGGGGTGATCGCCAGCAGGTAGGGGATCCCGGCCTCGGCGAGGATGGCGTGGAAGCGGCGAAAGGCCTCGGTTCCGAACTTGCCGTTGGGGTCGTGGGCGCGGGCGTGGGGGAACTCGTCGACCCGCACCAGGACCCGGGGCGGGCCGGCGGCCTCGTCGCCCAGCGCGTCGCGACGGAAGCGCCGCAGCGGCTCGACCACGCCGCGCTCCCAGCCGAGCCGGCCGGCCTTGAGCGCCACCGCCTGCCCGAAGCGCCGCGGCTGGCGGGTGGGGAGGCGAGGCGCCAGCCGGCGCGGCGCCTTGACGTCGTCCGGCAGCCGGTGCGGCCAGGCGTGCAGGGCGGCGCTGCGTAGCGAGTCGCTCACCCGCGCATGATCCCGCAACGAGCGGCGTTTCCCGCCCGGCGTTTGTCCTTTCCCCATCTATTTCGCTGAAAGGACGAACG
>JBIOTO010000021.1:0-11134 GCA_044865945.1 Solirubrobacterales bacterium
GTGACGAAGATCTTCTCGCCGTTGAGGACGTACTCGTCGCCGTCGAGCTCGGCGGTGGCACGGATCGCGGCCGAGTCCGAGCCGGCTTCCGGCTCGGTGATCGCCATCGCGGCCCACTTGCCGCCGTACTTCGCCAGCTGCTCCTCGGTCGCGACCGAGGCGATCGCCGAGTTGCCGAGCCCCTGGCGGGGCATCGAGAGCAGCAACCCGACGTCGCCCCAGCAGAGCTCGATGATCCCGAGCACGGTGGAGAGGTTGGAGCCGTTGCGGTTCTCGCCGTCGTCGCTCTTCTCGCGACGGACGCCGGCCGCGCCGGCGCCGCCGATATCGGAGCCCTCGTTCATCCCGTCGATCAGGGAAGCGAGCATGTCGAGCTCTTTTGGATAGGCGTGCTCGGCCTCGTCGTATTTACGCGAGATCGGGCGGAACACCTCGGTGGCGACCTGGTTTGCCTGCGTCGCCAGCGGCTTGAATTTCTTCGGTATCTCGAGGTTGATGGTCATCTTTCCCTTTCAGCTCGTCAGGCGGGGCCTAGACGAGCAGGGCGCCCTCCATCACGCCCGCGGATCGCAGGTCTCGGTACCAGCGCTCGACCGGGTGCTCCTTGACGAAGCCATGGCCGCCGAGCAGCTGCACGCCGTCGGAGCCGATCTGCATCCCCTTCTGGGTGCAGAGCTTGCGGGCGATCGCCGCCTCGCGGTCGAAGCTCTCGCCGCGGGCGGCGCGGCTCGCCGCCCGGTAGGTCGCCAGCCGCATCGCGTTCGACTCGATGCCGATGTCGGAGACGGTGAAGGCGACGCCCTGGCGGTTGGAGATCGGTTCGCCGAACGCCTGGCGGTCGTTGACGTAGGGGATCACATAGTCGAGGACGGCCGCCGCGGTGCCGCTGGCGAGGCCGCACCAGGCGATCCGCGAACGGTTGACGCAGGCGGCGTAGTCCTTGGCTTTGGCGTTGCCCTCGCCGAGCAGCGCGCTGGCCGGCAGTTTCACCTTGTCGATCAGCAGGCGGCCGGTGGCGGCGGGCCGCAGGCCCATCGCCGGCTCGTCTTCGACCGAGAGGCCTTTGGCGCCGGACTCGACCACGAACAGGGCCGGGCCGATGTCCTCGGCGTCGGCGGCGATCACGAACAGCTCGCACTCGGTGGCGCGGGCGACCAGCGACTTGACGCCGCTGAGGACCCACTCGTCACCTTTTTTCTTCGCCTTCGTCTCCAGCTCGAAGGGGTCGAAGAGCGGCCGCGGCTCGAGGATCGCCAGCGCCGCGGCGGGGATGTCCTCGCCGGTGAAGGCGGGGAGGTAGGTCGACTCCTGATCGGCCGAGCCCCAGAGGCCGATCGCGGTTGCGGCGGCACCGGGGGCGAGGGCGGCGTAGGCGATGCCCATGTCGCCGTGGGCGAGGGCCTCGCCGATCAGGACGGAGGTGACGGCCGACTGCTCGGTCATCACGCCGCCGAGCTCCTCGGGGACGCCGAGCATGTTGACGCCGAGTTCGTTCGCCTGGTCGAGGATCTCCTTCGGCGTCTCTCGCTTCTCGTCTGCCTCCAGGGCAGCGGGACGAATCAGGTCGGAAGCGAAGGAGCGGCCGGCCTCCTGGAACATCTGCTGCTCGTCGTCAGGCGACAGGTCGAAGAGCCCTTTCGACTTGCCCTTCTTCTGGCGGGCGGGTTTGCCCAGCCGCTGCGCGGCGGAGAAGGTGCGGCCGGCAGCGGTCGCGCCTTTGAAGCCGTTCTTGGTGCCCTGGAAGAGGGCCTTCTCAACCTGCTTGCGGAGACGGATCCGGTCCAGCAGGTCGGACCCGGCAAGGCGGTTGAGCGCCCGCAGGCCGAAGCCCATGCTGCGCTCCGCCATCCCCTTGTTCTCGGTGGTGGTCGTCACTTCGTCTTCCTTCCGGTTTTGGCGGTCACACGTCCGTCGAGGTGAGGCGTGCCCTTCTTGGCATTGCGGACAGCGAAAAGAATCTCTTTGCCCTCCTCCTGGCTGGCGAACTCGACCTTCGCCGGCAGCGGGATTGGCTTGCGGAAGCGGACCTCGACCTCGAAGCTGTCGGCGAGCCGGCTTTCCAGCTGGGCGAGGGCCCGCGCCTTGCTCCACATCCCGTGCGCGATCGCGCTCGGGAAGCCGAGCGGCTTCGCGGTCAGCGAGTGCATGTGGATCGGGTTGCGGTCGCCGGAGACGCCGCCGTAGCGGCGCCCGAGCCCGCCATCGAGCTTCCACTCGGCGCTGGCCGGCGCGTCCTCCGGCAGCGCCTCGAAGCCCTTTTCTTGCTTGGCTCCCTCGTCGCCCTTGCCGCGGCGCAGCATCGTGCTGACGCTCTCCCAGACGACCTCGCCGTCGACCAGGACCTCGGTCTCCAGCGAGAAGGTCTTGCCCTTCGGATGCGGTCGCAGCTTCGTCGGCCGCACCCGGATCGTCATCGCCTCGTCGATCCCGATCGGCCGCTTCTGGGTGATCGTGTTGGCGACGTGGACGAGGCCGACCGCGCCGAAGGGGAAGCGGCCGTCGCTCATCACCGCCATGTGCAGCGGGAAGGCGAGCATGTGCGGGTAGGTCGGAGGGAGGGAGTCGCGCAGGGCGAAGCCGCAGACCCTGGCGTAGGCGGCGACGTCTTCCGGCCGGGCGGTGACCCCGGTCAGCTCCAGGTCGAGCCCGTCGGGGATCTCGCCGCCCCCGCCCGGGACGAAGGGCAGCCGCCCGGCGCCCGGGATCATCGGCAGCGCCGCGCGCGCGTAGAGCGGCAGGATGCTGGGGCTGCTGTCGAGGGTCTTGGTCACGCGCTCACGCTCCCAGCAGGCTCTGGCCGCAGACGCGGACGACGTTGCCGTTGACGCCGGTCGAGGCGGGGCTGGCGAACCAGGCGATCGTCTCGGCGACGTCGACCGGCAGGCCGCCCTGGGAGAGACTGGAGAGCCGGCGGCCGGCTTCGCGCGGGCCGATCGGCATCGCCGCGGTCATCTGGGTCTCGATGAAGCCCGGGGCGACGGCGTTGATCGTCGCTTTGCGCTTCGCCAGCTCCGGCGCCATCGCTTCGACCATCCCGATCACGCCGGCCTTGGAGCTGGCGTAGTTGGTCTGGCCGTTGTTGCCGGCGATCCCGGCCATCGAGGAGACACCGACGATGCGGCCGTTGGGGTTGAGCAGCTTCTTGCCGAGCAGCGCCTCGTTGATCCGCTCCTCGCTGGAGAGGTTGATCTCCATCAGCTGCGCCCAGCGCTCCTCGGGCATCTTCGCGATCGTCCGGTCTTTGGTCACGCCGGCGTTGTGGACGACGACGTCGACTCCGCCGGAGAGCTCGGCGGCGATCAGCTCGGGAGCGTCAGCGGCGGTGATGTCGGCCTCGATCGCGCGGCCGCCGATCGCGTCGGTGACGGCCTTGAGGTCAGCCGCCATCGGCGGGATGTCGAGGCCGACGACTTCGGCCCCGTCGCGGGCGAGGGTGTTGGCGATCGCGGCGCCTATCCCGCGCGAGGCGCCGGTCACCAGCGCCACCTTGCCGGCCAGCGGCTTGTCCCAGTCGATCTCGGGAGCGGGGGCGACGCCTTTGCCGATCCGCACCACCTGACCGGAGACGTAGGCCGATTTCGGCGAGAGGAGGAAGCGCAGGGTCGACTCCAGCTGGTCCTCGGCGCCGGGTTCGACGTAGACCAGCTGCGCGGTCGAGCCGCGGCCGCCGATCTCCTTGCCGAGCGAGCGGGTGAAGCCCTCCAGCGCCCGCTGGGCGATGTGGGCCTCGACCGAGCCGGCCTCGCCAGGCGGGGTGCCGAGGACGACGGCGCGGCCGCTGCGCCGCAGGCGCGCCACGGCCGGGTAGAAGAAGCGCTGCAGCTCGACCAGCTCGGTCGAGTCGGAGATCCCGGTCGCGTCAAAGACGAGCGCCTTGGCCTTGCCCTCGGCGCCGGCCCGTTCGGCCTTGATGCTGTCGAGGACGGCGGCGATCGCCTTGCCGAGCCGTCCCTCCGGCGCGGCGCCGGTCAGGACCGGGCCGTTGACGACCGGCTGGCCCTCCTCGTAGCGGTCGAGCGCCACGGGCTGGGGCAGCCCGAGCTGCTTGGCGATCGTGCCGACGAGCGGCGCGTTGACAACCTGTGAGTAGCGGTCAGCCATGAGTTACTTGGCACCTCCCGGGGCCTCGAGGATCGCGACGACACCCTGGCCGCCGGCGGCGCAGATGCTGATCACGCCGCGGCCTTTGCCGTCTTCGTGCAGTTGCTTGGCGAGGCTGGCGACGATTCGCCCGCCGGTTGCGGCGAACGGGTGGGCGGCCGCCAGCGAGCCGCCGTTGACGTTCAGCTTCTTGCGGTCGATCGCACCGAGCGGTTTATCGCGGCCGAGCTTCTCGGAGCAGAACTCCTTGTCTTCCCAGGCCTTCAGGGTGCAGAGGACCTGGGCGGCGAACGCCTCGTGGATCTCGTAGTAGTCGAAGTCCTGCAGTTTCAGCCCGGCGCGGTCGAGCATGCGGGGCATCGCGTAGGCCGGCGCCATCAGCAGGCCTTCGCGCTTGTGGACGTGGTCGACGGCGGCGGTCTGCGCCTCGCTGATGTAGGCGAGGATCGGCAGGCCATGCTCTTTCGCCCACTCCTCGGAGGCGAGGAGGACGGCGGAGGCGCCGTCGGAGAGCGGCGTCGAGTTGGCCGCGGTCATCGTCCCCTCGGGGCCGCCGAAGACCGGCTTCAGCTTTGCCAGCTTCTCCAGGTTCGAGTCCGGCCGCAGGTTCTGGTCGCGGTCCAGCCCGATGTAGGGGGTCATCAGGTCGTCGAAGAAGCCGCGCTCGTAGGCGGCGGCGAGGTTCTTATGGCTCTTGACCGCGAGCTCGTCCTGCTCCTTACGGCCGATCCCCCATTCCTCGGCCATGATCGCGCAGTGCTCGCCCATCGACATGCCGGTACGCGGCTCCTCGTTGCGGGGGATCGCCGGCACGATGTGGCCCGGGCGGACCTTGGTCAGCGTCCGCAGCTTGCCCATCGTCGAGCGCTCGCGGTTGGCATCCAAGAGGGTCTCGCGCAGCTGCTCGTTGAGTGCGATTGGCGCGTCACTGGTGGTATCTGCGCCGCAGGCGATACCGGAGTCGATCTGACCGAGGGCGATCTTGTTGGCGACCAGGATCGTCGTCTCCAGCCCGGTGCCGCAGGCCTGCTGCACGTCGTAGGCGGGGGTCTCGGGGGCGAGCCGGGTGCCGAGCACGCTCTCGCGGGCGAGGTCGCGGTCGCGCGAGTGCTTGAGGACGGCGCCGCCGGCGACCTCGCCGAGCGTCTCGCCCTGCAGGCCGTAGCGGTCGATCAGGCCGTCGAGCGCGGCGGTCAGCATGTCCTGGTTGCTCGCGTGCGAGTAGACGCTGTTGGAGCGCGCGAAGGGGATCCGGTTGCCGCCGACGACGGCGACCTTGCGGGTCTGGCTGTTCATGAGGGGGAGGTTCCTCCTTGGGGTGAGTTGGAAGTTGGGGCCGAGCGCTCGCGCAGACCGGGCTCGACGGTGGAGATGAGGAGCTCGGCGGCGTCCTCGGCGCTGATCGCCTCAGTCCGCAGCCACCAGCGGGCGAGCGCCTCGGAGGCGCCGAGCAGGGCGGTGGAGAGGGCCTCGACTTCGACCTTGGCGGTCTGGCGGCTGCGCTCCGGCAGCTGCGCCAAGAGCGCGGCGGAGACGAGGTCGAGGATCTGCCCTCGATAGGCGGCGACCCGGTCGTAGACCTGGCCGGCCTGGGGGAGGGTCTCGTCGAAGAGGACCGCCCAGGCCGAGCGATCGGTGTCGAGGAAGGAGAAGAAGGCGCGGACGCCGGCCCCGAGCGCGTCGCCGGGGTTGGCGGTCTCCCTGACGGCATCGCCGATCGTCGCGATCAGCGAGTCGCCCGCCCGCTCCATGCAGGCGATGTAGAGCCGCTCCTTGTTGCCGAAGTAGTTGTAGAGGAGAGGCTTGGTGACCCCGATCGCCGCGGCGATCTCGTCCATCGTCACCGCCGCGTAGCCACGCTCGGCAAACAGCCCGTGCGCCGCCTCCAGCGTCTGCTCCATGCGGTCGTCCCGCGAAAGCCTCGTCCTTACCGATGCATCCATCGATGTAGACATTACCCAAATATAAATTTATATATGCGTAACGTGACGTATGCACGCTGGAGGAGCTGAAAGGGACAAGGCCCCTTCGCTATTTGCGATGTATACATGGAAGTTCTTTGTCTACTCGGGAGTTTTCTGAAAGCGTCCCGGCCATGGTCGTGGTCGCTCACGTTGCCGGCGTTCCCGTCGAGGAGATGCTGCCCTGGGTCGTGTCCTTCGGAGGGTTCGGGCTGGCCGGGGCCGTCGCCTGGGGACGCGGCCGGCTCTCCCGCGGAGGCCGTCGCTGATGCCCACCGGAGCGCCGAGCGCGCAGCGGCAGGCGGTCCCGATCCGCTACCGGCCGAACATCGCGGAGATGACCGCCCCGCAGATCGCCCAGTTCCGTAACGCCGTGAAAGCTTTCTTGGACCGGGGCGACGACCGCGGATATCAGCAGTGGGCCGGCCTCCATGGGCTGCCGTTACCGATGTACTGCCATCAGGCGCACGGCAAACCCGCCTTCCTGCCGTGGCACCGTGCCTACCTGTATCGGTTCGAGCAGGCTCTGCGGGACACGGGCTACGACGTGATGCTCCCCTGGTGGGACTGGACCAAAGAACGGGAAGTGCCCGCTCCGTATGAGGAGCAGACCCGACCCGACGGCAGCGGCAACCCGTTGCGCTCGGTGCGGATCAACGAACTGGCGATTCAGGAGGGTCTCGAAGGCAAAGGCGAAGAAGGCACCCAAGAGCTCGCCGAAACGCCGGACACCTTCCGTCGCCCGAACCTGCCGGGAACCCACCTGCCCACCGCCGGGGAGATCGCGAGGGTGCTCGCATATCCCGACTTCCAGCGCTTCACCAACAACCTCGACGACTACCACGGGAACGTCCACATGTGGGTTGGCGGGCACATGACCGACGTGCCGTTCGCCGCCTACGACCCGCTGTTCTGGGCCCATCACTGCATGATCGACCGGATCTGGCGGATGTGGCAGCTGCGGTGGCCTCAGAGCAGTTTTCCGGCCGAACTCCATGGCCAGGTGATGGAACCCTTCAACGTCACCGCCGGCACGGTGCTCGATCCAACCGCGCTCGGCTACGACTACTCACTCTCGATCGCGCAGGTGATTCCCTAGCCATGGAACGATTCGATTCCGATCCGATCCCCCTTTCTCCCGCGGTGCGGGCGGGGGAATTCAGCGCCGCCGACCTGATCTTCTACGACGTCGAGCACGCCGGCCCGTCCTTCGAGGCGCTCGTCTCCCTCAATCCTCCGCGGGCGGTGGAGCCATCCCGGGATCGCGAGGCGGGATTCGCCGGCAGCTTCGTCGTCTTCGGCCACGGCGGCTGTTTCGGAGAAGAGGGCCACTGCGACATCCCGCGGGAGGGCAAAGACCCCTTCGACAACCGTCCCCTGCATCCGCTGACGCCGATCACGAAAATGGTCGACATCACCGAGGCGCTCAAGGCCATCGCTTCGGACAGCGAGCACCTCTCGGTGAGCGTGCTGGCAATGGTGCCGGGGCCAGAGAAACCGGAACTGCGCGACGCGCTCTTCTTCTCGGCGATGAGGTTTGTCGCCTACGACTGAGGTGGGGGAGTCCCGGGACTCCCGAGCGCTCTGGCTCAGGCCTCGGAGAAACCGAAGCGGAGCTGGATGCGCCGCAACAGGCGCGGCGCCCACCAGTTCCAGTCGCCGAGCAGGCGCATCAGCGAGGGGACGAGGAGGGCGCGGACGATGGTGGCGTCGATCATCACGCCGACCGCCATCCCGATCGCGATCTGCTTGACGAAGAAGACGCTGCTGACACCGAAGGCGAGGAAGACGACGGCGATCGCCAGCGCCGCGGCGGTGATCACGCGGCCGGTGCGGCCGATGCCGACCGCTACCGCCTCCTCGTTGGAGTCGCCAGCGTCGTAGCGCTCTTTGATCCGTGCCATGACCAGCACCGCGTAGTCGGTGGCGAGGCCGAAGATCACCGCGAAGAGGAAGACCAGGCTCGTCACCTCGATCGCCGCCGGGCCGGTGTAGTCGAGCGGCGTGTCGAGCCAGCCCGCCTGGAAGGCGAGGACGAGGATGCCCAGCGTGGCGCCGAGGGTGAGGCAGTTCATCAGCAGAGTCTTCAGCGGCAGCAGGAGCGAGCCGGTGAGGAGGAAGAGGATGAGGAGGGTGGTGAAGGCGACGATCGCGACGACCAGCGGCGCGTGGTCGACGAGGCTCTGCTTCTGGTCGATGAAGCCTGCCGTGTTGCCGGAGACGAGGACGCTGCTGGCGCCCGGCGGCTCGAGGTCGCGGATCGCGTGCACGGCGCTCTGCGACTCGCCGCTGAGGGCCGGGTCGGCGAGGGCGAAGTTGGCGAAGGCGACGCCTTCGCCGGCGGGGGCGAAGGGAGTGCCGCGGACGACGCCGTCGACCGAGCGGATCTGGCGCTGGAGAGAGGTCAGCCGCGCCGGCCCCGCGCCTCCGTCGACAGTCACCGTCACTGCCTCGGTGACGTCGCGCGGGTAGTGCGCTTCCAGATAGCGGTAGGCGTCGTAGGAGGGCTTCCCCGGGGGAACCGCTTCGGCGCTTGGCCCGGTCAGGGTGGTCCAGAGCAGGGGCGCCGCCGCGGCCAGCAGCAGCGCCGAGCTGCCGAGGGCGACCGCCACCGGCCGCCGCATCACCCCGCGCGCCAGCCGGTACCAGCCGTCGGAGGCATCGGAGACGGCGGCGCCGCGGCGCACCGAGAGGGCGTCGATGCGGGGGCCGAGCAGTCTGAGGAGGGAGGGGACGACGAGGATCGCCATCAGCGCCGAGAGGACCGCCACCGAGGCGCCGGCGACCGCCATCGAGTAGAGGAAGCGCTGCGGCATCACGATCAGCGCCGCCATCGCCGCGGCGACGGTGAGGCCGGAGAAGACCGCCGTTTTCCCCGCCGTCCGCACGGTGCGGCGGTGCGCCTCCCGCGACGCGCCGCCGCGCCCAATCTCCTCGCGATATCGCGAGACCAGAAGCAACGCGTAGTCGACCGCGAGGCCGAGGCTGAGCCCGGTGGCGATGTTGAGCGCGAACAGGGAGGTGTCGGCGAAGCTCGACATCACCCGCAGCACCAGCAGGGTGCCGACGATCGAGATCACCCCGAGCAGCAGCGGGATCGCGGCGGCGACGACGCCGCGGAAGACGAAGAGCAGCAGCAGCGCCAGGATCGGGAAGGCGATCAGCTCGGCCTTGGTCAGGTCCTCGCGGGTCTGATCGTTGGTCTCGTCGAAGCCGGCGGCAAAGCCCCCGAGCCCGACGTCGAGCTGGCTCGAGGCGAGGATCTCGCGGACGTCTTCGGCGGCGACCCCGCCCGCGTCCTGGATGTCGTCGGTCGAGAGGTAGACGGGGATCGTCAGCGACTCGCCGTCGCGGGCGACCAGCCTGGCGCTGCCCGGCGCGCCGCGCAGCGGATCGACGACCCGGCCGACGTTTTCGACCCCGGCGATCTCACGGCTGAGGTGGGCGACTTCGCGACGTACGGCGGGGGCGGTGGTGTCGAGTTGGCCGCCGTCCGGCGCCCTGACCACGACGACCAGGCCGGGGTTGGGGTCGTAGCCGAGGCCGTCGCGCAGCAGCGCCCCGGCGCGCTCGCTCTCCGAGGCGCTGTCGGTGAACCCGGCCGCCTTCAGGTGCTGCTCGACGTCCCGGCCGACGATCGCCGCCAGGAGGGTGAAGGCGGCCACCGCGGCCAGGACGAGCTTCGGGTGCTTCCAGGTCAGATCGGCGATCCGGGTCATGCGGCGCGACTGTACCAGAAAGCAAAGTATTAAGTTTGAAAAACAAAGTTAGCTACACTCTGGGGGTGCCCCGGAGGAGGAGTTACGACCAAGCCTGCAGTGTCGCCACCGCGCTCGACCACATCGGCGAGCGCTGGTCGATGCTGATCGTGCGCGAGCTGCTGCTCGGCCCGCTGCGGTTTTCGGAACTGGGCAAGGGGGTCGGGGGCGCCCCGACCGACGTTCTCACCAAGCGGCTCCGCGACCTCGAGGCCGACGGCATCGTCCACCGCCGCGAGCTGCCCGCGCCGGCGACGGGAACCGTCTACGAGCTGACCGACCTCGGCCGCGAGCTCGAAGAGCCGATCATGGAGCTGGGGCGCTGGGGCCTCAACTTCTACCGGCTGGAGGACCTGCCGGGGCTGGTCACCGCTTCGCTCGCCAACGCGCTGCGGGTGATCCTCGAGCCTCCTGAGGGCGCTGAGACGATCGTCCTCCAGATCCACAACGAAGGCCACTCGAACTGGCTGCGAATCGGCGGCGGCGAGAGCAGCGCCGGCCGCGGCGAGGCGGAGCGGGCCGACCTCGTCCTCAGTGGCACCGCCCCGGACGTGATCAGAGCGATCGCGCTCGGTGGCGAGGCCGAGGAGCAGGTCGAGATCCAGGGAGACCGCGGCCTCCTGCCCGTGCTGCGCGACTGGATCGAGCTTCCCGAGCGTCTGCGGGCTGAAGTCGCCGAGGCAGCCGCCCAGGCAGTCGCCTGAGACCCGGGGCTAGCTCAGCTCGGTGCCGTCGTAGAGCTTCTTGACGTGCACGGTGCCGGCGGGGGCGGCTTCGATGCAGAGCTTGCAGAGGACGCACTCGTCGCAGTTCTCGGCGACGATCTCGACGTTGCCGCCGGCGTCCTTGAAGATGTCGACGGGGCAGACTTCTTCGAGCTTGGCGGCGAGGGCGGCGTCGCCCTTGATCGAGTCGTCGACCTCGACGTCGATGAAGACCTTGGTCTGCTGCTCGGCCATCAGGCGGTCGCTCCGATCTTTTCCTTGACGACGTCCGGGATCTCGTCGATCCGCTCGACGACGCGGATGCCGGCGGCTTCGAGGCGGGCGATCTTCTCGGTCGCGGTGTCCTCTTTGCCCTCGACGATCGTCCCGGCGTGGCCGAAGGACATGCCTTTCATCTCGTCGTCGTCCATGAATTTGCCGGCCATGAAGGCGACGATGGGGAGGCGGCTGTTGTTGTCCTTCACCCATTCGGCCAGCTGGGCCTCCATGCGGCCGCCGGGCTCGGTGTAGATGACGATCGCCTCGGTCTGCTCGTCGGCCTCGAAGTAGGGCATCAGCTCGGCGTAGGTGGAGCCGATGATCGCGTCGC
>JBIOTO010000022.1:0-6909 GCA_044865945.1 Solirubrobacterales bacterium
ATCCAGGCGTCGTCGGTCGAGATCTCGACCACCCGCACCTCGGGGGGCAGCATCGCCCGCGCGTTTTCGAACTGAGCGTCGGCGACCGCCATCGTCACCGGCTCGGAGGCGGCGATCGCCGCCGCCACCTCGGCGTAGGCCTTCTGCGCCGGCTTGGCGCCGAGGCGCCAGTTGTCCGGCCGTTCCGGCCAGGCCATCCAGCAGCCGCTGTGCGGCTCGAACTCGCCGGGCATGCGGAAGCCGTCTTCCGCGGGCATGGATTTCAGCGTCGCGCTCACCGCCCTCTATCTTGAACCAGTGGACGAGATCCGCCTGATCCGCGCCGAGCAGCCCCCCGAGTCGCCGGCTCGCACCCGGGAGTCGCGGCGACCGCCGTTCCGAATCGCCGCCGTCCAGCACTGCTGGCACTCTGACCCCGCCGAGCACGAGGCTGCGCTGGCCGAGGGCATCCGCGTCGCGGCCGCGGAGGGGGCGGCGCTGGTCTGCCTGCAGGAGCTGACCCTGAGCCGCTACTTCGCCGTCGACCCGGCCGGCCCGGAGGCAGCCGGGGCGGAGCCCGAGGAGCTTCCCGGCGGCCCCACCTTCGAGTTCGCCTCCCGGATGGCGGCGACGCATGGCATCCACGTCCACGCCTCTCTCTACGAGCGCGCCGACGGCGACGACGGCCTCGGCTTCAACACCGCGATCGTCGTCTCTCCCGATGCCGAGCTGGTCGCTCGCACCCGCAAGCTCCACATCCCGGTCACCGCCGGCTACCACGAGGACCGCTACTTCCGGCCCGGCCCCGCCGGTTCCGAGGCCTACCCGCTGGTCGGCCTCGGCGACCTCCGCCTCGGCCTGCCGACCTGCTGGGACCAGTGGTTCCCCGAGGTCGCCCGCGCCTACAGCCTCGAGGGCGCCGACGTGCTCGTCTACCCGACCGCGATCGGCTCCGAGCCCGACCACCCCGAGTTCGACACCCAGCCGCTCTGGCAGCAGGTGATCGTCAGCAACGGGATCGCCAACGGCGTCTTCATGGTCGCCGTCAACCGCATCGGCACCGAGCCCCCCCTCACCTTCTACGGCTCCTCCTTCATCTCCGACCCCTACGGCCGAGTCCTCGCCCAAGCCCCGAGAGACGAACCAGCCGTCCTAGTAGCCGACCTAGACCTGGACCAACGCCGGGACTGGCTGGAGCTATTCCCTTTCCTGACGACCAGACGACCGGACACCTACGGCTCGTTGACTGACGAGACTAGGGACGGCAGCTAGGTGTAAGAGGGTGTCGGGTGGGGGTGCCCCGGGCGCACCTCCGCCGGGAGAAGCGCCTGCTGCTGTCGCCTCAAGAGTCGGCGGCCCGGCTCCATGCTGAGTGCCCGGGACACCCCCACCCGACACCCTCTCTCAACAGTCTTCTGACGGGACGCCGGGCAGCGAAACCGCAGAAAGGTTCGCTATGCGGACTCTTTTACGGTTTCGCTGAATAGCTGAACTTCAGATGCTGTCGAGAGGAGGGATGGGTGCCCCTCTCACAGAGGCTCCTGAGACCACGATGGCGCCCAGCAGCACGCCCAGCTGCGCGACGGTCTCTGGGAGAGGGGCACCCGTCCCTCCAAACCCCAAGCTGTTCGTCAGTTCGGCGCCAGCGCGTCGATCGTCTCGGCCAGCTTGTCCGGCGTGACGATCGGGGTGAGGATCGGGAGGGTAATGCCGCCGGCGACGAATTCGCCGAGGCGCTGCTTCATCTCCTCCGGGGTGCCGAAGATGAACATCTCCTCGATCGCCTCCCAGGGCGCGGCCGCGGCGGCCGCCTGGCGGTCGCCGGCTTCCCAGGCGTCGACCATCGGCTGGATCTGCTCGCCGTAGCCGAGCCAGCGGTAGAACTCGGCGTAGACCGGGACGGTGATGTAGGAGGAGAACATGAAGCGGGCCAGCGGCTCGACCTGCTCGCGCTCGCCGGGGATGCAGAAGAAGCGGCAGAGCAGCTCAAAGCCCTCCGGCGCGTCGGCCAGCTGAGCGGTCACCTTCGGCAGTCCGGCCAGCGGCAGGAAGTTGGTGAAGGCACCGTCGGCCCGCTCGACCGCCAGCTCCAGCATCTTGCCCCGCAGTGCCGCCAGCACGATCGGCACCCGGTGGGCCGGCTTCTGTTCCAGCTTGAAGCCGGTCTCGGTCCGCTCGCCGGCCAGCGCCGGCGCGAGGAAGTCGAGCGTCTCTCGTACCTTGCTCAGCGGCTTTTCGAAGGGGATCTGGTTCCAGCCTTCGACGATCCGGTCCGAGGAGGAGCCGATGCCCAGGACAAAGCGGCCGTCCGAGGCGTCGGCGAGCGCCGCCGCCTGCTGCGCCAGCAGCGCCGGGCCGCGCTGGAAGACGCCGACGATCCCGGTCCCGAGTCGCGCCCGCTCGGTCCAGGCGGCGCTCAGCGCCAGCGGCGTGAAGCCGTCCGGCCCGGCGGTCTCGCCGGTCCAGAGGTCGGTGTAGCCGGCCGCCTCGGCGCGCCTGACCAGCTCCCCGTGGTCAGCGAGCGTCAGTCCAGGCAGCGGCAGCGTCAGGCCCCAGCGATCCATCGACCGGGACACTATCGCTCGACCACTGGCTGAAGAACGACTCCGCGTCGCTGGCGCTGAGCGGCTGGGCGAAGAGGAAGCCCTGGGCGTTGTCGCACTCCTTGTCGCGGATCACGGAGAGATCCTGGGGGCGCTCGACCCCCTCCGCCGTGGTCTCGATCTCCAGCGCTTTGCCGAGCTGCACCAGGGTCTGCAGGAGGATCGCGTTCTCGCCGCCCTCGGCCAGCTGCGAGACGAAGGAGCGGTCGATCTTCAGCACGTCGACCGGGAACTGGCGCAGGTGGGTGAGCGAGGAATAGCCGGTGCCGAAGTCGTCGACCGCGATCCGCACCCCCAGCTGCTTCAGTTCTTCGAGTCGCCGCGCGGTCTCCTCGGCGTCGCTCATCAGGCTCGTCTCGGTGATCTCCAGGGTCAGCGACTCCGGCGCCAGCCCACTCGAGGCCAGGGCCAGCTTAACGTCGTCGATCAGGTCGTCGGTGTCGAGCTGCAGCTGGGAGACGTTGACCGAGAGCTCCAGTGTGCGCCCGTCGCGCTGCCACTTCGCCCCCTGCTCGCAGGCCTCGCGCAGGACCCAGGCGCCGACGTCGACGATCAGCTTCGAGTCCTCCAGCAGCGGGATGAAGTCCTCCGGATGGACCACCCCGCGGCCCGGCCGGCGCCAGCGGATCAGCGCCTCGACTCCGGTCGGGACCATTGTCTGCAAGTCGAAGGTCGGCTGGTAGACGAGGAAGAACTCCTCGTTGCCGAGCGCGCTCTGCAGGTCCATTTCGATTTCCAGCCGCGACTGGGCTTCGTCCTCCATCCCCGACTCGAAGACGAGGTAGCGGCTCTTGCCGCCCCACTTGGCCCGGTACATGGCGATGTCGGCGTCGCGCAGCAGCTCTTCGGCCGAGGCGCGGACCCCGGTGGCGATGCCGATGCTGGTCTTGGCGTGGACCAGCGTCTCCCCGTGCGGCCCGAGCGCGAACGGCTCGCGGAAGGCTTCCAGGATCCGCTCGGCGACCAGCTCCGGCCCAGCCGCCAGCGAGATCCCGTCGGCGACGACGACGAACTCGTCGCCCCCGAGCCGTCCCAGCGCGTCGGTCTCGCGGATCACGCCCTCCAGCCGTTCGGCCACCGCGCAGAGCAGTTCGTCGCCGGTGCCATGGCCGAGCGAGTCGTTGATCGCCTTGAAGTTGTCGAGGTCGACGAACAGCGCCGCCACCGGTTCCTGCTTCAGCCGCGCGCGGGTCAGCGTCTGCTCGATCCGGTCGAGGATCAGGGTCCGGTTCGGCAACCCCGTGAGCGCGTCGTGGGTGGCGAGGAAGACGAGTTCCTTCTCGCGGCTGGAGAGTTCCTCGCTGGCCCGCTTCCGCTCGTCCTCGAAGGACTGGCACATCCGCACCAGGGTCACGTCGAGGCTGCGCTGGACCATCCGCCGCGCCGCCGCCAGCGTCTCGTCGGCCAGGTCGAGGTCGCCGGCGCTCTCGTTCAGCACCTCGAGGGTCGCGTCGCGCCAGCGCATGCAGCGTTTCGTCACCTCGTTCAGCGGCGCCTCGCGCTGGGAGGCGAGCTGGGCGAAGATCCGCCAGGACTCCTGGCCGACCTCGCGGGCGACCGCTTCGCCCTCGCCGGACATCCAGCGGCCGACGGCGACGGTGGAGACGGTGCCGACGTCTTCGAAGCTGTCTTCGACCACCCTGGCGAGGGTGGTGCCGGACTCGGTCGACCAGCGCATCATCCGCTCGACCACCTCGGCGGTGCGGGCGTTCAGCTCCAGGCCCAGCCGTTCGAGCTCATGTGCCTCCATCCTGGCCGAATCGGTCCGCCATCCCGGCCTCTTTAGAGGTCAGCGTCATTTCGGGCATACGTCCACGTCCTTACTTCGATTAGCCTGCACCGCACATGGGGTCAAACTCTCAGGAGGCGGGTGCCACCCCCGCGACCGCCAAGCCAGACCGAAACCTCGCGCTGGAGCTCGTCCGCGTCACCGAGGCGGCCGCGCTCGCCTCGGCCCGCTGGGTCGGGCGCGGCGACAAGATCGCCGCCGACCAGGCCGCCGTCGACGCGATGCGCCACGTCCTCGACTCGGTCTCTATGGACGGCACCGTGGTCATCGGCGAGGGCGAGAAGGACGAGGCGCCGATGCTCTACAACGGCGAGTCGATCGGCGACGGCACCCCGCCGGTGGTCGACATCGCCGTCGACCCGCTGGAGGGGACCCGGCTCTGCGCGCTCGGGATGCCGAGCGCGATCGCGGTCATCGCCCTGGCCGAGAAGGGGACGATGTTCGACCCCGGCCCCTGCGTCTACATGGAAAAGATGGCCGGGGGCGAGGAGATCGCCGACCTGCTCGACCTCGACCGGCCGCTGCCGGAGACGCTGAAGCTGATCGCCGATCGCAAGGGCGGCTCGATCGGCGACGTGACGGTGGTGATGCTCGACCGGCCGCGCCACGAGGAGGCGATGCGCGAAGTGCGCGAGGCCGGCGCCCGCATCCGCCTGATCACCGACGGCGACGTCTCCGCCGCCCTGCTGGCGGTCAGCGAACGCTCGCCGGTCGACCTGCTCTGGGGGATCGGCGGTACGCCGGAGGGCGTGATCTCCGCCGCCGCCCTGAAGTCGATGGGCGGGCAGCTGCTCGGCCGCCTCTGGCCGCGCAACGACGAGGAGCGCTCGGCGGCCCTCGACGCCGGCTACGACCTCGACCGCGTCCTCACCGCCAACGACCTCTGTTCCGGCGACGACGTCTTCTTCTCCGCCACCGGCGTCACCGACGGCGACGTCCTCCAGGGCGTCCGCTACCGCGGCCCCGGTGCCACCACCGAATCGCTGGTGATGCGCTCTCGCTCCGGCACCGTGCGTCGCGTCCACGCCCGCCACGACCGCAGCAAGCTCCGCGCGGTCACCGGCGAGCGCTACGGCTGATTTCCCGCCAGCCGGGTAGTTGGCCGGCGTGATCGCGGTAGCGGGATCCACTGGCTACATCGGCGGCATGCTCTGCCGCCACCTCCGCGAGGAAGGCCGGGATGTCCGGGCGCTGGCCCGGCACCCCGAGCGCGCGGAAGAGCTGAAGCAAGCCGGCTGCGAGATTGTCCGGGCCGACGTGCTGGAGCCGGAGACGCTCGGGCCCGCCCTGGAGGGGGTCGAGGTCGCCTACTACCTCGTCCACTCGATGGGTCGCGGCTCCGACGGCGATTTCGCCGAGCGCGACCACGAAGGGGCGGAGAACTTCGCCAAGGCCGCCGCCGCGTCCGGGGTCAAGCGAATCGTCTACCTGGGCGGGCTGGGGGAGGGGTCGAAGCACCTCGACAGCCGCCACGCCACGGCGGAAACCCTGCGGGAGGGCGAGGTCCCCGTCACCTACTTCCGCGCCGCGGCGGTGATCGGCGCCGGCAGCGAGTCCTTCCGCACGACCTTCTACCTGGTCCGCCGCCTGCCGCTGATGATCACTCCCCGCTGGGTCACCACTCCTACCCAGCCGATCGCGGTCGCGGACGCGATCTCCTACCTCGCCGCCGCCGCGGACCTTGACCTGCCGGTCGACCGCGAGGTCGAAATCGGCGGTCCCGACGTGACCACCTACGGCGGCATGATCGACGAGCTCGCCCGTGCCCTCGGCCGCCATCCGCCGCGCCGGCTGACCGTGCCGCTGCTGACGCCGTGGCTCTCCTCGCTGTGGATCGGGCTGGTGACGCCGGTCGACGCCGGCGTCGCGCGGCCGCTGATCGAGGGTCTGGCGACCGAGACGACGGTCACCGACCCCTCGGGCATGGCCCTGTTCGAGGGAGTCGAGCTCACCCCGCTGCGCCCGGCGCTGCGGCAGGCGGCGCGGACCGTCAGCTCGTAGCGGCGGCTACCTGCTGCTGCTCCCGGGCGACCTCTTCGCCGACGAACGGAACCAGGAAGTCGTAGGTGAGGTCGGGAAGGAGGCGGGGAAGATCCGCCACCTGGTCGAGCAGGATCTCTTCGTAGATCCGCGCCAGGAGCGCCCCGACCCCGAGGCTGGTTGCCTCGGTCATGTCCGGCCCCGGCGTCGAGTCGCCGAAGCCGTCGTCGAGCATTTCCGTGAAGCGCGCGTACTCGCGCTTGAAGAGCGAGCGGAAGGCCGGCCCGACCGTGCTCATCTCGACCAGGAGGAAGCGCGAGACCTCGGGATCGGCGGCGAACCAGTCGAGCGTCACCTCGAGGCCCTCACGCACCCGCGAGGGCCAGGGACCGTCGCCGATGTAGACCGCGCGAACCCGCTCCTCGAGGTCGTCGAGGAGGATCTTGTGGGCGGCGACCATGCAGTCGAGTTTGTCGTCGAACAGTTCGTAGAAGCTCTCGCGGCCGACGCCCGCCTCGCCGAGGATGTCGCCGACGGTGGTCGACTCGTAGCCGTTCG
>JBIOTO010000023.1:0-15617 GCA_044865945.1 Solirubrobacterales bacterium
GACGATGGCAGAGGAGTACCAGCGGGAGCTGCAGGGGCGGTACGCGACTCCCGAAGCGCGACTCGCGGCGCGTGTTCGTGCCCTGCTCAGCGGCGAGTTGATGGACGCGGCCGAGATCGACTACGAGTTCGACGCCTGGCACCTCGGGGCCATTGTCACCGGCGGCGATCCTGAGGTGGTGAAGGAACTGGCGCGGCAGCTGGACCGGAGGCTGCTCCAGGTGCGCTCCGACGACGACACGATCTGGGTCTGGTTCGGAGGGCGCAGGCCGGTCGATACCGAGGAGGTCGACAGCGTGCTCACCTCCGTCTGGCCGGAAGAGTCCAGCCTCGCCCTCGGCGAATCTATCCGCGGCCTCGCCGGCTGGCGCCTGACGCATCGTCAGGCCCAGGCCGTGCTGCCGGTCGCGCGGCGCATGGGCAGTGGCTACGTGCGATACGCCGACGCGGCGCTCCTCGCGTCCGTGCTTCAGGACGATCTGCTGGCCGGGTCCTTGCGGGAGCGCTATCTGGCCCCTCTCGCCTGCGAGCGCGACGGCGGGACGACACTGCGGGCGACCCTCAGGGCCTTCTTCTCCTCGAATCGGAATGTCTCCTCTGCCGCCTCCCTTCTCGGGGTGAATCGGCATACGGTCACCAACCGCCTTCGCCTCGTCGAGGAGAGGATCGGTCGCTCGCTGACTTCATCGGGTGCCGAGATCGAAGCCGCCCTTCGCCTGCATGACCTCGACAGCGAAGCTCAGCGATTCGGGTGAGCCGACGCCAGCGAGGCGATCAGAGCCTGCCGCAGAAGCTCCCGCAGCTCGTCGCGTTCGAGGTCGCGCCGCTCGAGCCAGCGCAGGACCGCGCCCTCGACGAAGAAGATCCAGCCCTGCAGCGCCGTTTCCAGCAGCGGCGTCGGTTCGATTTCGACCGGCGAGGCCTCCCAGCGCGAAAGCGCTTCGATCAGCGCTCCCAGCCGCCGCTGGCGGTTCGCTTCGAGCGTCGCCTCGATCTCGGGATCGCCGCCGCCGCGACTGCGGAAGATCGCCAGGTAGGCGGCAGCGTGTTCCTCGACGAAATCGAGGAAGCGATCGAGGCCGGCGGCGAGCTGCGCGGCAGGGGGGACCTCGGGGTCGGGGGTGATCTGCTCCTCGAGCTCGTCCTCGCCGCGGCGGAGGGCCGCGACTACGAAGTCATTCTTGGTCGGAAAGTAGTGGTAGAGGAGCCCTTTGGAGACCCCGGCCGCGGCGGCGATCTCACCGATCGAGACCTCGTCGTAGGGCCGGCGGCCGAGCAGCTTGGTACCCACCGCGAGTAATTGCTCGCGTCGCGCGTCGGTGCTCATCCGCGAGCGTCTGGCGGTTTTCACGCTGGCGAGGTTAGCTCAGTTGACCAACGATTCAACAAGCTGATATCAATCCAGCTCTTATTGAATTGACGGTTAATACAGATGCGCAGGGAGACGGCGAGCTGGCGTTCCTCGGGCTCGCTCGGCAGGCCGGGATGCTGGCCGCCGGGGAGCTGGGCGCGGTGGAGCTGCTCGAGTTGACCCTGAAGCGCATTGAAGGGTCCCAGCCGTCGCTCAACGCCTTCCGGCTGCTGTGCCCGGAGGCGGCTGTGGCGGAGGCGCAAGAGGCGGAGCGGAAGCTGGCCGCCGGTGAACGGCTGCCCCTGCTGGGGGTGCCGATCGCGATCAAGGACGACATGGACCTGGCCGGCGAGCCGACCTCCTTCGGCTGCGCCGGCGAGTTCGAGCCCTGCCCGGAGGACGGCGAGGTGGCGCGGCGGCTGCGGGCGGCGGGGGCGGTGATCGTCGGCAAGACCAACACGCCGGAGATCGGCCAGTGGCCTTTCACCGAGGGCCCCGCCTTTGGCGCGACCCGCAATCCCTGGAGCCGGGACCACTCCCCCGGCGGCTCCTCCGGGGGGTCCGCCGCGGCGGTCGCGGCAGGATTGCTGCCGGCCGCGGTCGGCTCCGACGGGGCCGGCTCGGTGCGAATCCCGGCCGCCTGGACCCACCTGGTCGGGCTGAAGCCGCAGCGCGGGCGGGTCTCGACCTGGCCCGCGCCGGAGTCGTTCAACGGCCTTACCTCCTACGGGCCTCTGGCCCGCACGGTCGCCGACGCCGCCATGCTGCTCGACGTGCTCGCCGGCAGCGTCGCCGGCGATCTGCATAGCCCGCCCGCGCCACCGGAGCCTTTCGCCACGGCGGCGACCCGGGATCCCGGCCGGCTGCGGATCGCGCTCGCCCTCAACGTCCCCTTCAGCGGCTCTCCCGCGCCCCTCGACCCGGTGGTCCGAGCCGCGGTCGAAGGGGTGGCCTCGACCCTTGAAGGTCTCGGCCATGGGGTCGAGCCGGTCGACGTCCCCTACGGGCTGGCGACGGGCGCCAGCATCATGCCCCGCTCGATGGTCGGGATCCGCGAGTGGGCGGGACGGGCGCCAGACCCCTCTCTGCTCGATCCGCGCACTCACCACGCGGCTCGCCTCGGCCGCGTCCTTAAGCCACTGCTCCCCCTCGCCCACCTCGCCGAGAAGTTCGCCGGCCGTCGGGTCGGGAGAGTCTTCCGCGACTGCGACGTCATCCTTGCCCCGACCACCGCCCAACCACCGCTGCCGATCGGCGCCTGCGACGGGCTCAGCAGCTGGGAGACCGACAAGAGGATCGTCGCGGCCTGCCCCTACGCCTGGCCTTGGAACATCCTCGGCTGGCCCGGGCTCAACGTCCCCGCGGGCTTCACTCCAGATGGACTCCCGCTCGGCGCCCAGCTGCTCGGATCGGCCAATAGCGAGGCACTCCTTCTCGGGCTGGGCGCCCAGCTCGAGGTCGAGCGTCGCTGGCACGAGCATCGTCCGTCGGTGTGAGTCGAGCGGCCTGGCGAGATGGCGGCCGTGGTCGCGAACCTGGTCTCCTGGGGTTCTAGCCGGTGCCGCCCCGCCAAACGCTATTTGCGCGGCTGGAGGTGGAGTGGGTGAGGCGGGGGAGACCGACAGACGGGCGAGTGTGTCCGCCGCGGCGGGAATCTCGCTCAGGCATGGTCTCTCTCGATCAGCTCCAGAAGCGCGTCATCCCATTGTGGGAAGACTCCGGTCTCACTCCGATCGGTCTGCAGGACTCCCGCCAACGGCGGCTACCTGGCTCGACCACGCAGGCGTCTCGCCGAAAGTCGCCTCGGTCTTCATGGGCCACAAGGCGCCCGGTCGCCATCTCCACCCCGACGCCGCGCCGATCACCCTTCGCCGCTACACCCACGTTATTCCTGGTGAGCTCGAGCGCGCACGCGACCAGCTCGATGACTTCCTCCTAGAGCGCGAACGGCAGGAAAGGGAGGCTTAGCGGAGCCCTTCTCGAAAGTCGGCCGAATTTCGGTCCCTTGGACGGTCCCTTCACTGTTTTCTGGGGGTGAGTTTGGCTTGCCAGAGCGCCCTCGAAGCAAACAGTGCCGGTCTTTCAAGCCGAGGGTCCGGAGCGTGTTGGGTATCCGTCCCCGGGCGACCGTTGGAACCGCCGGCGTCCGCCTAGGGCCAGCGCGGCGACAAGTACAGCGCCCCAGAGGATCGCTGCCCAGATTCCGATCGCGCTGGCTAGAAACCCCGCCACGCCGACGGCGAGGAGGAGGCTTGCGTAGGCGCCAAACAGGAGGGCGGCTTGGCGGGTGAGTCTGAGCATGGGTGCCAGGCTAAACGGGGTGGCTGAAAAGTGTGGCCGCTGAACTGCTGGGTGTTTCGTCATGAGGCGGCTGGATTTGGTGACTGTCGCCACGAGCCTCGACGCTTCGGCGCGCCGAGCCCGCGACTACGACAGTTGTCACATGACGAAGAGTCGCCCGTCGCTACTCAGGTTTTGCGCTCGAGGTCGGCTACCTCTTCGGCCTTCTCCTCGGTCTTCTCCTGGGCGTGGTTGAGCTCGTCCTTCTTCTCGCCCTTGCGCTCCTCGCGTTTGCCCTGGCGGCGGAGGGAGGCGTCGTCGGTTATGTCGCCCGCTGCCTGCTTCGCTCTGCCGGTGATCTTGTCGAGGATTCCCATCTTTAAAGCCTTTCTCTTGGGTTCTGGCTTTGGGTACCCCGGTTGGCTGTGGGCTATGCGGCGCCGTCGCCGTATTCGTCGTGGCGGTTCCACCACTGGTAGGGCGGCGTCTGCGGGTAGCCCTCCGGCGAGTCCTCCCAGGTCTCCTGGCGCCCCAGGGCGGTGATGTCGAGGTAGTTCCAGGTGCTGCCCATCTGTTCGTCGCCCCGGCCGTCGATGAAGTAGGTGCGGAAGATCTCACCGCCCTCGCGGAGGAAGGCGTTGGTCCCGTGCCATTCGCCGACGTCGAAGTCCGCGTCGAAGCCGTCGGTGAGCGTGTACCAGGGGATGTCCCAGCCCATCCGCTCCTTCAGGCGCGCGATCTCGGCCTGGGGTGCGCGGGAGACGAAGACGAGCGTGGTGTCGCGGGCGTTGAGGTGGGCCAGGTGGGCGACCTGGTCGGCGACGAACGAGCACCCGGGGCAGCCCTTCTCGGGATAACCGTCGACATCCGGATCGAAGAAGAAGCGGTAGACGATCAGCTGCCTGCGCCCCGCGAACAGGTCCTCGAGGCTCACCGACCCAGCAGGTCCCTCGAAGCGGTACTCCTGGGTCACCTCCATGCGCGGCATCCGCCGGCGCTCGGCCGCCAGCGCGTCGCGGGCGCGGGTCAGTTCCTTCTCCTTGACCAGCAGTTCCTCGCGGGCGGCGTTCCACTCCTCTGGCGGCACGACGGGAGGCAGGTTCATCTCGGTTCCTCCTTCGGGGTTTGACTACTGATACCCCATGTGGCGCCTCGGCTAGTCGATTCGGCAGAACGCCGGCTCGGCGCCGGCACCGAGCGCCCGGCCGCAGGCGGTGGGGTGCTCGAGGTGATGGCGCAGGTTCGTCGCCCCGGCGTAGACGCGGCCGCTCTCGCACTCGATCCCGAACTTGCCGGAGAGAAAGCGGTCCTCGCCGATCCGGGCCGCGACCTGGACGCCCGCCGTCTCGCCCGGGCCGGCGCGCTCTTCGTATGCGGCGGCGAACGGGGCGACCTCGCCGACCTCGACCGCGAGCATCGCGGCGACGTGGTTCTTCGGGATCGCCGCGACGAGGCTGTCGTGCAGCTCGCCCGGGCTGTGGGAGTCGTCGCGGCCGCCGCCGGGCGTCACCCAGTCGTAGAGGGTGAACCTGACGAACTCGCCGCGCGGCGAGATGTAGCGGCGGACCCGCTCGTCCTGGCGGGCGCTGACCGCGTTGAGGAAGCCGGTTAGGTGGTGGGCGACGCCCTCGGGCCCGCAGCCGGCGAAGCCGACGCCCGCCTCTCCCTCCTCCGAGGGCGACCCGCAGGAGGTGAGCGCGGCGAGGGCCGCGACCGAGACCAGCGCCGCGAAGACGAGGCTCCTGCTTGCCAGTCGTGCCACGATTGCGGGGGATCATGACGCGCTCCGCCCACACCACCTCGGCGACCGAGATCAGGATGGCGCTCGCGGCCCGGCTGCGGGAGCGGCTGGCGGAGCTGCAGGGCGCGGTCGCGACCCGCGTCTACTCGATCTCCGACCCGCGCAACGTCGCCGACCCCTCCTACCTGCAGGGACTGAACGGCGCCATGGCCGCCGCGATCGAGTACCGGCTGGCGGTGCTGGAGGCCGGCGAACGCCAGGCGCCGCCGATCCCGACCGCCCTGCTCGCCCACGCCCGGCTCGACGCCCGCGACGGGGTCTCGCTCGACACCGTCCTGCGCCGCTACTTCGCCGGCAACGTCCTCTTCGGCGACTTTCTCGTCAACGAGGCCGAGCGGGCCGAGGTGCCCAGTTCGGCCCTGCGCCAGCTGCTGGCGGCGCAGGCGACCGTCGGCGACCGGCTTATCGCCGCGGTCAGCGCCGAGTACGCGCGCGAGGCCGAGAACCGGCCGACGACGCCGGCCGAGCGGCGCCGCGAGACGGTCAAAAGCCTGCTCGCCGGCGAGCTCGTCGACCACTCCGAGCTCGGCTACGAGCTCGACGGCCAGCACCTCGCCCTGATGGCAAGGGGCGAGGGGGCGGAGGAGCTGCTCCGGGACCTTGCCGGCGCGGTCGACCGGCGGCTGCTGGCGGTGCGGCGCGAGGAGGAGCCGACCTGGGCCTGCTGGCTCGGCGGCCGGCGCCAGCTGACCTCGGAGCGGGCGCTGGAGGCGCTGGGCCGCGAGATCCCCGAGGGGGTCTTCGTCACCGTCGGCGAGCCCGGTGAGGGTCTCGGCGGCTGGCGCTTCAGCCACCTGCAGGCGAAGGCGGCGCTGCCGATCGCCGAACGCCAGGGCGAACCGGTGGTCCGCTACGCCGACGTCGCTCTGCTGGCGGCGATCACCAGCGACGACCTGATCGCGACCTCGCTGCGCCAGCTCTACCTGGCGCCGCTGGAGCGCGCACGCGACGGGGGCAAGGTCGCCCGCGCCACCCTGCGCGCCTACTTCGAGGCCGAGCGCAACGTCTCCTCGACCGCGGCGGCGCTGGGGGTCGACCGGCGCACGGTCCGCAACCGCCTCGGCGCGATCGAGGAGCTGCTCGGCCGGCCGCTGAAGGGCGCCGAGGCGGACCTCGAGATCGCCCTGCGGCTCGACGAGTAGCCCGCGCGGCGCCTCCCCAAACTGGTCAGTCCGCTCGCCCCGAAGGGCCCACATCGGGGAGGTCGCGACACCCCGCGGGGCGCAGGATCGGACCATGAACCGATTCCCGATCCGCCTCAGCCTCCTCGCCGCCGCCCTCGCCCTCCTCATCGCCGCGGCGGCGACCGGCAGCCCCAACCGGAAAGTCTGGTGCGCCGGCAACATCTGCGTCGCCGACGACGGCGGCATCAGCCCGACCAAGCTGCCCCGGCACGGCAAGGCACCGGTCACCGCCCGCCTCAACGCCGCAATCAGCACCCGCGACGGCAGCCATCCGCCCGCCTTCGAATCGATGGACATGAAAATCGAGAAGAACGTCTCGATCGACCCGGTCGGCCTGCCAACCTGCCGGATGGGACAGCTTCAGGCGACCAGTTCAGCGGCAGCCAAACGCGCCTGCGGCGAGGCGATCGTCGGTTCGGGGAAGGCCGAAGTCGAGGTGGCCTTCCCCGAACAGCCGCCGTTCCGCTCGACCGGCCCGTTGGTCCTCTTCAACGGCGGTCAGAAGGGTCCAACGACGACCCTCTTCCTCCACGCCTACGTCAACGTGCCGGCGCCGACTGCGATCGTCGTGCCGGCGACGGTCACCCGCATCCACGAGGGCCGCTTCGGCCTGCGGATCCAGGCCACCGTCCCGAAGATCGCCGGCGGCTCCGGCTCGGTCACCGAGTTCGAACTCAAGGTCGGCCGCCGGTTCACCTACAAGGGCAGGAAGAAGAGCTTCCTCACGGCGAGCTGCCCGAACGGCGTCTGGATGGCCAAGGGCGAGGCGAAGTTCGTCGACGACACCACCCTCCACATCTCCCACCCCTTCCCCTGCACGCCGCTGGGCTAGGGGGCGGATCGCCCAGTCAGCTCCGCAGTTCGTCGGCGAGGGTGGTCAGCTCGCCGACGCTCGTTCCCAGCGCGCCGGCGAGGCGCAGCAGCGTCGTGTAGCTCGGGTTGCGCACGCCGCGCTCGATGCCGCCGACCTGGGTGAGGTCGGTCCCGGCGCCCTCGGCCAGTTGCTCCTGGCTGAGGCCGGCCTGGTGGCGGAGTTGACGGAGCGCGTCGCCGAGCGCTGCGTGCTCGGGCGAGCGGGGCTTGCTGCGGCGCGGGGGCGGCATCGCTCCCGGGAGCCTCTCTATTAAAAGACTCCATTGTTAGAGTATTTATGCCTTAACATCCTGAGCGCCGGAAAAGGGTTGACCGCTTGGCCCTCCGGCTCTCTATGCCGCCCACCGCTTCAGAGCTGATCAGCGCCGTCAATCATCCCCTGCGGCGCCGGATCCTCTTCGCCTATCTCGACGGATCGGTCGAGTGCGCCTCCGCGAAGGAGCTCGCCGAAGCGACGGACCAGCGGGTGGGGCAGGTGGCCTACCACCTGAAGACGCTGGCACGGGGCGACATCCTGCGACCGGTCCGGCAGGGGGACCGGTCGCGGGCGCCGGGCGAGGCCTACGGCTGGGCCCTCGGCGTCGAGGCGGAGTGGCTGCGGCTGGTGCTCGCGGTCTGGGCCGAGGCCGACGTCTCCGGCTAGCCTGGCCGGGTGCCGTCGTTGCTAGAGCGCCTCGGGGTGGAGCTGCCCGTCGTCCAAGCGGGGATGGGCGGCGGTATCAGCCGGCACGAGCTGGCGGCCGCGGTCTCCGAGGCCGGCGGGCTGGGGACGATCGCGGTCGCCGGGGCGGAGGCGATCCGCCGCGAGCTGGCGGCGGCGCGGGCGCTGACCGGACGGCCGCTGGCGGTCAACCTGCTGCTGCCGTTCGCGCGGCGGGACTGGTTCGAGGCCGCGGCGGCGGCGGACGTAGTCGTCACCTTCTGGGGCAGGCCGCGGCGCCGCACGCCGGGGGTCTGGTTGCACCAGTGCGGCTCGGTCGACGAGGCGCGGGCGGCCAACAAGGCGGGTGCCGACGGGGTGATCGTCCAGGGCGTCGAGGCCGGCGGGCACGTGCGCGGCACCACGCCGGCGCGGCGACTGCTGGAGCAGGCGCGCGCGGCCCTGCCACCCGGGTACCCGCTGCTGCTGGCGGGCGGCATCGCCGAGGCGGGCGACGTGCGCGCGGCACTGGAGGCGGGCGCGACCGCCGCCGTCGCCGGCACCCGCTTCCTCCTCGCCGGGGAGAGTCGCGCCCACCCCGCCTACAGGCAGCGCCTGGTGGAAGCGAGCGAGACGATCCTCACCGATCTCTTCGGCGCCGCCTGGCCGGCGCCGCACCGGGTGGTTCCGAACGCGGCGACGGACCGTTGGCTCACTTCTGCTCGGCGTTCGTCCTTTGGACGGGAATACCGGTCAAAGGACGAACGCCGGTTGGTTCGGGCGCCAGGGGCGAATCGCGCCCTCAACCGACTCCTGGTCCCCGGCGCGCGGTTCACGCCGCCGGCGGCGCAGCTGGCGATGATGCGACGGCAGCGCCCGGGCAGCCGCCTGCTCACCCCGGCTGGGCCGACCGACGACGGGCCGGCGACGCTGGTCGACGCCGGCGCGCTCTACGCCGGCGAGACCGTCGCCCGCATCGGCGACGTCAGGCCGGCGGCGGCGATCGTCCGCGAGCTGGGGCTTTAGGTCCCGTTTGGCCGAGGTCGCGAGCCTGTGACAATGACGAGCATGGCGGGGGGCCAGCAGGTACTGCAGATCGCCGAGCGGGATCTCGGCACAGAACGCTGCGAGCTGCAACTCGAGGGCGAGCTCGACCTCTGGAGCGTCGAGCGCCTGCAGGCGGTTCTGCGGCGGGTCGCGGGCGAGAACGACGCCGTCCTCGTCGGCCTCGAGCGCTGCGAGTTCGTCGACTCGACCGGGATCGCCCTTTTCCTGCAGATTCGCCGGCAGCTGGAGGACAAAGGCGGCCGCCTGCTCCTCCACGGCTGCTCGGACCAGGTGCTGCGGGTCTTCACCGTCGCCGGCCTGACCGACGCGGGTATGGTCTTCGCCGACAGGGACGAGGCGATCAGGGAGTTGGCGGTGGTGGAGTGAGGAAAACGCTCGGGGTGGGGTTGGCTGTGGGGTTGGCATGGGCGCTTGCCGCGGTGGTCGCAGCGGCAGAGCCACCTCCTACCTATGACGGAGCGATGACCTTCCAGTCGATCCAGGGACCTGACGGCCCGGAGGAGTTTTCGTGGGTGGTCAACCTGGACGAAGGTCAGGAACTGCGTCAGGTCGATGATCGGCACGCCGCCGTCTACTCCACCGAACTCGAACATCTCGTCTTCAGCATCGAAGCGATTGAGGCTCACGACTCGATCGGCACCACTGTCCCCACTTCACTGGCCGTAACCCAGCCGAACGTCATCACCCTCACGGTGCATCATCGCTCGGGCAACCCCACTGCCGGGGGCGCGCCGTTCGACTACCCGGTGATCGCCGGTTCGGGATGGGAGGGGGGCATCCAGGTCCACACCGTCGACATGGGTCCGCCGACCGAACAGGCAGTCCCGCCACCCGTCCTCCGCTGCGCCGTCCCCGCCCTCTCCGGCCTCACCCTGAAGGCCGCCCGCCGCCAGCTGCGGCGCTCGAACTGCGGGCTCGGCGAGCGCTCCCGCGGCGCGCGAGTCGTCAGGCAGTTCCGCAAGGCCGGCAGGTCACTGCCGGTCGGCACCCAGGTCGGCGTCAAGCTGCTGGTCCCGTAGCCGCGCGCACCAGAGCGCGAAGACCGCGACCGCCAGCACCGCGCCGGCCCAGTGCAGGCCGACGAGCACGGCGAGCAGGCTGGGCAGCCCGGCGAGGATCGCGCCGAGCAGGGCAGGCCCAAGCGGCAAGCTCAGCACCCGCGCGGTGAGGGCCGCGCAGACCATCCACGACACCGGCCCGGCGATCCATCCCCAGTCCTCGAAGAAGGAGTGCGGCAGGGCGAGGCCGAGGGCGACCGAGAGGAGCGCCACCGCCGCCAGCTGCAGCAGCGCCGCCCGCCAAAGGGTGGGGACGTCCATCCCAGCCGAGGCTATTCGACGACGATCTTGCCCTTCATGAAGGGATGGATCTTGCAGTGGTAGGCGAAGGTGTCGCGCTGGTTGAACCGCACCGTTTTCGTCTCCCCCGGCGCGATCCGCTTGGTGTCGAAGCTGCCGCCCTTGGTCGCGGTGTGGTCCGTGTTGGCGGTGTTGGTGAAGGCGACGCGGGCTCCCCGTTTGACCGTCAGCGTGCCCGGTTTGAAGGCGAAGTTGACGATCGAGACGGACTTCGCCGCGCTGGCGCTGGCGGTCGGCTCAGCCGCGCCGCCCTTGCCGGTGGCAACGAGCGCCAACAGCATTAGCGCGGCCGCCGCGGTGAGTACCCAAAACCTTGGTCGCTGCGTCAGAGTCGTCATACCCCGCATACGGTTCGCGCCCGCCTCGGGTTCAACCGGCGCGCCGCCCGGCAATAATGGTCTACGCGGGCGGTTAGCTCAGTTGGGAGAGCATTCGGTTTACACCCGAAAGGTCACTGGTTCGAGCCCAGTACCGCCCATGTGAAGTACCCGAAGGGGCTACCATTGCGGTGAGGCAGCACTGTTCGGAGGAGGCTGGGCAATGGGAGAGACTCGTGATCGTGGCGCGGCGCAGCGGGAGCTCGACCGCGACCAGCGCGAGCTCGATCACGACCAGGACCGTGGCGATCGCGACCAGCGCGAGCTCGACTACCGGCAGGCCGACGGTGACGTCAACCGCGCCCGGCTGCACCGCGAAGAGCTGCGCGAAGCGGGTGACAATGCTGAGGCAGTTGAGGCAGTTGAGGCAGTTGAGGCAGTTGAGCGCGAGCGCGAGGCGCACGGGCGCCGGCAGCTTGCCCACGACGCCCAGCAGGGGGCCCGCGATCTCGAACAGGAAGAGATCGACGAGCGCCAAGGCGAACACGACCTGCGCCAGCGCGAACACGACCGGCGGGGGAGTGACGAGGAGCGGGACGACGAGGCGACCGTTCGCCGACGGCGTCAGATGGAGTCAGAGGGGCGCGAGGAGGCGTTGCGCACCCGCGGAGTGACCCGAGCCGCCCGCGAGGAGGGGCGGCAGACGCGAGGCGAACGGGACTGACGGCACGCCCGGCGCGGGCTAGAACGCCCGAGCCGCGAGCACCGCGGCGACGACCAGGCCGACGACGGCGATTGAGATCCGCAGCGGGTCCGCGGGGATGCGCCGTGCGTAATGGGCGCCGACCCGGCCGCCGAGCAGCGAGGAGACCATCAGCACCGCGACGTAGCTCCACTCGACCGGGGCGAGGAAGGCGTAGGCGACGGCCGCGAGCAGGTTGGCGCAGCCGACGAGGATGATCTTCATCGCGTTCAGGTGCTGCGGGGTGTCGGCGACGAAGAGGGCGAGGAGCGCGAAGAGGAGGATGCTGACCGCCGAGCCGAAGTAGGCGCCGTACGCACCGCAGAAGAGGATGCCGGCGGTGAGAAAGGGCGAGCGCTCGTTGCCGGCGTGGGAGAGGCGCGGCGTCAGCCGCGGCTGGAAGAGGAGCAACAGGCAGGAGGCCGCGATCAGCGCCGGCACGATCGCCTCGAAGGCGGCGTCGGAGGTGAGCAGCAGGGCGACGGTGCCGGCTACCGCGCCGATCAGCATCGGCACCAGGAAGCGGGCGAAGCGCTCGCCCTGCTCGCGCAGCAGGTCGCGGTAGCCGAGGGCGCCGCCGATCGCGCCCGGCACGATCCCGACCGTGTTGGTGACGTTGGCCGAGAGCGGCGGCAGCCCGAGGGCGACCATGGTCGGGAAGGTGATCAGCGAGCCGGCACCGGCGATGGAGTTCGACGCCCCCGCCGCGGCCCCGGCCGCCGCGACGGCGAGCAGCTCGAGCATGGGCGGGGAGTTTGGCGGAAACGAAGGGCGGTGCTCAGGCGGCGCGCGAGAGCGGGGTGCGGGTGCCCCCGCGGCGCTTCTCGGCCTGGGTGACGGCGTCGAAGAAGTAGTCGTTGCGACCCCTGCGCAGCTGTCGCGGGAAGGCGCGGCGGGCGCGGCGGTGGGAGGCGGTGAAGGTCTGGAAGGCGGTCTCGTGAGCGGCGCTCCAGGGGATGCCGAAGATCCCCCGGACGCGCGGCGGCAGGGTTCCCTTGATCACCAGGTTCTGGAGGACGAGGTTGCCGCGGGCGATCGCCGCCACCGGCTGCTCGAAGGCGACAACCGGAGCCATCTCCAGCGCGTGCCGGGTGGCGTGCAGGTCGGGTGAGGCGAGTTTGCCCTCGAACCAGGCGTCGAACTCGGCCGCGGTGGCCGGGACCGCGTCGCGGGGCAGGCCGAAAAGCTCGCCGAAGAGGACGTAGTCCTGCCAGAGCGCTTCGCGTTCGGCCGGGGCCAGCCGCCCGACCATCGCTTCGTACATCACCCGGCCGGAGTCGGCGATCACCGCCAGGGTCCAGAGCATCAGCTCCGGGTCGAAGGCCGAGTAGGCGGCTCCCGCGGCGTGGGGGCCGGCGGCCTCCGGCAGCTCGCCCTTGATCCGTTCGTGCAGGCGGTGGACCGCGGCGAGCGCCTTGTCGGCCTCGGCCCTGGTGCCGAGGAAGACGGTCTCCTGGATCTTCGCGGTGCGGGCGAGGCGGGTGAAGGGATGGTCGCCGGCGTTGGTCGAGAGCATCGTGCCGGTGTAGGTGAGCGGTTCCAGCGCCCCGATTAGCAGTGCCCGCTGGCCGTAGAGCAGGCCGACCGAGCGCTCGCCATGGACGCGGCGAGCCATCGACTTGCCGGGCGGGAAGTAGTACTCGTCGCTCACCGGCCGAAGGGTACAGGCAGGACTGGCTGCCTGGCCAGGAATTTGTTCTTAAGCGCTCGGGGTGCCGGGATCTTGGCTCATCGCCACCATCGCCGCGCCGGACTTCGGCGCCTCGACCAGGCCGCGCATCTCGTGCGCGGCGAAGATCTCGTCCAGCTCCTCGCGGGTCAAGGTCTCCCGCTCCAGCGCCAGCACCGCCAGGTGGTCGAGCACCTCGAGGTTGGCGGAGAGCAGCGCCCGCGCCCGGCGGTATGCCTCGCGCGCCAGCGTCATCGCCGCCTGGTCGACCTCGCGGCGGGTCTCGTCGGACACCGCGTAGTCGCCGGTCGGCAGGGCGATCGGCGCCGGCCCGTCGTGGTCGCGGGCGACTCCCATCCCGAACTCGGCGACCATCTGTTTGCAGACTAGGTGGACCCGGTTGTGGTCGTCGGCGGCGCCGGAGTAGGTCTCGCCCAGCACCACCTCCTCGGCGGCGCGGCCACCGAGCAGCGTCACCACCTCGTCGAGCAGTTCCTCGCGGGACTTCAGGTAGCTGTCCTCCTGCGGCGAGTGGGCGACGAAGCCGAGCGCCGGGCCGCGCGGGACGATGCTGAGGATCTCCGGCGGGTCGAGCCCGAGCAGGCGGCGGCAGAGCGCGTGGCCGGCCTCGTGGTAGGCGACGATCCGCCGCTCCTTGGTGTTGAGGCGGCGCGCCTGCTGGGAGCCGACGGCCTGGCGCAGCAGCGCCTCGTCGAGGTCCTCGCGGCTCATCGAGTAGCGGCCGGCGCGGCCGGCGATGATCGCGCCCTCGTTGAGCGCGTTGGCGAGCTGGGCGCCGGTCATCCCGGTCGTCTTGCGGGCGACGTCGCCGAGGTCGAGGTCGGCGGCCAGCGGCTTGCCCTTGGCGTGGCTGCGGAGGATCGCCTCGCGGCCGTCGCGGTCGGGTGGGGCGACCAGCACCCGGCGGTCGAAGCGCCCCGGGCGCAGCAGCGCTTTGTCGAGCTTCTCGACGTAGTTGGAGGCGGCGATCACGATCACCATCCCGGGGTCCTTCTCGAAGCCGTCGAGCTCGACCAGCAGCTGGTTCAGTGCCTGCTCGCGCTCGCTGGTGCCGCCGTCGCCACCGCCGGAGCTGCGCGAGCCGCCGATCGCGTCGAGCTCGTCGATGAAGATCACCGCTCGGCCGGACTTGCGCGCCTCCTTGAAGAGGCGGCGGATGCGGGCGGCGCCGCGGCCGACGAACATCTCGACGAAGCTGGAGCCGGAGGCGGCGAAGAAGTCGACCCCGGCCTGGGCGGCGACGGCGCGGGCCAGCATCGTCTTGCCAGTGCCCGGCGGGCCGTGGAGGAGGACGCCGCGCGGCGGCTTGGCGCCGAGGGCGGAGAAGCGGTCGGGTTCGCGCAGCCACGCGGCGACGTCCATCAGCTCGGCTTTGGCCGCGTCGACCCCCTGCACCTCTTCCCAGAGAACCGGCTCGGTACGGGACGCCTTCACCGTCTCCGGCTTGGTCGTCCCCATCATCCCCCGCATCATTTTCAGGAAGACGAAGAGCAGCATCGCCATGAAAATGACCCCGAAGACTGGGTACCAGTTGAAAAAGAATTCCTGTATGTCCGTCGCCATCGATGCAGCTTGAAGACGAAAGCGCGATTTCTGAATCGCACATTCGTCCAATTTGGCTTGCGGGACTAAAGATTGTGCCTGGGGCGTGCCGAAATGGCCGCGCTTTCCATCCCTAGGATCAGGGATCGATGGAGCGACCGAGCGTCAGCGCGCCTGAGCTGAAGGCGCAGATCGAGGCCGAACGGGCGGGGCGCCCGTTCCTCGTCTTCCGCGATGGCGGCGGTGAGCAGACGATCCTGCCGATCGACGCCAACGCCGAACTCTGGGTCGGACGCACCGATTCGGCTGACGTACAGCTTGGTTGGGACGAGGAGGTCTCGGCCCTGCACGCGCAGATCGAGGTGGTGCGGGACGAGTGCACGCTGGTCGATGACGGCCTCTCGCGCAACGGCTCCTTCGTCAACGAGGAGCGGGTGCACGGCCGCCGCCATCTGCGCGACGGCGACTCGCTGCGCTTCGGGCGCACCCTGGTCGTCTATCGCCGGCCGGGGGAGGACGCGCCGGAGGCGACCGCGATCGCCGGCGAGGTGCCGGGGGCGGCGACGGTCTCGCCGGCGCAGCGCAAGGTGCTGCTCGCCCTCTGCCGTCCATACAAGGACGGCGACTCGTTCGCGACTCCGGCGACCAACCAGCAGATCGGCGAAGAGCTGCACCTCAGCGTCGACGCGGTCAAGACCCACATGCGGGCGCTGTTCGAGAAGCTCGGGGTCGGCGACATCCCCCAGAACCGGAAACGGGTGGCGCTGGCCGA
>JBIOTO010000024.1:0-17099 GCA_044865945.1 Solirubrobacterales bacterium
CCGGGATCGAGCCCGACTTCTCCCTGGTCAAGTACAAGGAGCTGGTCGGCGGTGGGCAGATGACGATCACCAACCGCTCGGTGCCGCTGGCGCTGCAGACGCTCGGCTACAGCGACGCTGAGATCGACCAGATCGACGCCCACATCACCGAGAACGGCACGATCGTCGGCGCCCCGGGCCTCAAGGAGGAGCACCTGCCGGTCTTCGACGTCGCGGTCGGCGAGCGGGCGATCTCCCACACCGGCCACATCGACATGATGGCCGCCACCCAGCCCTTCATCTCCGGGGCGATCTCAAAGACCGTCAACCTGCCGCAGACGGCCACGGTCGACGACATCGCCGACGCCTACACCCGCGGCTGGAAGGGCGGCCTCAAGGCGCTGGCGATCTACCGCGACGGGTCGAAGACGGCGCAGGCGCTGCGCACCGACGCCCAGGACGAACAGGAGGCCGAGGCCGAGGTGGAGATGGCGCAGCCGGTGCGGAAGAAGATGCCGCGCGAGCGCGAATCGATCACCCACAAGTTCTCGATCGGCGGCCACGAGGGCTACATCACCGCCGGCAAATACGAGGACGGGACCGTGGGCGAGATCTTCCTCACCGACATCGGCAAGGAGGGCTCGACGATGCGCGGGCTGCTCAACGCCTTCGCCACGGCGATCTCGCTCGGCCTCCAGTACGGGGTGCCGCTGGAGACCTTCGTGCGCAAGTTCAGCTACATGCGCTTCGAGCCGGAGGGGATGACGCAGAACCCCGAGATCCCCTTCGCCAAATCGATGCCGGACTACATCATGCGCTGGCTCGGCAGCCGCTTCATCGACGACACCGAAACCCTCGAGGACCTGGGGATCATGACCCAGGAGGTGCGCAGCAAAAAGGAAGCCGAGACCGCCCAGCTGGGCCTCGGCGTCCCGACCGACACCGCCGGCCCGGGCAACGGCAACGGCCACTCCAACGAGGGCAACGGCAACGGCGAGCCGGCGGCGAAAGCAAGCACCCCGGTGCCGGCAGCCTCGGCGCTGACCGAAACCCCCCCGGTCCGCCCGGCGAAGATGCAGGGACTGGAACTGGGGCCGGCCTGCGAGCAGTGCGGCGGCATGATGCAGCGGACGGGGTCCTGCTACACGTGCTCCAGCTGCGGCAACAACACCGGCTGCGGCTGAGCGCCGGGGCACGGCTAGAAGCTCAGAGCGTTAGGTTTCGGCCGTGCAATCGAGCCGGCTTGTCGCGTTCGTGGCGGCGGCGATCCTGTGCGGCATCGCCGTGATCGGGATCGTCGCGGTGATGTCCGACGCCGAGGACGGCGCGCTCACCGCAAAACTGGTCTACGCGACTGTCGCGCTGACCGTCTTCAGCCTGGTCGGCCTGGCCGGCGTGTCGCTCTCGGTCCGCCGCCCTGAGCTGGCCTGGCTCGGCTACCTGACGGTCGTCGCCGGGCTTGCCGCTTTCGCCCTGATCGGGCGAAAAATCTGGAACCGCGACGGCTTCTTCGACACCGGCTGGGAGCTCGCGAGCAGCGCCACGCTGGTCGCGCTCGGCCTCGGCCAGGTCTCCCTGCTGCTCGGCTGGGTGCGCCAAAGCGGCCCGATCCGCTGGATCGCCCTCGCCGCGTCGGCGGCAATCGCGGCGCTGGCGACGCTCGGCGTGCTGGCGACCGCGATCGACGAATTCGATGTCGGCACCCGCGTCTACGGCGTCCTCGCGATCGTCTACCTGCTGGGGATCGCGCTGCTGCCGCTGGTCATGCTGGGCGGCAGGAAGGAAACCGAAGCCCCACCGCGGGCTCCCGTCAGCTGAGCACGACCTCGGCGTCGTGCCGAGGGGTCTCCGTGATGGCGCGGCGGAAGGGGCGCTCGGAAGCTGGATTGGCGGGCAGAACCTCGTAGCGGCGGACCAGCTCGCGGAGGACTACGGCCATCTCGAACTGGGCGAAGGCGGCTCCAAGGCAGCGGCGGACGCCGCCGCCGAAGGGGATCCAGGTGTAGGTGCCGGGCGGGTTGTCGAGGAAGCGCTCGGGGATGAAGCGGTCCGGGTCGGGATAGATGTTCGGATCGCGGTGGAGCAGGTGGATGCAGGGGGTGACGCCGGCGCCGGCGGGCAGCTCGTAGCCGCCCAGCTCGACCGCCTCGGTCAGTTTGCGGACGACGATCACGATCACCGGCCGCAGCCGCAGCGTCTCCTGGATCGTCGCCGTCAGGTACTCCTCTTCGCCGTCGGAGACCTCGGCCCGCAGGCGCTCCAGCTTCTCCGGGTGGCGGGTCAGCCGCTCCATCGCCCAGGAGAGCGCGGTGGCGGTCGTCTCGTGGCCGGCGACCAGCAGGGTGAGGAGCTCGTCGCGAATCTCGGCGTTGCTCATCGGGCTGCCGTCCTCGTGGCGGGCGAGCAGCAGCATCGAGAGCACGTCCTCGCGCTCCTCCAGGTCCTCGGCGGCGCGGCGCTCGTCGATCTCCCGCCCGATCAGCGCGTCGACCCGTTCGACCCGGCGGCGGAAGGCGGGGATGCGGTTGATCCGGTCCGGGCCGATCATCAGCACCGGCAGCAGCACCGCCGGGTTGGTGGTCAGGTCGAGGAAGTCGCGGAGCGCCTCGCGCAGCGGCTCCATCCGCTCGCCATCGTGGACGCCGAAGACGGTCTCGATGATGATCTCCAGCGTGATCGCCTGCATCCGCGGCCGCAGCTTGTAGGGGACGCCGGTCGGCCAGCTCTCGATCTCGCGGGCCGCGATCTCGGTCATCTGCTCGCCGTAGGCCTGCATCCGCTCACCGTGGAAGGGCGGCAGCAGCAGCTTGCGCTGGCTCATGTGCGGCTTCTCGTCGAGGACGAGGACCGAGTTGTCGCCGAGGATCGGGCGCAGGATCTGGTTGCCCTCGCCGGCGTGGAAGACCTTCGGGTCGCCGGTGAAGACCTGTTTGACCAGCTCCGGATCGGCCAGCACGACCCAGTCGCCTTCGTAGGCGATCTTGATCGAGAACATCGGGCCGAAGCGGGCGCGGCTCTGCTCGAGGAACCACTGGGCGTGGCGGGACCAGATCGCGGTCTGCAGCGCCCGCGGCATCCGCGGCCCGGGCGGCAGTCCCTTGATCGGGCCCGAGTCGAGCCCGTCGATCGCCACCCGTGCCTTGGCCGCCGCCTCCACACCCCCACCCTACGTCGGCCTCTGCCCGCGACTGTGTGACATCCGTCTCAACCAACTCCGCCCGCGGATAGCCTGCCGCGATGGCCGCAATTCCCCGTCTCCCTCCCGCCACCGAGCACCGCGTCCTGAAGCTCATCTGCGGTCTGCCCCCCTGGCTGCTGCGCCGCCTCTTCGGCCGGCCGGTGCGGATCGACGGGCACACTCTCGCGCCCGACATCCAGGCGCTGCTGGGAATGGCCAAGCTCGCCGGCAGCGAGAGCTTCACCGAGGGCGTCCCGGTCGAGGCCGCGCGCCGCAACCGCCTGCTGGAGGCGGAAGTCGTCGCTGAGCGGCCGCCGCTGCCGATGGCGCGGGTCGAGGCGGTCGAGATCCCCGGGCCGGCGGGACCGATCGCCGCCCGCCGCTACGTGCCCCACGGGGCGCCGGCCGAGTCGGCGCCGCTGCTCGTCTACTACCACGGCGGCGGCTGGGTGATCGGCGACCTCGACACCCACGACGCCCCCTGCCGCTTCCTCGCCGCCAACTCCGGCGTTCAGGTGCTGGCGATCGACTACCGCCTTGCCCCCGAGCACCCGTTTCCGGCGGCTCCCGAAGACGCCTTCGCGGCCTACGCCTGGGCGAGCGCCAACGCGGCGGGGCTCGGTGCCGACCCGGCGCGGATCGCGGTCGGCGGCGACAGCGCCGGCGCCAACCTCGCCGCCGTCGCCTCGCTGCTGGCCCGTGACGCCGGGCTCCAGCTCCCCGCGATGCAGCTGCTGATCTACCCGGTCACCGTCGCCGACGAGGAGATGGCCTCTCGCCACAGCTGCGGCGAGGGCTTCCTGCTGAGCCGGCCGGACATGGACTTCTTCGAGGCTCACTACCTGCCAGAGGGCGTCGATCGCGGCGACCCGCGGGTCTCGATCCTCCGCGCCGGCGACCTCGGCGGCCTGCCGCCCGCCTACCTGGCGATCGCCGGCTTCGACCCGCTGCGCGACGAGGGCGTCGCCTTCGCCGAGCGCCTGCGGGAGGCCGGCGTGCCGGTCTCGCTGCGGCTCCACCCTGGACTGGTCCACACCTTCGCCAACCTCACCGACATCTGCCCGTCGGCCCGCCAGGCGATGCTGGAAGCGGTGGGCGCCCTGAGGATGGGCCTGGCCGCCTAGCCGCTCGGGCTACTCGTACTGGAGGGACTGCAATACGTCCAGGCGCGAAGCCCGACGCGCCGGCAGGATCGCGGCGAGGACACCGGCCAGTCCAGCGATGACCAGGATCGCGATCAGCGACCAGACGGGATAGGAGAGCGTGAAGCCTTCGTCCTTCAGCGGCTGGGCGATCAGGGTCGCGAAGATCAGGCCCAGGACGAGGCCGAGGATGCCGCCGATCAGGGCGGTGATCACCGCCTCGTAGCGGATCATCGTCCGCACCTGGCGCCGCGACATCCCGATCGCCCGCAGCATCCCCAGCTCGCGGGTGCGTTCGTGGATCGAGAGCGCCAGCGTGTTGGCGATCCCGAACAGGGAGATGACGATCGCGAAGACCAGCAGCGCGTAGACCAGGGCGACCAGCTGGTTGATCTGTTCTTCGCGGCTTTCCTTCAGTTCCTGCCGGTTGAGGACTTCGGCGACCGGGAACTTCGTTTCGACGCCTTTGGTCAGCAGCTCCTGCACCTGGCCGGCACTCGCCCCGTCTTCGACCTTGACGAAGTCGGTCAGGTCCTGGGTCTGGTCGAAGTCGCGGGCCATCACCCCCTGGGTGACGAGGACGCTGCCGAGTTCTCCCAGCTTGGAGTCGAACTCGCCGACCACGCGGAGGGTCGGGGTGGCGCGGGTCTGGGTCAGCAGCTGGAAGCGATCGCCGAGGTCGAGGTCGTACTTGCCGGCGAAGTCGCTGGAGACGATCGCCTGGCTGTCGGTCAGGTTGCGCAGGACGTTCGGCCCGCCCTTCTCCCATTCGATGTTGAGCGCCTCGCCGATGTCCGGTGAGGGCGCGTTGACCCGCGTCGTCGCTCCCGGGCCCTGGCGTTCGAGCACCTTCGCTTCGGCGCCGCGGATCGTCGCCACCAGCTGGACCCCCGGCACCTGTTCGGCCGCCTTCGCGGTCACGTTGGGGATCGGCGAGAAGCCGTCGGTGTTCTGGATGATCAGCCCGCCGGCGAAGTTTTCGTCGACGACCTGGGCGACGGTGCTCTTCAGGCCGGCGGCGAAGACGGTGACGAAGGCGACCAGGGTGACGCCGATCATCAGCGCCGCCGCGGTAACCGCGGTGCGGCTGGGGTTGCGCTGGGCGTTCTCGCGCGCGAGGAGGCCGATGAGACGGCGCAGCTTCTCCAGTGGCCAGCCCGCGAGCGCCGCCAGCGGCGGGACCAGGCGCGGGCTGAAGAGAGAGACGGCGAAGATGACGGCGACCGCGCCCGCGCCCATCAAGGTCGCGCGGGTACTGGCGCCGCCGCTTCCGAAGAGCCCGAAGAGCACCATCCCCAGGCCGGCGGCGCCGAGGAGGATCGAGAGCGCGAGGTAGACCAGGCGGCGTTTGCGGGTGGGAGTCGGCCGGAAGGAGTGCAGCGCGGCGATCGGCGGCACCTGGGTTGAGCGCAGGGCCGGAACCAGGGAAGAGACGAAGGTGACCAGGACCCCGACCAGCAGGGCGACGACCACCGTGCGGGTCTCCAGCACCAGGCTGGTGGTCGGCAGGTCGATGCCGAAGGCGACGAAGAGGGCGTTGATCGCCTTGGCGATCAGGAAGCCGCCGGCGATCCCCAGCAGAGCACCCAGTAAGCCGATCGCCACCGCCTCGACCATCACCGTGGTGAGGATCTGGCGCCGCGAGGCGCCGAGCGTGCGCAGCATCCCGAATTCGGAGATCCGCTGGGCGACGGTGATCGAGAAGGTGTTGAAGATCAGGAAGGAACCGACGAAGACGGCGATGAAGCCGAAGACGAGGAGGAAGATCCGCAGGAACCCGAGGTCTTCCTGGATTTCTTCCGAGGAGCGGTCGGCGCTTTCTTCTCCCGTCTCGACCTTCACCCCCGCCGGCATTCGCTCCGCGATCCGGCGTTTCAGCGCCGTCGCCGAGACACCATCGTCGGCGGCGACCGAGATCTGATCGAAGCGGCCCTGCTTGTGGGTCAGGCGCTGGGCGACCGGCAGCGTCACCTGGGCGATGCTGGCGCCGCCGAAGGAGGCGCTGCCGCTGCCGAGCTGGGTGAAACCGACGAGCCGGAAGGTTTCCAGGTTCCCCTGGCTGATCAGTTTGATCGGGTCCCCCAGCTCCAACCCGGCGTCGTCGGCGTCGGACTTCTGCAGCGACGCTTCCTTGGGACCGCGCGGCATGTGGCCTTCGACGTAGGTCAGCGACTCGAGGCGCTTGGGCAGCGTCGAGGAGATGAACTTCGGCGCGAATTTGTTGCCGATCTTGTCGTTGTCCTCGGTGAAGTAGGCGCCGAGGCTGAAGATCGCCCCCGCGGCTTCGCGCACGCCCGGCGTCGATTCCACCTTCGGCAGCAGCGAGGCGCTGATCGTCGGCGTTTCGCCGCTTTCCTGCTTGACCGGGTTCTCGGCGGTGACGACGACGCTGGTCCCCTTCAGCGACTCGCTGAAGATTTCGTCGAAGGCGGCGAAGATCGTGTCGGTGAGGACGAACGAGCCGGCGACGAAGGCGACGCCGAGGAAGACGGCGAAGCTCGTCAGCAGAGCCCGGACTTTGCGAGCCCAGAGGCTCTTGAGGCCGAGGCTAGTCAAGCCGCTTCTGCAGCTCGATCACGTCGTCCGCCGAGCCAGGGGCGGCGTCGCTGACGATCTTCCCGTCCTGCAGGGTGATCAGCCGGTCGGCGTGGGCGGCGGCGACCGGGTCGTGGGTGACCATCACCACCGTCTGGCCGAAGTCGTCGACCGCCTGGCGCAGCAATCGCAGGACGTCGGCGCTCGCCTTCGAGTCGAGGTTGCCGGTCGGCTCGTCGGCGAAGACGACCGCCGGTTTGCTGACCAGCGCCCGGGCGACGGCGACGCGCTGCTGCTGGCCGCCGGAGAGCTCGGCGGGACGGTGGGTGCGGCGGTCCTCGAGGCCGACGGTGGCGATCAGCTGGTCGACCCAGGCCTGGTCGGGCTTGCGGCCGGCGATCGAGAGCGGCAGGACCAGGTTCTCCTCGGCGGTGAGGACCGGCAGCAGGTTGAAGAACTGGAAGACGAAGCCGAGCTTGTCGCGGCGCAGCTCGGTCAGCTCGCCGTCGTCGAGGCCGGTGATCTCGACCCCGTCGAGTTCGACACTGCCCGAGGTCGGCTTGTCAAGGCCGGCGAGGATGTGCATCAGGGTCGACTTGCCCGAACCCGAGGGACCCATGATCGCGGTGAAGCGGTCGCGCTCGAAGCCGGTGGTGACGCCGTCCAGAGCATCGACGGCGGTGTCGCCCTCGCCGTAGCGCCGGCGAAGGTCGGTGGCGGTGACGACCTGTCCGTTGGTGCTCACTGGTCCAGGCACGGTATCGATATAGCCTGCGCGGGTGCCCCTCGCCGACCGCTTCGACGGACTACTGATCGACCTCGACGGGGTGGTCTGGATCGGCCGCGAGCCGGTGCCGGGGTCGCCGGAGGCCCTGCGGGCGCTGCGCGAGGCCGGCAAGCACCTCGTCTTCGTCACCAACAATCCCGGTAAGCACCCGGCCGCCTACGTTGAGCGGTTGAATGAAATGGGCGTCGCGGTCGAGGAGTCCCAGATCGTCACCGCCGGGATGGTCGTGGCGCGGCTGGCCGGCGAAGCCGTGGAGGGCGGTGGCGTCTTCGTGATCGGCGGCCCGGCCCTGAAGGAGATGGTGGCGGCGACGGGAGCCCGGGTGCTCGACGGAGAAGGGGGGCGTGGGGCCGACGCGGTCGTCGTCTCAGGCCACCGCGGCTTCGACTACGACGAGCTGCTGACCGCGAAGCGGGCACTGGACAACGGCGCCGCCCTGTTCGCCACCAGCCACGACCCGACGATGCCGTTCCCGGGCGGCGAGGTGCCGGGGACCGGCGCGATCCTGGCCGCGGTCGAGACCGCCTCGGGAAGGCGGGCGACGATCGCCGGCAAGCCCGAGCCGCACCTGTTCGCGATGGCGCGCGAGGCGCTGGGCGAGCGCGAGAGCGTGGCGATGGTCGGCGACCGGCTTTCCTCCGACATCGATGGCGGCGCCCGCGCCGGGCTGGAGACGATCCTCGTCCTCAGCGGCACGACCACGCGAGCGGAAGCCGAGGCCGCCCGCCCGGCGCCCGACTTCGTGCTCGAGAACCTCAGCGGCCTGCTGGCGTGAACGCGACCGAGTCGCCAGCCGCGGGGGCCGGCCAGCGACCGGGAGCGAGCTTCGCGGGGGTCTTCGCGGCCACCTTCTGCGGCCTCGTCGCGATCGGCTCGGTGCTGCCGGTCCTGCCCCGCTACATCCACGGCCCGCTCGACTCGGGCGACCTCGCGGTCGGGATCGTGATCGGCGCTTACGCGATCACCGGCCTGCTGCTGCGGCCGATCGCCGGACGGCTCGCCGACACCCGCGGCCGCAAGCCGACGGTGCTGGTGGGGGCAGTGCTTGTGGGACTGAGCGGCTTCCTCTACCTGCCAAGCCTGGGGATCGCCGGCTTGATCGTCGCCCGACTGATCACCGGCGCCGGCGAGGGTGCCGTCTACACCGCGGGCTCGGCCTGGATCGTCGACCTGGCGCCGGAGGAACGGCGCGGCCAGGTGCTGGGCCTCTACGGGCTCGCCGTCTGGGGCGGGCTCAGCGTCGGGCCGCTGCTCGGCGAGGTCTTGCTCGACGCCGGCGGCTATGAGCTGGTCTGGATCGTCGCCGGGGCGCTGCCGGTCCTGGGGGCGCTGATCGCGACCGCCGCCCGTGACCCCTTCGTCCCCCGCGCCCACGCCGAGCCGCATCCGCTGATCGCCCCGGAGGCGGTCGGCCCGGGCTTCGCGGTCGGCCTCGCCTCCTTCGGCTACGCCGCGGTCGCGACCTTCATCGTCCTCCACCTGGAAGCGCGCGGGGTCGGCCACGGCGCCACCGTCTTTGCCGCCTTCGCGGCGATGATCGTCCTCACCCGGATCGCCCTCGGCCACCTGCCCGACCGGATGGGCGCCGCCCCGGTGGCGATCGCGGCGACGGTCGGCGAGGCGGCGGGGCTGCTGCTGATCGCCGTCGCCCACAGCCTCCCGGTCGCGATCGCCGGCGGCCTGTTGATGGGCGGCGCCTTCGCCCTGCTCAACCCCTCGCTGATGCTGATCGCCCTCGGTCGCGTCACCCCGCAGGCACGCGGGGCGGCGATGGGCACCTATACCGCCTTCTTCGACGCCGGGGTCGGGCTGGGCGCCCCGCTCGCGGGACTGGTCGCCGCCCTGACCGACTACGAGGGCGCCTTCATCTTCGCCGCCGCGGTCTGCCTCGCCTCGGCGCTGCTGATCCTCGTCCGGCTCCATCCCGGACGGACCGCGCCTCCGCCCCAGCCTCCCCTTTAACGCTCGCTGATCAACAGCGTCTGCAGGGCGCGGCCGATCCGCCCCTCGCGGTCGAACAGGGTCGACTCGGCGGTGCCGACGCCGCTGTGCCGCGGCAGGGTCATCGCGTCGACCCCCACCCACTCGCCCTTCGGCATCCGCTCCAGGTGGACGGTGAGGTCGACGTTGATGAAGAGGTAGCGGCGGAAGTCGAGCGCGGCGCTGATCCCGTTGCCGACGTCGGCGGCGACCAGGGTGCGCTGCAGCGGCGTCGGCTCCTCCCCCGCCACCAAGGGCTGGCGCATCCGCAACCAGGCGGTCGCCGGTCCCGGCTCCATGAAGCCGCCGGCGACGAAGCGGACCTCCATCGCCGAGTGGTAGCCGTGCTCCTGCTCGGTGGGGAAGAAGTCGGCGTCGGTCCCCTCCTCCGGCGGCGCCGGCGGCTGGCTGGCGAGCAGCGCCTCTCCCGGCAGCTCGAGCTTGGCGGTGCGGAGCCGCCAGCCCCGCGCCCGCATCAGCACCTCGCCCTCGGGGTCGCTGAGCTCGGCCTCGACCATCTGCACCCGCCGCCCCGGGCGGACGACGCGGGCCTCGGCCCGCAGCGGCGCGATCGGCACCGAGCGGAGGATCTCGAAGGTGAGGCGGCCGACCTGGAACTCGGCGTCGTCCGGCAGCGCCTCGATCGCGTGGCCGAGCAGCGCCGCCGGCGGACCGGCGTGCTGGGCGCCGGGGTCCCAGGGGCCGCGGGTCAGCTCGGTCGCGCGGAAGAGGTCGCCGTCGCGCTCGTAGAAGGCGTCGAACACGCCCGCATCCTAGGCGTGTCTGAGATTTCCCCACACCAGCGTCGGGATATCTCAGACACGTCAGCTAGCAACGGGTGCCGAACTCCTGGGTCCAGACGTGGGCGCCGCCGTAGCCTTCGAGCCGGCCGACCTGGAGGCCGATGCCGATGTCCTCGTAGGGGCCGAGGATGTTTTCGCGGTGGCCCGGGGAGCGCATCCACATCTGGAAGATCGAGCGCGGGGTCGCGTAGCTGCCGCCGCCGTAGGCGATGTTCTCCCCCTCGCGGCAACCGCGATAGCCGCTGCGCTCGATCCAGTAGGTGAACTCGCGCCCGCAGGCTTCGTGGCTGAATTCGTCGCAGCGGAGGATGTCGGCCGACTTGCGGGCGGCGGCGCGGGCCAGCGAGGCCGGCGCCGCGAGCGGGTCGAGGCCGCGCTGCTGGCGGGCGCGGTTGACGAGACAGAGCATCGTCCGCTCCTGGGCGGTGGCGGGGGCGCCGGCGTCCCCTTGACCGGGACAGCCGGCGCGTGCCTCGGCGGCGCCCGCGCGGACGCCGACGAAGAGGATGATCCCCGCGGCGGCAAACGCGGCGGCGACCAGCATCCGACGGCTCCAGCTCATGGGCCGGTGCTACCCGGGGCGTACTCTTTTCATAGAGACGAAAGGAGAAAGATGGCGACGAAAGTCCAGAAGTCCGAGCAGGAGTGGCGCGAGCAGCTGACCCCGGAGCAGTACGAGGTCACCCGCAAGGCCGGCACCGAGCGCGCCTTCACCGGTCCCTATGTCGACGAGAAGGCGGAGGGGATGTACCGCTGCGTCTGCTGCGGCACCGAGCTGTTCTCTTCCGACACCAAGTTCGACTCGGGCACCGGCTGGCCCAGCTTCACCGAGCCCGCCAACCTCGAGCACGTCGAGCTGCGGCCCGACAACAGCCTCTTCATGCGCCGCACTGAGGTCGTCTGCAAACACTGCGACGCCCACCTCGGCCACGTCTTCGACGACGGCCCGGCGGACAAAGGCGGCCAGCGCTACTGCATCAACGGCTGCGCGCTGACGCTGGAGAAGAAGGACTAGAGGGAGCCGCCGCCCGCGCCCAGGTAGCTGAAACGCACCGCCAGCGCCACTGCCTCGGTGCGGGTGTCGACCTCGAGCTTGGCGATCGCGTTGCGGACGTGGGTGTGGACCGTCGCCGGGCTCAGCTGCAGGCGGTCGGCGATTTCTTTCACCCGCAGCCCCTCGGCCAGCAGCTCCAGGATCTGCCGCTCGCGCGGTGAGAGCTCAAGCAGTTTCTCGACCTCGGAGGGCTTGCCGCCGGCGAAGTCGCCACCGAGGAAGGTCCCGCCCCCGGTCACCGCCTTCACAGCTTTGGCGATGTCCTCGGCCGGCGCCGACTTCAAGACGTAGCCCGAGGCTCCGGCCCGCAGGGCCAGCGCCAGCAGGTCGGGCTGGGCGTGGGCGGTGAAGATGATCACCTTCGTCCGCGGCCGGACCTTGAGGACCTCCTTGGTCGCCTCGATCCCGTCGCGCTTCGGCATCTCGACGTCGATGATCAGCACGTCGGGTTCCAGCTCTTTGACCGCGTTGATGACATCGCGGCCATTGCTGGCCTCGCCGACGATTTCGACGATGTTTGAATTGGCCATGCGCGCCTTGATTGCCTCGCGAACGATCTCATGGTCGTCGCAGAGCACCACACGCTTGGCCTCGCGGACACCCGTAGTCATGCGGCGCCGATTCTGTCAGGCGAGCCGTATGGATGCAAAGTTTTGGGTAGCGTGAAACTCCCATCGCTTTCTTGCCGGTTCTCGATCAGGGCGATGATCGTGCGGCCGACGGCGCAGGCGGTGCCGTTCAGCGTGTGCAGAACCTGGGGCGCCTCGCCCTCCGCGGGCCGGTAGCGGGCGCCGAGACGACGGGCCTGGTAGTCGGTCGTGTTCGAGCAGGAGGTCAGCTCGCGGTAGCGCTCCTGGCTTGGGATCCAGGCCTCGCAGTCGTACTTCTTCGCGGCCGGGTCGCCGAGGTCGCCGACGGCGACGTTGACCACCCGGTAGGGGATCTCCAGCTCGGTGAGGATGCGCTCCTCGATCGCCAGCAGGCGCTCGTGCTCGTCGCGGGAGGCCGCCGGCGCGACGAACGAGAACATCTCGACCTTGTCGAACTGGTGGACCCGGAAGATGCCGCGGGTGTCGCGGCCGGCGGCGCCGGCCTCGCGGCGGAAGCAGGTCGAGAAGGCGCAGTAGCGGAGCGGCAGCGAGCCGGCGTTGAGGATCTGGTCGGCGTGGAGGCCGGCGAGGGCGACCTCGGAGGTGCCGGTGAGGAAGAGCTCGTCCTTGGGGATCTCGTAGATCTGGTCGCGGTCGCCGGGGAGGAAGCCGGTGCCCTCCAGCGCCTCTTCGCGGACCAGGACCGGCGGCACCACCGGCTCGTGCCCCTCGGCGCGGACCAGCTCGATGACGAAGCGGACCAGCGCCAGCTCCAGCAGAACCAGGTCGCCCTTCAGGTAGGCGAAGCGGGAGCCGGAGAGATTGGCGCCGGCCTCCATGTCGATCAGGCCCAGCTCGGTGCCGAGCTCGAGGTGGTCTTTGGGTTCGAAGTCGAAGGACGGGCGCTCGCCGACCTCGCGGATGACGACCGCGTCCTCCTCGGTCATCCCTTCCGGCGCGTCGGGGTCGGGGATGTTGGGCAGACTGAGCGCCAGCTCGCCGAGCTTGGCGTCGACCTCCGAGAGCTCGCTTTGCAAACCCTTGATCCGGTTGGACAGCTCTCGCAGCTCGGCGAGCGTGTCGGGGTCGGGTCTCTTTCCCTTGGTCGCCCTGCTCGCCTCGTTCTGTGCCGCTCTCCCCTGCTCTATCTCCGGCAGCAGCTCGCGGCGACGGGCGTCGAGCGCCAGCAGCTCGTCGACCTTCTCGGCCGCGCCGCGCCGCGCCAATGCCTGCTTGACCCGCTCGGGATCGGAGCGGATCTGCTTTAGGTCCAGCATGTGCAGCCCCGCTCTACGGGGTGGCCGCTTCGCCGGGGCGCGGCGACTCTTCGGCTTCGGAGCCCGCGTACTTGGCGACGAACTTCGCGACTTCGTTCGCCTCGTCGCCGACGACGATGTTCTGGGGCATGATCGCCCCCGAGAAGCCGCCGTTCTGGATCGCGAAGAGGGCGTCGTCATACGTCTCGGTGCGCTGGTCGAGGTTCGGCCCCTGGGTCCGCTCGCCGCGGTTGCCGCTGCCCTGGGTGCCGGCGGCGGTGAGCGTGTGGCAGCCCGAGCAGTGGGTCGAGAAGAGGACCGCCCCGTTGTAGTTGGGGTCGCTTTCGGAGACCGAGATCCCCTCTTCACCGAATCCGCAGGCGGAGAGCCCGAGGGCGGCGACGACCATTCCGATGATCAGCACTGGACGCATGCGGCGGGCATCATATTGTCTGGAGCCGATCCAGCCTTTCTGACGATGCCCGCGCCCGACCCAGACGCCTTTCGCGCCGCCCTGGCCGGGCTTCCGACCGGGGTCACGATCGTCAGCGCCAGCGGGCCCGAGGGGCCGGCTGGAGCCACCGCCAACGCGGTCTCCTCGCTCTCGATCGAGCCGATGCTGATGCTCGCCTGCCTCGACCGCGGCTCCCGCACCCTGCTCGCCGTGCAGGCGGCCGACCGCTTCGGGATCAGCGTCCTCCACGCCGGGCAGGAGCCGATCGCCCGCGCCTTCGCGACCAAGGCGCCGGTCGCGGAGAAGTGGTCCGGCGTCGCCTGGAGCGAGCGCGACGGCATCCCGGCGATCGACGACGCCCTGATCTGGATCGCCTGCGACCTGCGCGACGTGATCTCCGCCGGCGACCACGTGATCGTCACCGGCGAAGTGAGGGCGCTGGAGGCCAAGACGGGCGACCCGCTCGTCTTCCACGGCGGCGAGTACCGGCCCCTCGACTAACCGAGTGTCGCTTTTGTAGCCCTATAGGGGGCAAAAAGCGACACGCCTCGCCGATACGCTTGCCCACCATGGAGACCGGCTACGGATCCTGGGAGCGCTGGACCTTCGCGCAGAAAGCGCTGGTGATCCTCGCGGCCCTGCAGCTGCTCTGGGCGCTGGCCGGCTTCATCGCCGAGCCGAGCTTCCAGATCGGCGCCGACGCGCCGACCGAGAAGGTCCTCTGGGTCGACTTCAACGGCATCCACGCCCTCTCGGGCCTGCTCCTCTTCGGCCCCGCCTTCTACTTCGCCCGCCGCCCCGACTGGGCCCTCTACTACACGCTCTACATAGTCGTTGCCCTCTACGCCACCGGCATCTGGGCCCTCTTCGACGAACAACCCGGCTGGGTCTTCACCTTCCCCGACAACGCCAACGACGGCGTCTTCCACCTGGCGACCGGGACCCTCTTCCTTGCCGTGGCGGCGATCCAGATCTCCCAGGACCGGCACACTCGCCGAGTGGTCACTTAGCCACCCACACGGTGGAGAATCGACCTCTCGCCTAGAAGAGCCCGCTGGTCCCCGCGGCCCGCAGGCCGAGGAAGAAGATCACGCCGCAGCTGACGGCCATGATTCCCATCTCGCGGCGGACGATCGCGAGGGCTAGGTCTTCCTGTTCGTCGCTGCTGAGGGTCTCGGGGTCGAGGTCGCCCACCTCGCGGTGGGCGGCGTCGGCTCGGGCTCCCTCGGCGATGAAGGAGATGAAGAGGGGGAGGATTCCGTAGAGGTAGTGGAGGCCGTCGTCCTGTTCGTGGCCGGTGACGACGAGGAGGCCGCCGACGAGGGCCTGGAGGAAGACCGAGACCTGGGCCGCGCGCAGCAGGTACCAGAAGGAAATCGAGGTCCGCTTGCGGTACCAGGCGATGCCGCCGACGAGGCCGGCGGCGGCGTTGAGGACGATCAGCAGGACGCCAATGGCGATGTGGAGCCCGATCACGTTCTAAATCCGCCTAAAGGGGTCGGGATTCGGCTTGCTGATGCGAAAAAGCACTATGTAGCAAGTTGTCACAATGTCGGTGTATAACAGCGGTCCCGGCCACTTTTCGTCCCTGTGCTCAAGACCTACCTCCCGATCCTCGTCTTCGCCTTCCTCGGCCTCACGGTCGGCGGCGTCTTCGCGATGCTCAATCACCTGATCGGCCCGAAGAAGCCGGCGCGGCCGACCGCGGCGAGCCGCCGCCAAGGTGAGCCGTACGAGTCCGGGATCCCGGTCGAGCCGGCCAAGGGGCTGCGCTTCGGGATCAGCTTCTACCTGATCGCGATGCTCTTCATCCTCTTCGACATCGAGGTCGTCTTCCTCTATCCGATCGGCGTCATCCTCAAGGACGCCGACAGCTTCTTCGTCCTCGGCGAGCTGATCACCTTCGTCGTCCTCCTGCTCGTTGCCTTCGTCTACGTCTGGCGGAAGGGGGCCCTGGATTGGAGGTAGAACGCCGCGGCCTGCGCGAGAAGCAGATTGCCGCCCGCGACATGCTCCGCGGCGACCTCGAGGGCGAGGACCTGGAGCGCTACGTCGAAGAGCGGGTCCTGACCACGACCTTCGAGAAAACGCTCAACGTCGCCCGGGCGAACTCGATCTTTCCGCTCACCTTCGGCCTCGCCTGCTGCGCGATCGAGGGAATCCCGATGGCGGCCGTGACCGCCCGGTACGACATCGCCCGCTTCGGCGCCGAGGCCGGGCGCGCCTCGCCGCGGCAGGCCGACCTGATGGTCCTCTCGGGCCGGGTCAGCATCAAAATGGCGCCGATCATCCGCCGCCTCTACGACCAGATGCTGGAGCCGAAGTGGGTGATGGCGATGGGCGCCTGCTCCTCCTCGGGCGGGATGTTCGCCAACTACGCCGTGCTCCAGGGCGCCGACAAGTTCCTCCCGGTCGACATCTACGTGCCCGGCTGCCCGCCGCGGCCGGAGGCGGTCCTCTACGGCTTCACCAAGCTGCAGCGCCAGATCATCGGCAACCCCGATCAGGGATGGCGCCAGCGCTACGACGCCCATGGCACCGAGGAGTGGGCGCGCGGCGGCCCTCGCAGCGAACCCAGTCCGGAGGCCGCGAAGGCCTACGAAGAAGCGCGCCTCGCGGCCGAAGCGCGGCGCGACGCCGGGGAGCCCTCCCTTGCCTGACGCCCCCGGACTGGAGCTGATCCGGGGGGAAATCGAGCGCGACTGCCCCGGTGCCGTGCTGGCGACCTCGTTCGACCGCCACCAGGCGGCGCTGATCGTCGACCCCGAGCGGGTGCTCGACGTGCTGAGGTGGCTGAGCGAGCAGCCGGGCCAGCGCTACGACTTCCTCTCCAGCCTCCACGCCGCCGACTACCTGCCGGCCGAGCCGCGCTTCGCTGTCCACTACGAGCTGATCAACCGCGACCGGGTCGAGCGCATCCGGGTCAAAGCGATGCTCGCCGACCCGGGCGGCGAGGAGCTGCCGAAGATCGACTCCTGCGTCGAGCTCTTCCCCACCGCCGACGCCCAAGAGCGCGAAGTCTTCGACTTCTTCGGCATCGTCTTCCGCGGCCACCCGAACCTGACCCGGATCCTGATGCCCGACGACTACGTCGGCTGGCCGCAGCGGCGCGACTTCCCGGTCGGCGGCGAGCCGGTCACCTTCACCTACTCGGAAGACCGCTTTGACTGAGCCGGCCACCCAGATCGCCGCCGAGCTTCCGGACCGCGACCGGGAGATCATGACCGTCAACGTCGGGCCCCACCACCCGGCGACCCACGGCGTGCTGCGGCTCGTCGTCGACCTAGAAGGCGAGGTCGTCCGCGACCTGCGGCCGGTGATCGGCTACGTCCACACCGGGA